>CAXBFC010000752.1:0-1500 GCA_963974725.1 uncultured bacterium | reverse complement strand
AAGAACTCTCGGCGCCGAAGCAGAAACGGGCGCTCACCAACATCCAGTTCGTCGTCGATATCTCCGGTTCGATGGTCGCGAAGTTCGGTCGCGGGACTCGCTACGACGCGTCGATGGAGGCGATCAACGAGTTCCTCGACTTCCGCAGCGGAGATTCGTTTGGGCTGACGTTCTTTGGCAACAACTACCTGCACTGGGTGCCGTTGACGAGCGACCCGTCGGCCTTCCGCAACTCGATCCCGTTCATGCGGCCGGAGAACAACGTTCCCGGCTTTGGCGGCACCGAGATCGGCAAGGCGGTGCTTGGAGCTCGCGAAGTGCTGACGTCGCGCGAAGACGGCGACCGGATGATGATCCTGGTTACCGATGGCTTCAGTAGCGATCTGCAGAGCGGCGCCGAGATGGAGATCGCCAAGCGTCTGAAGCGGGACCGGATCAAGTTGTTCGCGGTCAACATTCAGGAGTCCGAAGCGCGCGGTGAAATCGTCAACCTGGCCCGCACGACGGGCGGTGAGGTGTTCAATCCGGGGGATACCAATGCACTGAAGGGTGTCTTCAATGCGATTGACCAGATGACCAAGACCGAACTCGAGCAGGCGACGGCCGAACTGGTCGACTGGTTCTTTCCGTTCGCGATCGCCGGCCTGAGTGTGCTCGGGCTTTACATGCTGTTCATGCTGGGCTGGAGGTACACGCCATGGTGAGCCTCTACGTTGCTCTCGGTGTCTTTGTTTTGGCGATGGTGGGCGAGGTGCTACAGGCACGTCGCGTCGGGCGCGTGCGCAATCTGGTGTTTGGCCCAACGGGTCGGCCCGCCGGATGGGTCGTGGCCGTGCCGACGTTGCGTGTTCTCGCAAATACGGCGCTGGGCTGGGCTCTGGCGACGTTGTTGGTCGTCGACCCGAAGGTGCACGCCGGCGAAGAGATGTCCGACGAAGACTGGCGCCACCTGGTGCTGGTCTACGACGTCTCGCCGAGCATGTTCTTGAAGGATGCCGGTGTCTCAGGTGACCTGACGCGTCACGAGCGCTCGCGCGAACTGATCGAGTCGCTGTTCGACCGCGTGCAGATCGGCAAGTTCAAGGTCAGTGTCATCGCGACCTACAACGGCGCCAAGCCGGTGGTCGTGGACACGAAGGACATTGAGGTCGTGCGCCACATGCTGTCGGAAGTCGATCTGCAATGGGCGTTCAAGGTCGGCAAGACCAAGCTGTTCGATGGCATTGTCGAAGCCGCGAAGCTGGGCAAGGCCTGGCGCGTCAAGAGCGCGTTGATGGTCATTGTCAGCGATGGCGACACCGTGCCCGCTTCGGGCATGCCCGAGCTGCCGCCGTCGTTTGGTGGCACGCTCGTGATCGGCGTTGGCGATCACCTGTCCGGCAGCTTCATCGCTGGCCAACAGTCGCGCCAGGACGAGAGCACGCTGCGTCAGTTGGCGGTCCGCCTCGGCGGCGAGTTCCACAACGGCAACCGCCGCCAGGTTCCCAGCGACATGCTCAG
>CAXBFC010000751.1:0-1515 GCA_963974725.1 uncultured bacterium | reverse complement strand
GGAGTGGTGTTGAAGTAGGTCTTGCCACCGGAGCCGATGTGGAACGCACCACACTGGATAGCGATGAGGCCCTCGCGGACTAATTCGTCGCGGCAATCAACGATGCGCGCTTCTTCGGCCCCGTACTGCTTGGCACGCGTCGGAACACCCTCGAGATCAGGCTCATCCGGCTGACCGAGGTCGGCGGTGTACGTGTAGGGAATGGCACCCCGCTCACGCATCCACGCCACCGCGGCTGATGTGTCGAGTCCGCCAGAGAAGGCAATGCCGACGCGTTCGCCAACGGGGAGCGACATGAGGACCTTGGCGTTGGATCCACCGGGGACCTGCTTGGCGTCAGACATGGGAGCCGACGATATCGCCGCGACTGCGTTGGCTCACGGACTCGCGCCGACAGGACCGAGGTTGATCGACCAGATAGCCGCCCGGGGAGACCGGTCAGGCGGCTCGTCAGACGGTCGTGACCGCCCGGTAGGTGCCGGTGAAGGCGCCGACCGAAATGGCAGCGAGGCTGGCCGCGATGGCGAACTCGATCGCGGCCAATCCGCCAGATCGTGAGATATCGAACACAGCAATGAGTGCGACCCCGAATGAGCCAGCGAGGCTGATCAGGGCAACCCGACGAAGGTTGTAGATCGCCGCGAGCCCGATGACGATGGACAGAACGAACGGGATAATCTTGATCGTCACCGACTGTGGCTGGGCTCGAGCACCGAGCCACCACGTGCTGATGCCGATGTCCTGGCTGGTCTTCCAGACGGCGGCGAATGCGAAGAACGATGCGGTCCACGCAGCACCGAGCAGCATCTGCCAGCCGGTGGTCACCTGCCCCGGGCGTTGCTGGATTGGTTGGGGCGCCGTGAAGCCGAGAATCGGAGGCGGAAGACCCGGGCGTGAATCGGTCGTGTTCGTCTCCTCTAACAAGGAGCTGACTGTAGGCGCTGTAGCGCTGACTTCCCCGGCAGCTACCCTTCTGCCCGAATGACGAGTGAACCGACCGGAGCATCTTTCAACAAGCTCTCGATCTTCTACCCGATGTGGAATGAAGAGGAGTACGTCGACCGTGCGCTCGCCGCTGCGCGCCGGGCGTGCGCCACGCTCATCGAGGCTGGCGATATCGATGACTACGAACTGATCATTGTCAACGACGCGTCGACTGATCGCACTGCCGAAATCGCTGACGCAATCGCAGCAGCGGACCCGCACGTCACGGTCATCCACCACGATAAGAACCGCAAGCTCGGCGGAGCCATCAAGGCGCGCGACATCAACTTCGCCTTCAAACTCTGCAGGGCCAAGGTCTTTGATCACGTCGAGCTGCAGAGCGAAGGCTCGTTTATCGATGCCGAACTGGTCATTCGGGCAACTCGGCTTGGCTACGAGATGCTGCAGTTCGGTGTCGACTACTTCCCGCGTACACGCGGCGAGTCGTCGCTCAGCTCGCCGGGGATCATCCTCACGATCCTCCGGGAGATGCGTGAGTTGCGAGGTGCCCTCGACGGCATCACACCGATC
>CAXBFC010000750.1:0-1519 GCA_963974725.1 uncultured bacterium | reverse complement strand
GTTGCCTTGGACCGTTCCGCGGTCTGACGACGGCGCCGCACCCGCACCCCTCATTTGTCTGAACTGTGGCCCGCGCTTTGACGTGGGTGCCTGCCCCTCATGTCGAACCTGCTTCGCATTCTGTTCTTGGCCTTGGCTCTGCCGTCGCTGTTGGTGGCGCAAGGCGAGGCCGGCCTCATCAAGTCCTTTGGCGAACCAGGCACCACTGGCAGCTTCGAGGCGTGTTTCTCGAAGCTGACGGCAGGTCTCGTTTGGTTGAAGGCCAAAGATCACTTCGTATCGGCCGAGGCGGCCAACAGCGACGAGGTCAAGAGCAGCGACTACCTGTTGCTGATCGACAACTCGGATCACGCGTTGCGCCTGGCCCAGCTGCCTCAGGCCGGCGGTGCACTGTTTGCGAAGAACCCGGCGCAAGATAGCTGGGAGATGCAGGACATTCGGGACGGCGTCCGGTTCACGCTCGCCGATGGCAAGGGCTTGGTGCTGGAGAAGGAGTTCCTCTACGACCAGCAGGCTCGCGGCTTCACGATCACCTTGACGCTGCGCAACGAGACGTCGGAAGTGCGCGGCAACCAGGCGTTCGTGCTGTTGGGACCGGCGCTCGTGTCTCCCAAGCAGTCGTCGTTGTTCGGCGACGTGTCGGTTGCCATCGCCGCGATGACCGATGGCGAGTTTGACCAGAAGTCGCCGTCGGCGGAGTTCGTCAACCAGCCGCTCACCGAGGTCAAGCTACCCCTGCTGTCGTTTGCAGGTAGTTCCAACCGCTTCTTCGGCGCGTTTCTCTACCCGCAGGATGATGAGTCGCGCGCGGCGATCACCAGCCTGACGGTGCAGACCGTGCCACCGCGAGCTGGCGTGGAGCCGCCGGATAACTCGACTACGCGAGTGCTGTTCGGGATGCAGTTCGGGGTGCCAGGCAAGGGCCAGGCGACGACCTTCAAGTACGGCTTGTATATCGGCCCGAAGTCGAACCGCGTGTTCCAGACCCTGCCCGAACCCGAGCGGTTCGTGCCGATTCTCGATCACGACCTCGAACCGCCGTGCTGTGGCATGTCGGTGCCCGGCGGTCGCTTCATGGCGACGACGCTGCTGAGCCTGCTCGGCGTGTTCTACGACTTCCTCGGCAACTGGGGCTTCGCCATCATCCTGCTGACCGTGCTGGTCCGCGGCGCGATGTTCCCGCTCAACTTCAAGATGCAAAAATCGATGCGCGCCTATGGCGCCAAGATGAGCAAGTTGAAGCCGAAGATGGACGAGATGAAGAAGAAGTATGCCGACGACCAGAAGGCATACCAACAGGCCATGATGGCCTTCAATCGCGAAAACAAGGTCATGCCGCCGATCGGTGGCTGTCTGCCGATCTTCCTGACCATGCCGATCTACATCGGCTTGTTCACGGCGCTGCGCACGGCGTACGACCTTCGCCACGAGCCGTTCTTTGGTTGGATCAATGACCTCAGCAGCAGTGACCAGTTGTTCGAGCTGGACTTCTGGCCGGGCGATTTCAACTTGCTGCCGC
>CAXBFC010000749.1:0-1560 GCA_963974725.1 uncultured bacterium | reverse complement strand
AAGTGATCGCTTCGAAACCGACTAGCTGGCACGCAACTGCCATGCACCTGGTGCTTGGCCTGCTCGCCTGCTCGCTCGCGCCGATGCCACTATCGTCACAAAGCCCGAGCGCCGACGTGCCGCCCAGCCGCGACGCCACGCAAGCGCTGGCTGCGCTGACGAGCGTAGACTCTGAGCTGGCCGACCCCGCAAAGAGGCGCAAGTGGTTTCGCACGGTGCTCGCCGAGCCCGCCACGTGGCACAAGCTCGAACAAGCCATCGACGACAAACTGGACGCGCTCGAACGTGACTACGCCGCGCTACTCGACGAGTCGATCCGAACTGCGTATCACCGACGCCTGCGGTCGCTGACCGATGAAGAGATGCGCGAAGTCGCCTACGTGCGCCGCGTGTGGAGCAACTACATCCTGCGCCCTTCGACGCAGCTGCACTTCCAACAGCACTTCCTGATGCCGGCGACCAACGTCGGCAAGCTGTTGCTGCCCGACCTTGCCGAGATCCAGAGCAAGGAGTCAAACCAACAGCTGCGGCGGATGCACGAGTTCAACGGCTATCGCAACGAAGTGCGGGACGCGCTTGGCCTCGGCATGGATCCAACGACCGGCAAGAAGGCACCTACCGGAATTCCGATGCCGCCGCTGTCGAAGGCACGCAGCTACCAAGAGCACCTCGAGCATCTGCATCTCACGATGTCGGTCGCTAGCTCCGTCGCACCGCGCGAGGCCAACGGCATCTTGCTTCGCAACGCCATGGCGGCGCGCAAGATCGATCTCGAAGAAGCCGAGTTCGTGCTCTACGCCAACGAGATCCGCTGCCTCATGGGCGTGCTGTGCTGGCAGACCGACGTGCTCGCATGCGCGGCAACCCGCGATCACTCGAAGGACCGCGTCGACGGCAACGCGTCGGGCCACTGGAATGACTTGCCGGGCAAGAAGGGCTTCACGCATCGGCTGCGGCGCTTTGGCACCAGCGGCACCAGCGAAGGCGCCGGCGGTGGTTCCAACGGCCGCAACTACCTGTATCAGCTGAGCTATGGCGGTGGCCATACCGGGCCGCTGTACTCGATGCAGCGCAACAAGGTCGGCTGCGGCCGCTTTGGCAATTGCTACACGAGCACCTACGGCCGCAACCAGGCCATCGTCCACCCTTGCCAAGCGAGCCTCGGCGAACTGTTCATGCCGCCGGGCATTGGACTCGCGGACATCACGGATCCGAGTCTGCAGGACTGCTACCACGCACTCGCGTTCGAGAACTACGTCGGCGCCAAACAGCTGCTGGGCACAGCCAGGGTCAAGACCAAGATGGACAAGTTCGTGCGTGACTACCTGACGGTCGCGGTCGCAGTGGAAGCCGATTGGCAGCTTGAGTGCCTCGCACACGTCGCGGCAACTGGCGACCTCTACACGGTGTCCCAGATGATCGCCCGCACGCGCGGCAAGTTCGGCAACTCACTCGACAAGCGCCTCAGGCGCTTCGAGAAACGGCTCGCGACCACAGCCAGCACCCAGCTCGTCGCAGTCGGTCAAGCTTATGTCGCCGCATGCGCCGCGAAGGACCACT
>CAXBFC010000748.1:0-1581 GCA_963974725.1 uncultured bacterium | reverse complement strand
TACGACCTGGAGTTCGGTGACGTGATCTGGTCGTTACCGGGCATGACTGTCAACTGCATCCCGATCCCAATCCACAACAACGGCATCGTCTACCTGATGAGTGGCTATCGTGGCCAGATGTTGCAGGCGGTGCGATTGGCCGGCGCGAAGGGGGACCTGCAGGGCGGCGGCAACGTAGTTTGGAAGCACACGCGTAGCACGTCCTACGTGCCGTCCGCGACCTTGTGCAACGGCCGCCTCTACTTCGTGCGTGGCAATACCGCGGTGTTGTCGTGCTTGAATGCGAAGACTGGCGAGGTGCTTTACGAGGGACAGCGGCTGCGAGGGATGCGCGAAGTCTATGCATCGCCCATCGCTGCTGACGGGCGCATCTACTTCACGTCTCGCGAAGGCGTCACGATCGTGATCGCCGACGGCCCCAAGTTTGAGCAGTTGGCCGTCAACCGACTGGATGACGAAGTCGATGCGTCCGCTGCGGTCATCGGCGACAAGATCTACATGCGCGGGCGGCGATTCCTGTATTGCCTTGCCCGCGACAAGTCTTCGGATGAGCGCGTCAAGGCCGAGGCGAGCGCTGCCGGCAAGGGCCCAGAGCCAACCGCTTCCCCGATCTCGTTCCGCTCCGTCGGTTCCCTCGGCGACGCAAGCGCGCGCACAGCGTCCTTGTCGATTGGTGACGTCGATGGCGATCGGGACCTTGACCTGATCGTTGCGAACGGCCGTCATTGGCCCGGCCAGAACGAACTGTACCGCAATGATCTCGCGAATGGTGGCAAGGGCGCGTTCGGCGAGGCGATCTCGCTAGGTTCGGAGCAGTCGACGACCTACACCGCTGCGCTGGGGGATCTCGATGGCGATGGCGATCTGGACGTCGTCGTCGGCAACGACCGCAAGCCAAGCCACGTGCTGCACAACGATGGCAAAGGCAACTTCGTGCGCGGCAAGGACGTCGGCAAGATTTCGAATACGCGCAGTGTGACGCTGGCGGACCTCGACGGCGTCCACGGCCTCGATATCATTCTGACCAACCGCAACGAAGCCAACTTGATCTGCTTCAACGACGGTCGCGGTGGCTTCGACCGGCGCGGCACGTTCGGCGAGGCCGGGCACGCGACCATCAACGTCGCCACGGCGGATCTGGACGGTGACGGCGACCTGGATATCGCTGTCGCCAACCGCAACCGCCAGCAGAACCACATCTACCTCAACGACGGCCACGGCGTCTTTGTCGACGCGAAGTCCTATGGAACGGGCCGTGACCGCACGCGCGGCATCACGATCGCCGACTTCGATGGCGACGGGCAACTCGACATCCTCAACGCGAACATCGGCGAGCCCAACGCGGTCTACTTTGGCGATGGCAAAGGCCAGTTCGCGCAGTCTGTGACGTTCGGCGGTGCGGAGAACAGCTACGCCGTCGCAACTGGCGACGTCGACGGCGATGGCCGCATGGACATCGTGGTTGGCAACGCTGGCGGCCCGAACGTCGTCTATCTGCAGCAACCCGATGGCAGCCTGCACGCGGTGCCGTTCGGGCTAGCGGCCGGTCGCACCTACGGAGTCGTCGTTGCGGACTGGAAT
>CAXBFC010000747.1:0-1593 GCA_963974725.1 uncultured bacterium | reverse complement strand
CGGCGATCACCTTGCCGCCGGATGCCAGCATCGCGGTTTGCCGGCGTTCTTCGTATTCGAGCGCGCGCTGCACCATCTTGAGCGAGTTGAGGTTCTTCAACTCGACCTTGGTGCCGAACGTTTCACTGCCGACGGGCATCAGCGAGATGTTGGCATCACAGCGCATCGAACCGAGTTCCATGTCGCAGTCGCTGACGCCGGCAAAACGGATCACCTCGCGCAAGTTGCCCAAGAACGTGTGCGCTTCCTTCGGGTCGCGAATGTCTGGTTCACTAACGATTTCGGCCAATGCGACGCCCGCGCGGTTGAGGTCGACGAGCGTCCCGATCGCGCTGTGGGTCAGCTTGCCAGCGTCTTCTTCGACGTGCAGTCGGTGCAGCCGGCAGGTGCGATTCTCGCCGATTTGCACCGAGCCACCGAGGGCCAACGGCAAGTCGAATTGACTGATCTGGTAGCCCTTTGGAAGGTCTGGGTAGAAGTAGTGTTTGCGCGCGAACTCGGAGTAGAGCTGGATCTCACTGCCGAGCGCCAACGCCGCACGCGTCGCCAGTTCGATCGCACGCAGATTGGGCCGGGGTAGCACGCCAGGCAAGCCGATGTCGACGTGGTGCACGCGCGTGTTGGGAGCGCCCAGTGCCGCGACCGGAGCCGGCGAGAACAGCTTGCTCATGGTGCCGAGTTGCACGTGCACTTCGAGACCGATGACAGTCGTGTAGCCGGTCATAGTTGCGGCCTGCTGAGGTGGTGTTCGCTGCGTGTCTGGAACACGTGTGCCAGTTGCAGTAGTCGGCCGTCGTGGTGATGCGGTGCCATCAGCTGCACGCCGATTGGGCGGCCGTCGCCGGTGTTGCCACACGGGATCGACAACGCGGGAATACCAGCGAGACTGGCGGGAACCGTCAACGCGTCCCACAGGTAGCGCGCCAGGGGGTCGTCTTCGTTGTCGCCAAACTGCGGCGCCGCGGTCGGCGACGTCGGGCACAACAACACGTCGCACTGTTCGAACGTCTGCCGAAACTCGCGTTGCAGCGCGTGTCGGGCCATGCGCGCCCGTTCGTAGAACTGCGCGCTGTAGCCATACGAGGATGCGAACGTGCCGAGCAGAATGCGCAGTTGCACTTCCGGGCCGAAGCCTTCACTGCGCGTTTGCGTGGTGGTCTCAATGCTCGACTGGTGGCTCGAATCGGTGGATTCTGCGCGCCACCCGTAGTGCACGCCGTCGTATCGTGCCAGGTTCGATGCGGCCTCGGCAGTCGCCAGCAGGTAGTAGGTTGGCACCGCGTGTTTGGCACTCGGCAGGTCACATTCGATGATGGTTGCACCGAGTTCTTGCATGTGTGCCGTTGCGGCTTGCGTCGCAGCCAGCACTTCGCTGTCGATGCCTTCGCCGTTGAGCGTGCGCGGCACGCCAATGCGAATCCCGGTGAGGTCGCTGCGTTCTTGTAGCAAGTGGGCAACCGTCGCAGGCGTCGGCAAGCTGGTGGCATCCGCCGGATCCTGGCCACTCGCGCAATCGAGCCAGAGCGCCAGGTCTTCGGCGGTGCGGGCCATGGCGCCGACGCAGTCCAGCGAACTGGCGTAGGCGATCAAGCC
>CAXBFC010000746.1:0-1607 GCA_963974725.1 uncultured bacterium | reverse complement strand
AGCCGCGCACAACGCTTGCGGCGGCCTCGCCGCACTTGGCGGCCCACGAGAGCCTCGCCGAATCTACCAATTCGCCTGCGTTCTCGCGCACCACCACGCACAGCGATTCCATCCGCACGCGATGCACGCTACGTTCCGGCCACGCCTCTAGCGGCCGCCAGAGCTATCGGCGCCTCGGCGTCCCGGAGATGAGCCGCTGCGGCTCTCCGGGGTTTTGGGGCCCTGTTTCATGCGAGTCATGTCATAGTAGAGCGCCGCCTCGTCCTTGTCGATCGCCTCGTCGTGGTTGCGGTCGTAGTGCAGCAACATGATCATCGCGCGGCCCTTCGGCAGTTCGTCGCGTGACGCAAGGCCATTGCCATCCTTGTCGTAAGACATCGGGTCCCCGACCAGCTCGAGCATCCAATCGCCAGCGCGTGAAGCTCCGCCGGGTTTGCGGCGCATCTCGAGCGAGTAGTGCTGTTCGACCGGCATGCAGAACTTGCCGTTGTCGTCGCAGATGGTGTAGCGCACCGTCAGTCGCAGTTGGGCGCCGCGACTCGGGGCTTGGAAGTCGATCACGAACTCGCGCGGGTCGACATCGGCCTCGTGTTCGTACTTCGGCGTTTGGCCGACGACCGGTTCGAACTTGTCATCGTTCGGATCGTCGATTGTGAACGACAGGCCACCAGCCGGGTTGTTCCAGTGCACCTGGTAGACGGGGTCGAGGTAGAAGCCGAGGTAGAGCTTGCCCTTGCCGCCGCTCATCGCCTCGCGATCGCCTTCGGCCAGTAACTTTGCGAAGAACGGCGGTGCGGCGGTCTTGGTGTCCGCATCCTGCGGCAGTTCGGGAGCCGTCTTCAGGATCGCCATGCGGCCCGGAAGCTTCAGCGGTTTGACGAGGCCACGCGGTGCGCCGGCCTTGGGGAACACCAACTTCATGTTGAGATCTTGGACCTTGGTTGGGTTGTCGACTTTTCCGACCTGCTCTTCGAGGTAGGTTCGCAGTGCCGCCGGGTCGTGCCAGAACTTGCGATAGACAACCTTGCCATCAGCATCGATGACGAACTCGGCGTTGGGAGCCGACTTCAGTGCCTTGACGATGTCGCCATCGAGCGAGTCGCTGACGATCGGCACCGTGGTGCCAAGTCGCTTCTTGGCGAGCGCCAATTGCATCAGCCGCTCTTCCTTGGTGAACGCATCGATGATGCCATTCGTGCCGGGGTGCACGATGGATTTGTAGATGATCAAGAACTGCACGTTCTTGTTCTTGTAGTCGCGGTAGATCGCCTCCAGACCGGGGACGTTGCGCAAGAACGGTACTCAAGTGAGGCAGCCGGTGACCAGCACTGTCAGCTTGCCGCGCGTGTCCTTCAGCGCGAACGGCGTGCCATCGGCGTGGAAGCCGCTGGCATCTGGCAGCATTTCGCCGGCCTTTGGCGACTGGCCCTTGAAGCGCTCGTTCATGCCTTCGACGAACGATTGTTGGGCACCGACTGGAACCGACAACGCCAAGGCGGTCAGCAAGAGGGATAGACGTGACATATAGATCATCGTGATTGGCTCGCGACGATGATAGCGACGGCGTAAACCTGAGTTCTCCTAATTGGAGGTCCCATGCGCGTCCC
>CAXBFC010000745.1:0-1616 GCA_963974725.1 uncultured bacterium | reverse complement strand
GAGCCAACGCGTCGACGCCTCCGGGCTCGCGGCGACGAGCTCGTCTTCGAGGCCGAGCTTCGCAACGATCTGCGAGAACTGCGGCGTCGAGCGGATTGCTTGCGGACCGTGCTCGCAGAGGTAGCCGTCGCGGCGTTCACTGCGAACCCAACCACCAGTGCGCGCACCGGCTTCCAGAACCAACAGCCGCGGCGGCGGCGAGCAGTGCGACTGCCACATCGCGGCCGCCAACCCCGCTGGTCCGCCGCCAATGATCATCACGTCCGTATCCATAGCAACTACACCGTGCGCGAGAACATCGGCTTCTTCGCCTGCCGCTGCTTTTCCAAGTAGGCATCGAACGGCATCGCCACGTTGCGCACGAACAGGCGACCGATCGGGGTCACGCGAATGCCGTGGTCGTCGAGTTCGATCAAACCATCCTCAGCCATTGGCGCCAGCGCCTCGATTGCACTGCTGTATTGCTGCCGGAATGCCTCAGCACCACCATGCGCGTCGTAGTCGAGCGAGAAGCGGCACATCAGATCGAGAATGATCGCGCGGCGCTTTTCGTCGTCTTCACTGCGACGCATGCCACGCTCGACCGGCAAGCGTCCGGCGTTGAGATGCTCGCGGTATTGATTGAGCTGCTTGACGTTCTGTGCGAACGCACCGGCGACTTCACTGATCGAGGTCACCCCGAATGACAGCATGTCTTCGGCTTGATGGGTCGCGTAGCCCATGAAGTTGCGATGCAGCTGCCCCGAGTTGGCGGCCTTGACGAGCCCATCCTCGGGCAACGCGAAGTGGTCCATGCCAATCGCTTCGTAGCCGGCATCCTGAAACGCGTTGAGCGACAGCAGGTAGAGATCCAACTTGTCCGACCCGCGCGGCAGGTCTTCGACCGAGATCACTTCCTGATGTTTCTTCAGCCACGGGACGTGTGCATAGCCGTAGCAGGCGAGTCGATCCGGACGCAGCCCCAACACTTGCTGGATACTGTGCGCGAACTTCTCGGCAGTCTGATGCGGCAAGCCATAGACCATGTCGAGGTTGATCGAGGTAAACCCCAACGACCGCGAAGCCTCGACAAGATTCCGCGTCTGTGCAAACGGCTGGATACGATTGATCGCCTTCTGCACTTCTTCGTCGAAGTCCTGCACGCCCATGCTGATGCGGTTGAAGCCGCACTCACGCAGCACTTCGAGCTGCCGCACGCTGGTCACGCGCGGGTCGACTTCGATGCTGATCTCGGCGTCCTCGGTGTGCGGATAGATCGCAAGCAAGCCCTTGAATAGCCGTTCGATTTGCTCCGGCGTCAAGAACGTCGGCGTGCCGCCACCCCAGTGGTGCTGCACGACCGGGCGATTGGCTTGCAGCGTGGTGCGCGCCAACTCGGCTTCCTGCAGCACCTCTGCGACGTAGCGGTCGCCGTTCTTGGTGTCGCGCGAAATGATCACGCTGCAGCCACAGTAGAAGCACATGCTCCGGCAGAACGGCAGGTGCACGTAGAGCGACATTCCTTTGCCGTCCTGCTCGTTCGCACGCACCAGACTATCGCGGTGATCGTCCGGCCCGAACTCCGGACTCCATACCGGCGCCGTCGGGTAGCTGGTGTAGCGCGGACCCGGTTGGTC
>CAXBFC010000744.1:0-1633 GCA_963974725.1 uncultured bacterium | reverse complement strand
CCAACTGGTGCCAGCAGTGCATGCCGCTGATCGGGTCGGGCTGCACCGGGAAGGTCATGTTCTGGTGCACACCACCGCTCGACCACCAGACCTTCTCACTCTCCTTGTCTTCACTCTTGAAGCCGGAGACGGGCTTGGTGCGGCGCATCAGGTAGGCGCTGTCCGAAACCTTGCGCAGGTCGACGTCGTGCAGTTGCCAGTGGTTGCCAGACGTCTGGTCGCCGCGAACGGTCCAGCGTCCCATGTGGTGGCTGCAGGCGATGACCCCCGGGCGGATGCCTTCGGTGACCCAGACGGCGTTGACGTAGTAGCCGATGCGTGTGGTGACGCGGATCAAGTCGCCGATCTCGACTCCGAAGCGAACCGCATCGCTCGGGTGCATCCAGACCGGGTTGGTGTTCGATAGTTCGCTGAGCCACTTGCTGTTGGCACTGCGCGTGTGGATCAGGGTCGGCAGGCGGAACGTCGGCACCAGAGCCATCTCGCCGTTGTCACGATCGAGTTTGGCCTCGTCGATATGGCTTTCGATGTAGGTCGGCGTCGCATGCTCGGGCCAACCCCAGTCGCTCATGGTCGGTGAGAACAGTTCGAGCTTCTTGGATGGCGTGTGGAAGCCCTCCATGCACTTGTCGTCGGCATAGACGCCGAGGATCTTGCCGTCCTTGTGCACGACACCCTGATCTGGGTCGATCTGGTAGTCGCCCGGTTTCATTTCGGTCTCGTGCGTCTTGTAGACCTGATCCTTGACCAGGAAGCAGCCGTGGCGACGCATGTAGTCGAGCGGCGTCTGGTCTTCCTTGGCGGCGGCTTCGGGCAGGCCCGGCACCGAGTTCTCGAAGATCCACTGGTAGTACTCGTCGATTGTGATGCGCTCGCCTTCGCGGTAGGGCGACTCAAAATGCTTGCGGATGCCAAGCGAGCCATCGGGATCGATCTTCCACGACAGCGCGATCCAGAACTCGTCTTCCTCCCAGACTTCGCCGGGGTTGACCTCGTAGGTCCAGGTGAACTCCTTGCCTTGGCGTTGCGCGAGCGTGCGGTGCACCGGCTGGCGGAAGCCAATCCAGGTCGCCGCGTGGGTCTCCTGCGACATCAAGTCGTGGCGCTCGGTGGCGTGGCCCATCGGCAACACGAAGTCGGCCCAGCGCGCGGTTTCGTTCCACGTCGGCGACAGCATCACGTTGCAGCCGACGGCGTTCTCATCCTGCATCATGTCGATCCACATGGCGCCGTCTGGATTGGTCCAGACCGGGTTGTAGACGCGGGCGATGTAGGTGTCGATGCGACCGCGACCACTCTTGACGAGGTGCGGCAGGCAGAAGCTCAGCTCGTGGTGGGCGAGCGGCCATTCGTTCGGGTAGAGCAATTCGCTCCACACTTCGTGCGGGCGCGGCTTGCTGAACGGCGGCGGCACGAACTTGTTGGTGCCACTGCCGGCGGTGCCCCCGACCGATGCGACCGCGCCGACCAAGACGCAGACAAACTGCAGGTTGCGCGCGACCGCCCAGCCACCTTCGTTGCCGGCGGCGGCGTTGCGCCAGACGTGCGAACTGAAGGCGCTGCCAGCGGCACCGATCTCCTTGGCGACCGCTTCGATGGTGCTCGCTTCGAGACCACAAATCTCGGCAGCGTG
>CAXBFC010000743.1:0-1641 GCA_963974725.1 uncultured bacterium | reverse complement strand
AGATCGCGGCATGCACCCCTCTGATTCAGCGAACGACTTGGTCTTGCCCGCATCCGAGCCTGATTCTGATGCGACTCGCACACTGGCGGCCAATCCGTGGCCGCTGTGGCAGCGCATCGGGTTTCGGTATGCGATGCTGCATTCGCTGTTCTACATGCTGCCATTGCCGTTCTTGCAGTTGATCAACATGGTGCGTTCGTATTTGCACCAGCTGGATGGTTGGTGGCGCGAGCCCACGGTCGAAGGTGGCGTAGCTGGCAATCAGACGTGGATGGGCGAGTTTGCGACCTGGATAGGTGAGGAGATCGTCGGCGGCACTGGCGACCAACGCGCAGGGCTGAGCTACATCACCAAGTGGTGGCGCGAAGCGGTGGATTGGACGCACGAACACCTGACGACGGGTCTGCCGGTGCACTACCAGATGTCAGGTAGCGGCGACACTGGGTTCGCCTTCACCAAGTTGCTGGTCCTCGTTTGCCTAGCCGCTGGCTTTACTGCGATCTGGTCGTTGCTAGATCGCTCACGCAGCTATCCGCGGCTCGGACGTTGGGTGCATCTCATCGTTCGCTTCTATGTCGGCTACTACATGCTCGTTTACGGCGGCATCAAGATGTACGCGGGCCAGTTCATGGAGCCGAGCATCGCAGGCATGTCGCGCGAAATTGGCGACAAGTCGCCGATGGGCATGGTGTGGACCTTCATGGGGTCGAGCAAGCCGTACGAAGTGTTCGCTGGCATTGGCGAACTGGTCGGCGGCTTCTTGTTGTTTCACCGGCGCACGGCGTTGCTCGGGTGCTGCGTGACGATCGCAGTGATGACCAACGTGTGCGCCCTGAATTGGCTCTACGATGTGCCGGTCAAGCTGTTCTCCACGCACCTGCTGATGTTCGCGATGGCGCTGCTACTGCCATGGTGGCCAAGCTTGTGGTCGTTGTTCGTCCGCAATCGCAGCTCGGAGCCCATCGACATGAGCGTGACGCAATGGGGATGGCTGCGATGCACCCTGATGGTTATCGGTTGCCTGTGGATCGCCGGCATGGCCTTTGAGATGCACCAAAACAATTCGGCCCGCCTCGACGATGTGAACCAGCGCTACGCGAAGCCTGCCCTCTACGGACGCTGGGATGTCGAGAAGATGATCCACGACGGCGTGGAGTTGCCGATTTCGGACGCGACCCGCTGGCAATTCCTGGCGATCGATCGCGGTACACGTGCCTGGTCTCGGGCTGCAATGGGGCAGGTGTTCTCGTGGATCTGCACCGAGGACCTGGCCAACAACCAGGTGATGATGAAAGTGGTCAATGGCAAGGAAGAATCGTGGACCGTTGCCCAAGGCACCAAGAGCATCGAGGCGCCGAATCCCAATCCAGTCACGATAGAGGACTTCCGCAAGCCGGTGAACGTCGAGCGCCGCACGTTGGTCTTGCGCGGCGTGTGGCAGGGCAAACCGCTTGAGCTGCACACCATCGAGCACGTGTTCAACCTGCATCGCGGCTTCCACTGGGTGCAGGAAATGCCGTTCAATCGGTAGCAGCAAGAGAGCCAACCTGCGTACGGTACGCCAAGTCCAGGTCGGTCGCGAATCAGTTACTTCTGTGCCTGGGTGCGCCGGCCAAAGCCGGCACAAGGTAGTGGATGAAA
>CAXBFC010000742.1:0-1643 GCA_963974725.1 uncultured bacterium | reverse complement strand
GCGCGTCATCACCGCCATGCGGCGCGCGATGTCGTCATCGCCCTCACCATCGGAACGCGTTGGTTCGCCCGAAGACGATTCGTTGGAACTACTCATCGGGATTGGATCTTGCGGTTCGCGCTACTGCGCCGGTGATCGCCGCGGGTGCTCTGGGTGCCCGGCGGCGGCGGTGTGACAATGCGTTCGTTGCGCGACAACTGCGGCATGCCGGTCGCGCCGACATCCGTTTCCCCGAGGCTCGCGAACTCTGCCAAGCTGGCCGGGGCAATGCCAAAGGCACTGACGCGCGCCGCGATCAAGTTCTCGGGGCCACGAATCCGCAGACCGGCGGTCTGCAACGCCGCGATCTCCGCTTCGTGATGGCTCCATCGAGTCACCCGCAACGTCCTGTGATCGGCGGCAACCGCGGCAAGCATGGCAGCGGCCAACGGCGGCTCGTGCCAATCGATCCAGTGATCCTCAAGCACGGCCTCGTCGCCATCGGCCTGGCCATTGGCTCCGCCATCGGTCCCACGATCCACCCGCGCGATAGCCCAGCCAACCACTTGCTCACCGCGTCGCGCCAGCCACGCCTGCCGCCCGGGTTGGCTCGCAACGTGATGCAACATCGCCGCGGTTCGCTGCACACCGGCCGTCGGACCTTCGTCGAAGCACATCCGCTGCTCACCCGACAGTTCCGCCGCAGACAGCTTCGCAATCGTGACCCCTTCCGGCGCGCGCTGCGGCGCCACAACGCCCGCAAACGTCAAGCTCTGCGCAACCGGTTCGTAGTCGCGCAAGCGCCGCAAGCACCAGATGTCTTCTTCGTGCCACTGCGCAATCATCGCCTGGAAGCGCTTGTCCGAACCTTCGAACCGTTCGCTGAAGGCGCTGTCGAGTTCGAGCAGCAAGCTGTGGATTCCGCCGATGCGTGCCTCTTCTGCAATGTGTGCGATGCGCACGATACCCAGCCCGATCGTGCGCGTGTTGGTCACCAACTGGTGGCACACCGCGACCAGGCAACCAGCGATGCGTTCGCGAGCATCGTGCACAATCACCCCGGACAAGCCGCCGGGATGATTGTGGATTTCGCGCGCCGTCGCGGCGTAGGCCGGCAGGTCGCGCGCGATGGCCGACAGGTCATCAGGTTCGAAGTCGCGTAGTTGATACATCGGATAGCTACCTGTTAGAGGATGTCGAAGTCGGCGAGCGTGTAGGTCCAATGAGCACGCAGATACGCGGGTTCGACCACGGCATACGTACGCGCGGCGAGCACGTAGTCGGTTGCCTGCGCCCGAAACCCCCATTCCTGCAACAAGCCAAACCACGGCAACGCCGGCGTGGTCAGGAAGAACAAGCCGTTCTTCTCATCTTGCTTGGCGCGTTCGCTCGCCCATTGCACCAGCTCAGCTAGCGCCGCGTGATCGCCGGGCTCTACCATCACGTCCATCAACAAGCCAAGCTGACGCCCCATGAACTCGGCCGGGCGGTAGACCGCGTAGCCACGCAGCTCGCCACTGCCCGCCGTGCGAACCGTCGCCAGTTCGTATCTGGTGTGCGGATGATTGAGGAAACGCCAGGTCAAGAACGCGGTCGAACGTTCGGCATGGCAACGGAACGCCGCGCGCTGCGTCAACAAGAACGGTTCGAGGTCCGCCGGGATC
>CAXBFC010000741.1:0-1650 GCA_963974725.1 uncultured bacterium | reverse complement strand
TGCCCGCGTTCTTGGCCAAGAACCCGGGGCTCGAGAGTGGCTTCATGATCCCGCAGGTTGTCGCCGCGTCGCTCGCTAGTGAAAACAAGACGCTGGCGCATCCGGCGAGCGTCGACACGATTCCGACCAGCGCCAATCGCGAAGATCACGTTTCGATGGGCGTGACGGCGGCGCGCTTCGCCCAGATGGTGGTCAGCAACACGGCGAAGGTGCTCGGCATCGAAATCATGTGTGGCGCGCAGGGGCTGGACCTCGGTGATAAGCTCAAGCCAGGCGCCGGTGTGCAAGCCGCCTACAAGTCGCTGCGCAAGCAGGTGGCGCCCTTGGAGGGGGATCGGTTCCTGGCGCCGGATCTCGCTGCCGCCGAGCAAGTCATCGTCGATGGTTCGCTGGTGGCCGCTGTGCAAAAAGTGGTTGGTCCGCTAGCGGTGTAGGCTTCCCCGGCCAGCATCGCGCCGGCCAGCATCGCGCCGGCCAGCATCGCGCCGGCCAGCATCGCGCCGGCCAGATTCCCCGGGATGGAGCAGACGCGACTTGCCTGGTACATGCCAAGCCATCGCTTGTTGGCACCGATGCGTATCGTTGTGCTCGATGTTCTTCGCACGATCTATCGTCCTTCTCGCCGTTTCGAGTCCGCTACTTGCCCAGGTCACGCCTGAGCAATTCGCCATCATCAAGAAGGAGGGCTTGGAGAACTCCCAAGTGATGGCGCACCTCGACCACCTGGTCAATCGCATCGGCCCGCGCCTGACGGGTTCGGACAATCTGACGGCTGCCGGCGAGTGGGCCGTCGACAAGTTCAAGAGCTTCGGCATTGAGAACGCGCGACTCGAGAAGTGGGGGGAATACGCCGTCGGCTTCAATCGCGGACCGTGGTGGGGTCGCATGACCAAGCCGATCGAGATGGAGTTCGTTTGCAGTACCAACGCGTGGACGGCTGGCACCAAAGGCCCGGCCCGCGGACTCGTGGTCGCGGCGCCGAAGGACGACGATGAGTTGGCCGCAATGAAGGGCGAGCTACATCACGTGTGGATGCTGAACCCCGACGGCCGCATGCTGTCGAAGCTGACGGCGGCGATGGAAGCCGAAGGTGGCTTTGGCTTCATTACGGGTCGCGCTGGTAGTCGCGGCGAGTTGTTGCTGACTGGTGGTCGGCCGAGCCGCGACATGGACAGCTTGCCGAACCTGCCGATGATCCGGCTCAAGAACGACTCCTACGAGGCCGTGGTCGATCAGCTCGAAGCGGGCAAGGCAGTCGAAGTGGAATTCGACATTCGCAACCACTTCCGCAAGGGGCCGATCCCACTCTACAACGTCATCGCCGACATCATTGGCAGCGAGTTCCCCGATCAGTTCGTGGTCGTCGGCGGCCACCTCGATAGCTGGGACGGTGCGACCGGCACAACCGACAACGGCACGGGCTCGGCGACGACACTCGAAGCTGCACGCCTGTTGATGGCCCTTGGCACGCAGCCTCGCCGCAGCATTCGCTTCATGCTGTGGAGCGGCGAGGAGCAAGGCTTGCTCGGTTCGCGTGCGTGGGTGCAGAAGCACAAGGACGAGATGCCGAACTACAGCGCCAGCCTCGTGCACGATGGCGGCACCAACTACCTGTCGGGCATCGCTGGCATGCCGGAAATGCGGCCGCAA
>CAXBFC010000740.1:0-1683 GCA_963974725.1 uncultured bacterium | reverse complement strand
GCCGGCCGAAGTGCGCGGGACACCTTGGCGCCCGGTAACTTGGCGCCGGGCAACCCCTACTTCGGAGCCCGCTCCTTGGCGAGCTGCTTCAGGAACGATCGGGTTCGCTCGTGGTCCATCGCTTCGCGGAACGCTTCATCCTGCTCGGCCAGCAAATCGAAGTCCTCCTGCGCCATGCCCGAAGCCTTCATGTGCTTGACTACGTTCTGGATCTTCCTGCGACGGGATTCGCACATGATCAGCCCGACGTAGGCGCGGCGCGTCATCGCGGCACCCTCGGAGTAGTTCAGGATCTTCTCGTAGTCGTTGAGTGCATCGGAGAACTCGCCGATCGCGAACAGCAGACTGGCGCGCTGTTCGTAGAGGCCGGCGTCGCGCTTGCGGCGTCGGATCTTGTCGTCAAGCGTGCGGTTGAGGCGGGAGATGCCCTGCTTGTCGCCGAGGCTGCGCAGAGTCACCGCGGCTTGCACGGCGAGCGAGCTGGTGTCGTTGCCGTCGATCAGCTCGTGCAGCTTGCGAATCGTCTTTTCGTAGCCTTTCGGCGAGACCGTCGCGAGTGCCGTGACCAGCGTGCGAGTGTCCTGCCAGTCGATCCGTTCGCGGCTGAGT
This sequence comes from uncultured bacterium, assembly GCA_963974725.1. Classification (GTDB taxonomy): domain Bacteria; phylum Planctomycetota; class UBA1135; order UBA1135; family UBA2386. Next base: position 1,074 of record CAXBFC010000740.1, on the reverse strand, counting down.
AGCGGCAGCAGCGCTTCGGTGGCCGCGACGTGCTGCTTGGTGCAGGTCGCGAAGTAGTCAATGAAGCTCGGCAGCAAGCGATCGTCGCCTTCGGTCGTCAATGCCTGCACGACCGTGTCGGCGACACTGGATGCCTTGGCGGCGATCAAGTAGGCGAGCACTTCTTCTCGCAGGCGGCGATCGTTCGATCCCAGCAGTGGCACGATCTTGGGCGCCGCGGTCGCCGAGCGCAGTTGCCGCAGCGAGCGAATGATCAGCAGGCGGTTGGATTCGCTGGCCGTGTCGATCAGGTCGGTCAGCACCGTCGCCGACTGGGGCACGTCGGCGTGGCCAAGCAGGATGATGGCTTCGGTGCGTGCGATATCGTGGGAGCCGCGCGCCATTTCCGCGAGCGCATCGACGAACGAACCCGGATCGAGATAGCTCAACACGCGCCGGCAGTTGCTGGCGAGATTGCGCGAGGTCGAGCCTCCTTGCGCGGGCTGCAGCTTCTCAAGCAGCAGTGGCACGACGCTGTCGCCGAGCTTCGCCGCCTTCTGGATGGCGTCATCGAGAACGGACTGGTTGGTCCGATACTCGAGCGCGAAGTCCGGCCAGAACGGCTCTAGCGCGGCGATCTGGAGCGGGCGCAGCCGTTCGGCACGCTTGCGCGCAACCTCCGGGACCTCCCGCAGGGAGATCTGGGCAACAGTGGTGGCCGTCATGAGCAAACCGGTCAGGACAGCGAGCAGAGTGGTAGAGCGCACGCGCATTTGATCAGTCTAGGTGCAATCGGTGTCGATCCGCTAGTCGCCTTGTGACTTCCGGTGTTCGGTTAGCAGGTCCTTCAGGGCGCTCCGCCCGGGCTTCAGATCGGGTGCAATCTGGTCGATGGGATGCACATGTGGACTTACGTAATCCGCCACCGCTTGCTGCTCCGCGCCATCTACAAGCGCTCAGAACCGGTTTAAGCAACGCCAGGCGCTAGCTCGCATATCTCGCCAGCAACTTGGCAAGCGCGCCCGAATGGCCCGCGGCCTTCGTCAGACGGCAGGCGTTGCCTGCCGCCCGCGTTGCGGGCTCCGTCGGTCTGCT
>CAXBFC010000739.1:0-1694 GCA_963974725.1 uncultured bacterium | reverse complement strand
GAAATCGACTGCGGTCCCTCGCCGCTGCTGGGCGCGCAGGAGCGCACGGTATCGGTGTGGGCCAGGACGTCGGCCACGACCGGGATCGTTTCGCCGTTGACCTTCGCTACGAACGGTAACGGCTCCAAGTGGGACGTGGACATCGACGCGACGAACGGCGGTGTCTTGGAACTCGGCGTAGGCGGCGGACGCACGACTGGGCAGGGCCCCGCACTCAACGATGGCCAGTGGCACATGCTGACGACGGTGTTGCCGGCGGGCGCCACCAATCTCAGCGGTGTTCGCTTGTTTGTCGATGGCGCCTTCATCTACACCAACTCGGGAAACCGCACGATCAACACCGGTGCCGGTAATGTCATCGTCGGCCGTTCCGCGAACTTGCCGACGCCGATTCAGATGTTCCCCGGCGACGTTGCGGACGTGGTCATTTGGTCCGTGCCGTTGAACGACGCGCAGGTCCAAGGTCTCTATGACGTTGCGATGGACGTGAACCTCAACTATGCGGCCGGTCAGTTCGAGCAGTTGCTTGAGGTCTACCGCCAGAACCAGCCTGACGTCACGATCGGTGGCCTGACTTGGACCCGAAGCTCGGGGCTTACCGGTCCTGCGGGCCTGACCGCGCTCGGCGGCGGTGGCTACTCACTGGTGCTTGATTCCGCGACCGGTGATGGCTTGGTGACGCCCAGTGCATCGTTTGCGACCAGTGGCGCTGGTTGCCCGAGTCCAGTTGGCTTGTCGGTCCTTTCCGCGCCGCAACTGCCGGTTCTTGGCGCGACTCTCGAGGTGGAAATGAGCAATGTTTCGCCGACCGGCCTACCGCTCATGGTGATTGGCCTCACGACCATTGCCCAGACTCCGATCATCGCGCTCGGCTTGACCACCGACCCGACGTGCTTGTTGACGGTTAGCCCGGACGTAGTCGTTGGCCCGCTTGTGCCAGTGGGAACTTCGGCGTCGGTATTGCTGCCGCTTCTGACCAATCCCGCACTTGCTGGTCAGCAGCTCTTTTTCCAGGGCGCGCAGTTGGAGTTGAGCACGGGCGAGTGGAACCTGGCCGATCAAGGCACCGCGACGCTCGGTTTCTGAGTGGCGAACGAGCGTGCCGGTCTCTTCGGCACATTGGACAGGGGGCAGTCGCCGGACTTCTGGTCTTGCTACTGCGGCCTCTGACGTTCTCCAAGCTTTGCGGCACTCGGTGTCCGCGAAGTTCGAACCCTCACACCAGGCGTCTTCGCGCTCCACGCCTGGCTGCTCCGTCGAGCGCTCATGTCTCCGCTCATGGTCCGCATTCTTGCCGCCTTCGTTCTCGGCCTTTCCACCTCGGTCGCTCTGACGGCGCAGTCGTGGTCGTTTGTTTCGATTCCCGACTTTCAGAACAACGACATCGCTTCGTTGGCGGATCCGGCGTCGCAGTTCCCGAACAATCCCACGCTGCCCGCGGGTTTCGTTCCACTGATGGCGAACTGGGATAGCTGCACGGCTGAGTATGACGACGCGGTGGATTGGATCGTCTCGCGTCTCGCCCTTGAAGAGCCCGAGTTCGTTACGGTTGCGGGCGATTTGGTCATGGGGCACTGGGAGTACAGTTCGGACGGCCGCTTGGTCTTCGGCCCTCTGAGCAACGATAGTCAGAGGCAGGCGGCGATCGGGCTCGCGTCGGACTACTACTACGACATCTGGCTTGCACGCTTCGA
>CAXBFC010000738.1:0-1697 GCA_963974725.1 uncultured bacterium | reverse complement strand
GCAGGCTTCGCTGGCGCCACTTCGTCGTCAGTCGTCAACTCGGGGATCACCTCTTCCTTGACGACTGGATGCAGTTGCACGGGTTCGCCGTCACCGCTTTCAAGTTTGATGGTCGAAGCGTTCTTGTTGCGCAACGCGGCAAGCATCGCCACAACGCCAGCGTGATCTGCCGAGGCACCGGGCCAAACGATCGTCGCGGTCGCGGCAACCAGCAAGCCAGCTTCCTTGATGCGCGCCGGCATCTCGATCGCCAGCATGCGCAGGTCCATCGCATCATCGCCAGTTGGCTCGATCACGAAGCGCGCTTCCTTGCCTTCCTTCGTGGCCGACTCGAACAACGGCGGGTGGATCTGCATCGGCTCCGGGCCGTCGAGCACCACGCGCGAAGCGCCTTGCTCAAGAACGTAGTCGCCAACCAACTGGGCGGCCGTCGAGCTGGCAATCGTCACCGACTGCAACGCCACTTCGACACCTTCGAGTTCGCGGATCAGTGCCCGACGCTGCTGGGTCTCGTCCCGGCCATCGACAACGATCGAAATCGACAAGCCGGCTTCGCTCTCGGCGACCGCCAACATCGGCGGCAGCAACACGTCGTGCTCGCCGCCCTCGACGAGTTCCAAACGCATCGCGCCAGCTTCTGCGACAGCGGTGCAGACACTTTGACGGAAAGTGCGGGAGACGGCGCCATCACCAGCAAAATCGACGCGCACGGCCTGGCCGTGTAGCGACGCAATCTTGCCGGGCAGGCAGCGATCCAAGGCACGCTGCAAATCGCGTGGCTTGCCCGCCTCGGTATCGATGCGAATCGTTTGCACTTCGCCGTCAACGCCAAAGGCAACGGGCACGGGGAAGAACGGCTCCCGTGCATCGCCCGCGATCGTGCAGCAAAGGCGCCTTGGTGACAACTTGGTCATCACGGCGTCGAGGCTCTTGATCGCTTCGGCATCGAGAGCGAAGTCCTGTGGCCAATCGATGACCACGTGTTTGCCGTGCGTATCGTCGTGGTGCTCGGCACATTCCTGCTCGAATGCGGACAATACCGCGGCGCGCGAACGACCGTTTGGTGACAGGCGCAACTCGACTTCCTTGCCGACCCGCACGCTGATCAGCTGTGGCCAGACAATGTCGGTGTCATCCTGACCACCCACTTCGATCAGTGTCGCGCCTGCGTTGCGGGCGAAGTCGACACAGAACGACTGGACTGCGGCCGACTCGCGCGCAAACTGGTAGCGCACGTTCTTGCCGTCAACAGCACTGGCGTGCGTCGGCAGCACCAAGGTCAGCGCATCGATGATGGTCGCGTCGTCATCGGTCAGCGAGATCGCAATCGCAACCTTATTGCCAGAGACCGAGCACTTGATGCGGTCTTCGAGCTCGCGATCAAACAGCACGCGCGCGCCGATCGAGCAGCTCTTGGCACCCGCATCACGGAGCGCCATCGACATCGCATCGCGCATCGTCGCGTCCGGCTTGACGCCACCCTTGAACTGAAACAACAGGCGCGCGTCGCGGCCGGACTCGGTCAGCTTGGCCATGTGTGGTGCCAGCGCCATTGGCAGATCCACAAGCTCGCAATCGCCAGTCGCGACCTGCACCTTGGTCACGCCATCGACCACGTCGGTCGAAACTTCGACGGTCGGCAATGCACCTTCGTGCACGCGCTCATCGCCGAAGCCACGACGCACCACCAGCAACAG
>CAXBFC010000737.1:0-1707 GCA_963974725.1 uncultured bacterium | reverse complement strand
ACTCACTGGTCCGGCTTGCCAGCCAAACGTAGAGCGGCGCATACCAAGCGTGAATCACTGCCATTGCCCCGAGCCCATAACGCAATGCAGCGAAGTAGTTGCCGTTCCACTCGGGCAGCAAGGGAACCTTGCCGTCGAGCACTCGCTCGACGAACAAGCGTCGATAGCCCAACACAAGCGGCCACCCGACAACGGGCAGCAGCAAGAGCAAACCCCCGCGCCAGATCTTTGCGCGCCAGTTTGCGTCGGCGGTGCATGCAAGCCCGGCCGAGCGCCAATCGAGAGCGAAGGTCACCGTGCGCCGCGCCCCAGCTTCACAACTGCCAAGGCGTCCTGGATGCCGCTGACCAGTACCCCAACCGCCATCGCCGCGAGCATGGCCTGCACTGGCCACGGCACGTTCGGCTCATAGACCCACGCCGTATCCTGCTTGAGCCAGTCAGCCGCGCCAACGCAGTAGCACGCGACGAAGGCTCCGAACAGCATGGCGATGATGCTGTGCAGCACATACTCGCCGGTCGGAAGACCTCCCAGCGGCGCCCGGCTTCGTCGTTCGACCGAGAAATCCCATACCGAGATGCCGACGTCGAACACAAGCACCAAAAGCATCACAAGGAACCAAGAGCCGTGCGCGGCAAAGTTTGGCACGACGGCGAACAAGACTGCGTAGGTAGGCCCACGCAGACTGTGCGTCAGAAGTTCGAGACGAGCCGACGGCTGCGAGCGCAGATTGTGGGACCGAGTATGGAAGACCGCGATGTCCAAAGCCCCGAGTAGGCCAATCGCGATCAGCAGGTAGCTCGCTACGCTCAGCACCAACATCGCTTCATAGTAGGTCACCTTCCGTTGGCAGGGCAACTGACAACAGACCTTGCTCTAACCATGCGATGCAGCCGCGCGCTTCGCACGCATCCCCTTCGAGAACAGCAGTCGCGAACAACAATGGCCGCTACTGGTCGCGCTTAGGGCTCGATGGCTCAGCCAGCGCTTCGCGATCGAGGATCACCACGGTGTCCTGATACAGCTTGTAGGCCGCCTCGGGGCTGTCGCCGACGCACAGCACGCCAAGTTTGCCGTATTGTGAAAGCGCCCCGATCAGATGGAACACGACCCCTTGCTGCGACGCGCCGTGAAAGTGCAGGTTGTGTTCGACCGCGATGTCGATCAGGTCGTGCGGAGTCAGACGGCAGTAGTCCGGGTTCTTGAGGTTGTCCGACGCGTAGTAATAGCGCGCCTCGCCGAGTGGCGTGTGAAACAGCCCCGTGGTCGCGTCGTAGCTGCCATCGGTCAAGAACATCAACGTCAAGAACGGATGGGTCGTGCCGCCCTTGCGCAGGTTGATCTCGATGGCGTAGTGCTGCCAGCCCTCGGCGGTCTTGACCGACACAAAGTCGATCGCGTACCGACCAAGCACACCACGCTCCTTCAGCACCACGGATACCTTCTCGCCGGCAGCCTGGATGCTCAACCGGTATTGCTCATCCGCCGGGAACGTGCTGCCGAGAAAGACCTGGCCAGACGGACCGCCAAGCACTTGATCATGCGTCGAGATCGTCGCGATGTTGCCCGCCGGATCGATCCGGCATTGCACCGACGGTGAGCGCTTGTCGTCGCCATCGACCCACGCCTCCACGATGCCCCCCATGCGCTCATACTTGGCCAGGTAGTTCCGCCAGTCCTCGTCAGGCGCAACAAACTCAAGGCCGC
>CAXBFC010000736.1:0-1744 GCA_963974725.1 uncultured bacterium | reverse complement strand
CTGCTACCAGATGTGCATCGATCTCGGGCCGCGGGCGCGTCACGACCATTTCCAATACCTGCGCCTGCTCGAACTGCGCTGCCGCCGCCTCGCTGCGGGGGAATCTGCGGACGACCAGCGAGTCGCCGATCGCAACGGCGCGTTGGCGGCGCTGCAGCAGGCGCTGCGCTGCGGTGCTACGGCCGACCAGTTTCGAGAGCTGCCTTGCATCGATGCCGTTCGCAACTTCCCCGAGATTCGGAGCCTGCTCCCCGACTAATCCTCGTTCCCTTCGAAGCGATTCGGGTGGTAGGCTTCTGCTTGTCACCCATGAGCCAAGAACCCGTGACCATTGCATTGGCCCGCGTCGAGCGCGGTGAACCAGGCGCCCAAGAGAGGCTGTGGGAGCTCGTGTACGAAGATCTGAAGCGGCTGGCCTCCGCCCGGTTGTGCAAGCTTGCGCCCGGGCAGACCCTGCAGGCTACGGCACTCGTGCACGAGGTCTGGGTGCGTCTGAGCGGCGGCGCCAAGCAATGGGAAGGTCGTGCCCACTTCTTCGGGGCGGCGGCGCGCTCGATGCGCAACATCTTAGTCGACCAAGCGAGGCGCAAGCAGCGGCAGCGAAGCGATTCGGCGCCAGCCGACGTCCGTTTGTCGACGGACATCGTCATCGCCGACATTGGCGCGGACGGCACGGACATCCTGGCGTTGGACGAAGCCATGACCGCGCTGGCGCGCGAATATGAGCGTCCGTCCCACATCGTGATGCTGCGCTTCTTCGCGGGACTGAGCAGCGACGAAATCGCCGAGTTGTTGGAGATCACCCCGCGCACGATCGACCGCGACCTCCTGTTTGCACGCACCTGGTTGCGGCGATACCTCGATCGGGCGTAGCTGGACGGACCAGGCGTTCGTGGTTTTGGGGTGGGGGCTGGCGGGCGTCCTGAAGTCCCCGACCCCGGTCACGCCCGGTGTGGTTGCGCCCGGTTCAGGCGGAACGCCGGAGTCGCACGGAAGGTTTTTCCGGGTTGGGCGCGATGTCGTCGGTCGAACGGCATTTCTGAATGTGTTGGCCGCCGGACTTGCCGGGGCCTCGCACTTCGGTATCGCCAGGCTCGAATCCAGCACCCCGTTTTGCCTGCGTCCGTGTCTCCGTGTTCCACTTGCCTGCGCCCTGCTGACTGCGGCGGTCTCTGCGCAGGGAGTGTTCCTGGTCGATTCCTATAACAGTCAGCTCTACGCGGTGGACCACTACACCGCGGCGGTGGCGCCGATTGGCAGCACCGCCAACAACGGGCTTGCCAACCCGGTCGACCTGACCTGGCGCCGCGTCACGCAGGAGCTTTGGACGGTGGACTTCCAAGGCGGCGAGATCGGCACGCTCGACCAAGAGACTGCGATCTTCACGCCAGTTCACGCGACCGGCATGAACGGCTGGCAGGGGATCGCCTGGCACGAGGCGGATCGCTGCTTCTACTTGAGCAACACGGACGACAACCTCTACCGCTTCACTCCTTGGAACGGTCAGCTGACGCTGGTCGGCGCGATGGGGTATGTGGACGTCGGGACGCTTAAGGTCGACGCCGACAACAAGCTCTACGGGGTTGCCTTCTACGGCTACGTCTTGCGATTGGACACCGGTTCAGGCGCGGGCGTGCTGGTGTCGACGACGACCCAAGCGGTCAATGCGCTGGCGATCGAGCCGCACACCGGGAATTGGTATGCGATCGACGGATCGTACCAGACCTTGGAGCGGATCGATCCA
>CAXBFC010000735.1:0-1786 GCA_963974725.1 uncultured bacterium | reverse complement strand
AGCAAGAATTCGCTCGGTCCCTGGGCGATCTGGCCGGAGCCGTGGGGGAGTTCGCGAAAGCTCCCCGGTAACGACCGGCCAAGGCTTGCGCCGACGGCGGGCAGTGCGTTCGCTTGTGCGCCGCATGCTGAAGCTACCTTGCCATTTCGTTCCGCCCACGATCCCGACGCCGATCCGTTCGGAGGCCCTCTAATGGTCTCGCTACACGGCATGCATTTCGTCGCTGGCTCGGCCGAGGCCGCCGGTGGCGAGGTCTTCCACGGCATGGATCCGGTAGCCGGAACCAATCTTGAGCCCGGCTATGCCGAGGCAACGCCTGAGCAAGTGGCGCGCGCCTGTGAAGCGGCGGCGGCAGCGTGCCCGGTGTATTCCGCAACGGAACCGGCCACGCGAGCAGCGTTGTTGCGAGCCATCGCCGATGGGCTGATTGGGCTCGGCGACGATCTCGTCAAGCGCGTGCAAGCCGAGACGGCATTGCCGGCCGGACGCGTCGAAGGCGAACGGGCGCGCACGGTGATGCAGTTGCAGCAGTTCGCGACGCTGTTGGAGGAAGGCTCGTGGGTTGATGCACGCATCGACCACGGCGATGCCACCCGCGCCCCGATGCCAAAGCCTGACCTGCGCCGCATGTCGGTTCCGCTTGGGCCGGTCGCGGTGTTCGGCGCGAGCAACTTCCCGCTGGCCTACTCGGTTGCCGGTGGCGACACCGCGTCGGCGCTGGCTGCGGGTTGCCCGGTCATCGTCAAGGGACACCCAGCACATCCGGGCACCAGTGAAATGGTTGGGCGCGTCGTGCACGACGCCGTCGAGAAGTTGGGCTTGCCGGCCGGCACGTTCTCACTGCTGCACGGCCGGACCCAGGATACCGGCGGCGCGTTGGTGCAGCATCCGGCGATCAAGGCCGTCGGCTTCACCGGTTCGCACCGCGGTGGCCGTGCCTTGTTCAACCAAGCTGCCGATCGCGACGAACCGATTCCAGTGTTCGCCGAGATGGGCTCGGCCAACCCGTTGGTGGTGTTGCCGAAGGCGCTCGCCGCACGCGGCAGCCAGATCGCCGAGCAGGTCGCGGCCTCGTGCCTGTTGGCGCAGGGGCAGTTCTGCACGAGTCCAGGCATCGTGTTGTGGTTGCACGGCGAAGGCGACGAGAGCTTCTACGTCGCACTCCGTGAACGGCTGTGCAGTGCGCCATCGGGGCCGACCGTGCACTCGAGCATTCGCGATAGCTACGAGCGTGCGATGGAGGATCTCAGTACGTTGCCGGTCGAGGTCGACCGCGCGACGGGGTCGACGACGCCCGGGGTCGCAGAGGTTTGCCCCGCGCTGTTGCGCGCGACTCCCGAAGCGGTGCTGAACAACGAGCGGTTGCGTTCGGAGATCTACGGTCCTGCGATGCTGACCGTCGCCTGCCGGACGATGGACGAACTGCAGCAAGTCATCGAGGCGCTCGATGGCCACCTGACGGCCACGGTGCACGGCGACGGCGACGACTTCGCAAGCCACCAACCGGTGCTCAGTTCCTTGCGTCGCAAGGTCGGTCGCATCATTGCCAATGGCGTGCCGACGGGCGTCGAGGTGTCGCCAGCGATGGTCCACGGCGGTCCCTACCCGGCATCCTCCGATGCCCGCTACTCGGCCGTTGGCACGACCTCAATCCAACGCTGGGTGCGCCCCGCGTGTTGGCAGGACTGGCCGCAGGACTTGCTGCCCGCGGAGCTGCAGGACGGCAACCCGCGCGGCATCCAGCGGTTGGTCAACGGCAAGATCGAGAGCTAGCCCGCATATCTCA
>CAXBFC010000734.1:0-1793 GCA_963974725.1 uncultured bacterium | reverse complement strand
AGGGCGCGGCGCACATCATCGCCGGGGATGCTTTGACGTATGAGGAAGGGGAGGAGTACGACTTCTTCACGATGAGTCGGCCCGGTTGATGAGGCCGGTTGCGACGTGCTGCGGAGTTGCCAACCAGCTGCCACTAAGTTGGTGCGCAACCACCGCGCGGTCGCTCACCCGCAATTGTCACGGTCATGGCGTCGCTGGGCAGTAACCTTGCCGCCACTAGTTCATGCTCGATAATTTCTTGGCCAGCATGCTTCAGATTCCTTTGGTTAGCAGGAGCAACGGATGCGATTCGCTGGACGGCTGATTACCTGGGCTTGCGGACTGATTCTGGCGGGGGCCGCACTCGCCCAGGATCCACCCAAGCCTTCCGTGCAGGGCCAGGTCATTGCCGCGGCCGACGTGCAGCGCCGACTCGAAGAAGTCACTAGCGATACGGCCCTGTCGCCCGAGCTAAAGACTTCCCTTACCGAAGTTCTTGGGCGTGCCCTTGAGGCAGCGAAAGCTCGGGAGGCTTTTCAAGCCGCGATGGATGTGTTGCCGTCGGCGGAGAAGGTCGCGGCAGATCTGGTTTCCTACCGTGCGCAGATGGCGGCGGCAAGTGATCGGCAGCCGGACGTCCTGCCGACGCAAATCGATCTCAACGAGGCAGAACTCAGGCTGACCGCCGCGCAGTTGGCACTGGCGAATGCCCAAGCTGTGGTCGCGGAGATCGAGAAGATGGCGGTGCATCGAACCACCCGCCGTGGCGAGATTCCGGGGCGACTAGCCGAACTGCGCAAGGCGCTCGAAGCACTGCCGCAAGCCGTTGCCGACGAGAATTCCGATGCTCGGCTGCTCGCCGCCAGGAGATTGCGACTGGCTGTAGAACGCAAACGACTAGAAGTCGAAGTGGAGGCTCTGCAGGCCGAGCAGCAGTCCTACGCATCTCGTGAGCAACTGTTGACGATTCGGCGCGACGTTGCGGTGCGTACCGTCAAGCAAGTGCAGGCTACATTTGATGCTTGGCAGGCCCGCGTGCAGACGCTGCGTTCGGGGGCGGCAGCCGCAGCACAGCAAGCGGCACGGCAGGCCGAGATGGATGCCCGCGACGCGCATCCGCTGTTGCGCGAACTCGCCGCCGAGAGCGCCGCGATCGCAGCGAAGTTGACGCCGCTGCTCGAAAAGCAGCGCCAGGTAGAGCAGTTCATCAGCAACGCGCAGAAGCTACGTGAACAGCTACAGGCACAGCTTCAGGATATCAAGAAGCGCGCCGACGGCGCGGGGACCACCCAGACGCTTGGTCGCATGTTGCGTGAGGGACGCTCCAAGCTGCCTGGCGTGGACCGCATCTTTCGCCGTGAGGCCGGCTACGACGATACGATCGTCGCCGAGGCCTACCTGGCATCGATCGACTGGGAGGAGCGTCGCCGTCAGCTGACCGACGATCCAGAGCTGGTCGAAACGCTGGTGGAAACGGCGGAGCCGCCGATCGTTGATCCGGCTCAGCGCGACAAGATTGCCGGACGAGCGCGCGAGCTGATCCAACAACGCCTAGCGATGCTGGCAACGTTGAGTGAGAGCTCGTCCGAATATTTGGGCCGGCTACAGGTGCTGGAATCGGCACGTCAGTCGGCGCGCGAGCTGGTCGCCGAGTATCGCACGTTCGTCAACGAACGCGTCTTGTGGATTCGCAGCTCAGCCGCGATCTGGCATCTCGACATTCCGGCAGTAGGTCGGGCCATGGCGTGGTTCGTGTCGCCCAAGTCCTGGTGGCACTCGGGGGCTGCGGCGGCCTCAACTGGCGCCAACGACAT
>CAXBFC010000733.1:0-1809 GCA_963974725.1 uncultured bacterium | reverse complement strand
TGCTCTTGTGCGATCTCACTTAACCCCGTGTCCGTGAAACCGGGGCAAGGTCAGGACAAGAAGTGGCCCAATAAGGGGACCACACGGGTCACTCTGCGAAGCACCGATTGGCGTTGTTCGAAGCTGCTGGGATCAGAACGCGAGGGGCGAGAAGAGCAGGTGTGCGCTATCGAGCTGGCCGGTCACTGGTAACTGAGCGGTGTCAACACGCGCACATCGGCATCTACATCGACAACGAACTGTGCGCCGGGGCGAGTCACCGTCTTCGATGACTCTGAGAATGGATACGGTGGTTCCATGCCGATCGCGTCGATTCCTCGCTGGCTGCCGAACGCGATTTCGTGCGTGCGGGTGCTGCTGGTACCGCTCTGGGTCTACTTCGCTGAGTGGGCGAACCGGGTCGGCGAAGAGGGTGAGGATCCAGCTACTCTTCGCCTGCTGTCGGCAGGCGTGTTGGTCACGATCGGAGCGTCGGATGTTGTCGATGGTTGGCTGGCCCGCCGGTTCTCGCTGCAGAGTCGGTTCGGCGCGAACCTCGACGCGATTGCCGACAAGTTGGCCCAGGTCGTGTTGACGACCTACCTCGCGCTGCGCATTGGTCCTGTGTTTCCGTGGATCCCGTATTGGTTCCTCGGATTGTTGATCGTGCGCGATGGACTGCTGCTTGTTGGGTTCGCGTTGATCATGCGGCGACGCGGCAACGTCGAGGCCGACCACGCGTGGCACGGCAAAGCGTCGAGCCTGTGTCTGTTTGGCGTGTTGGTCGTCGCGTGCCTTGGGGCGGACGACGCGACCGTGGCGATCTTGTCGGCGGTGACTTCGGCGCTGGTGGTTGCCAGCACCGTTTCGTATGCACGCAAGGGCGTGCGGCAGTGGTCGCGCGAGTCTTGACGCACCGCCGCTGAAGGCTTGCTTGGGCGGGTCTTGCGTGAGGAGATCTAGCGCGGTCGGATCTAGCGCGGTCGGATCTTGCGCGGGCGGATCTTGAGCGGTGGGGCGGCTCGGCGGCCAGGTATCGACAATCGATTGGTCGACAAGATCCGATCCAGCATAGATAGTCAGTGCGCCGCGTCCCGGGCTGAAAGAGTGGACTTATCCGCCTCTTTCTCTCCGAGGTTACCTCGGGGGAGTTCCGCATAGATCGTTCCGACGCCCGTCCTTGAGTGCTCCTACGGGGCACCTGTGGACGCGCAAGACCGACGTCGCCGGGGCGCGGCACCTTCTGCAATGGTTAGCCCCGCACAAAGCTTGCGACGAGAAGTTGCGGGCGCGATCGCCGCGTTGCCGATCAACGTCAAGAACGTGGTCGACGCGCTGTTGCGCTTGCAGCGCGACAAGCAACGCTTGCGGGAGGTCGTCACCATGGCGCTGCAGATCGTGCGACACTTTGGCGAAGGGCGGCTCCTGCTGCGTTCCGAACTGGTTCGGTTCTTCGCGGACCATGCGATGTTCGAGGCCGTTTTCGCCAACGCGCGATCGGCGCCCATCGTGGCTCCGGCCATGCAGACGGTTCCGGGGTTGTCGGCGACCTGCAACCTGCCACGGATCCCATCGCTCGCAGAGCTGTGCTCGTGGCTCGGACTCTACGACGACGAACTCGCCGCGTGGACGCGCACCTTGCGTGGTGATGGAGCTCGTCGCGATGCCCGCTATCGGCACTACCACGAGCAGTGGATTGCCCGGCGCGGTGCGCCACCGCGCTTGATCGAAGCGCCTAAGTCGCGATTGAAGGAAGTGCAACGAAGGGTCGCGGTGGGGCTTCTGCGCCACGTGCCGATCCACTCGGCCGCACACGGGTTTGTGCGAGGG
>CAXBFC010000732.1:0-1860 GCA_963974725.1 uncultured bacterium | reverse complement strand
AAGACGAGGCCAGCACCTCATTCTACGGCACCGGCTGCTATGGGGCCCCGCGCATGGTCAGCGAGTGGTTCCCGTCAGGCACGACGCCGATCGATCTGATCAACACCTCGTGGACCGCCACCTACAGCGGCGGCGTCTACACGATCACGCCGGGTGGTCCGGCCTTCGACCGGGCCGGCGCGGCCGCGGCCGGCACGAACATCGTGCAGCAGCCGCCCTCGTCGACCACGCAGCTCGGGAACTGGGACGATGCGTCCCTGGTGGTGAGCCTGCCAGCTTCGTTCGGAGCCGGTCTGCCCTACCCCAACCAGAACGGCGCCACCGTCAGTGATCTGACGATCAACTCGAACGGCAAGGTGATGCTCGGTGCCATGGCCCCGAGCAGCAACTCGTGGTGGTGGATCTGGCACGGAGCGAACAGCGGTCTGACGCCACGCATCTTCGAGGGCGGGGTTGGTCCCGGGTTGCCGACGTGGGCGGGGTTCATGTGTGACCTCGACCCGCAAGCCGGTGGCGCGATCTGGTACGAAGACTCAAGCCCGAACGGTGGCGTGCGCGTCACCTGGGACGACGTATTCACTTGGCAGGAGCCCGGCGGGCCGGCGGCCATGGCCAACGACATCCAGATCGAGCTCCTGCCGAGCGGCACGGTCCATCTGTCCTTCGGCCCCAACCTCGGCAATAGCGGCAGCGTGAACGACGCCATCACCGGCTTCAGCGCCGGCGGGGGGCAGCCGGAGCTGCGCCTCGACTGGTCGGCGATCACGAATCACGTGACCGGGACCGGACGAGTCGAGGCCAAGATCTCGACGAGCGCCCCGCCGCGCATCGGCTCGACGATCGACGTGCGCGTCGACGACCTGTCGAGCACCACCGTGTTCGGCGGCGTCATCTACGGCTTCACCAAGTACGCTGCGGGCCTCCCCCTCCAGGGTACGCTGGGCGTTCCGTGCAACCTGCACTGTTCGCTCGACCTCGTGGTCCTCGGCGGGGTGATCGGTGCTTCATTCTCGGACCCGTTGACGCTGCCGCCCAACCCGGCGCTCGCCGGCGCCAAGCTCTATGCGCAGGGGCTCGGCCTGGACCTGGCCATCTCGAACCCGCTCAACGCGTTCTTGTCGAATGCGGTCGAGATGACGATCGACAACTAGATCGAGCATGCGAGCGCTCGGCCACCACAGTCGGTCAGTCTGCTGATGCCGCCTCCAGGCTTACGAAGGAGGCTGCTTCAGACGACGCTGCAGCCAGGCTCGCGAGAACGCGAGATCACGGATCACGGTGCGCCGCGAGATTCCCAAATGCTCTGCAATCTGTTCTCCCGACATGCCGCCGAAGAATCGCAGTTCGACGATCCTGGCGTGGCGCTCGTCGAGTTCGGCGAGTTCGCCCAGAGCGGCGTCGAGGGCGGTGATGTCGACATCGTCGAAGCCGCTTTCGTCGACCTCATCGGCGGCAATGCCGCGCAGCGTGATCGGTTCTCGGTGGGCGCCGCCGCCGCGCTTCTGGGCGCGCGCGCCGCGGGCATGATCCACGAGCACGCGCCGCATCGTCACCGCGGCGGCATCGAGAAAGTGCAGGTGGCCCTTCTGCCCGACCTTCTGCGCGTCGACAAGGCGCAGGAACGCCTCGTGTACGAGTGCCGTCGGTTGCAGGGTGTGGTTGTCCCGCTCGCGTTGCATCAAGCGGTCCGCCATCGAGCGCAGTTCCGCGTACAGCAACTCCATCAGTCGCGGGCTGGCGTGTTCGCCGGCGCCGATCTGGCCGAGGATGTGGTTGAAGTCGGCGTCGCTCAAGGTTCGGGGGGTGCGAATTGCGTGGCCTTGCCGCTACTGCATCGACCGTGTTCGCTAGGATCATAAC
>CAXBFC010000731.1:0-1860 GCA_963974725.1 uncultured bacterium | reverse complement strand
GCGACAGGTTCATCAGCGCTTGCGCCAACAGCGTGCGGTCGACGCGGATGGTTACCACGGTGGTCGCTGGCGCGACGACCAAGCGAACGGCGCGTCGATGGGCTTCGACATGAAGCAGGTCCTGCACTTCCGCCAGCGCGGCGGTTGCGTCGGTGATGGTTGGCTCGTTCTTCTTGGGCTTGGCCAGGTCGATCAAGCTGGCAATGGTTTCATCCGCTTTGTCGATGTTGCGCCGGATGACATCGGTGTGTTCGGCAACTTCGGCGGCCGTGCGCGGTCGACGACACAGGGATTCGGCGGTGCCTTTGACAATCGTCAGCGGGTTGCGCAAGTCGTGTGCGATGCTCGCGGCGAGTTCCCCGAGCATCGCCAGGCGGTCGGCTTCGACGAGCCGTTGCTCAAGTTCGCTGCGCGCAATCTCCGAGCGCTGCAGTTCTCCCTGTTGGCGTTTGGAGTGGGCCGCGAGCAGGTTGTGGCTCCTGATGACTTCGGGGATCCACAGCATCAGGCCATAAGAGATCAACGTCGTGCCGAGCAAGAACCACGCGCCGCGTTCGCACGCCATGCGCAAGTAGACGGCGGCAGCGTGTTCGACTTCGAAGCCGCTGAAGTGGATCACCGCCGCGAGCGTGTAGCCGAGCCAGAGTACGAAGAAGCCGCCGCAGACCAGTCGCATCGGCTGGGAATGCAGCGCCGGGCTAGCTTGGCGGGTGCGCCAGAAGAACCACGTCAGCAGCGCGAAGTAGGCCGGTCGGACCAAGACGGCGTAGACGGTTGGCGGGTCGGGCCACGCCAACAGCACGGTCAACAGCGTCAGGAGGGCACAGCTGCTGCGGGCGCCAGGCAAGTGGTAGCGCGGGGGGCTGCGGTCGACGGGGGCCATGCCGAGGATATCGGCATGACAACGGGCTCAGCATGACAGCGTGGCTACACCTGTTGGCGTCCAGCGGTTCCGCGAGGTGGCGCTTCGCAGGGGCACTGCGGCGGTGGGCGCGTATTGCGCGGGCTGCCTCACTGCGAGGCCATACCATGGCGGGGAGGCATACCATCGGGTGAGCCATACCATGGGCGGGACCTAACGCTGGAGCCGAACGCGACCTACTCGTCGTCGTCTTCTTCTGCAGGCGTTGCGATGCCGACGGTTTCGCGTCGGGCTGGCTGGTCGAGGTCGGCGAGGCGTGCCTGCAGTTTGCGGGCGAACTGCTTGACGATCGGCTGCATGCGCGGGCCGGGGCAGGCGGTGTTCTTGAAGTCGCTGTGGCAGAACAACGCGTCGCCGCCAAAGCGATAGTGACGCATCATCTGCACCACCAACTGCTCCATCGATTGCACCTGAGCCTGCGTCGGACCTTGCCCGTCGTTGCGTTGCCGCATGAAATTGCCAAGCAGACAGATGCCAATGTTGCCGATGTTGTTGCTGCCGCTGGCATGGGCGCCTTGGTAGCGCAGTTCGCGGCCTTCCCAGATGCGGCCTGATGGGTCGATCAAGAAGTGGTAGCCAATGTCGCCGTACTCGCGGTTGCGCATGTGTTCGCGCTGGATCTTGCCAATCTGTGCGGCCGCCGCGCGCGGGCGCGGGTCACGGATGTAGACCGCCGAGTGGTGGATCGTGACTCGTCGTGGCTGCTGCATGCGGTCGAGGTTGCCGCGGTTGGCTGGCAGTGGCCGCCACGAGGCGCGTCGTTCGATGGCGAGTCGTCCCCAGGCAGGGCCGCCAGCCGGCGCCGGCATCGCGGTGGGCAGTAGGAGTCGTTGCAGTTCTGGATCGAGGGCGAGCTCGCGCGCCCGGATGCGGTCGAAGTTGCCGCGCTCGATATTTCCTTGCCTGCGGAACGCTTCGGCACGCACATAGCGCGCGAA
>CAXBFC010000730.1:0-1871 GCA_963974725.1 uncultured bacterium | reverse complement strand
CCATGTGAAAGCCTGCATGCTCGCAGGCCACTCGGACGTCTACATACTTGCCGCGGGAGTGGTCGATGGCGTTGTTGACCATCTCGGTGAACGCGTAGTTGAAGATCTCGCGTAGGCGTGGCGCTAGAGATTGAAGTTGGTTGCCGAGTCGTTCTTCGACCTGGCGTAGGATCAGGTCTTCGTCAGCACCAGCCAGTTCAAATCGAAACTCGGGCGCGATGGCGACGTAGTGGCGCGCCCTGGCTTCGCCAACCGCTCGCAGTTCGCCTCGCTTGATTGCGGCCACAAGTTGCCTGTGCGCGGCTTGGCGGCTGATGCCTAGCTCTGACGCGAGCGACGACGAAGTCACGTTGCCATCGCGTTGACACAGTTGTTGGACGGTTCTTGTGGACGTCATGGTTTACAATTTGACTCGAATCGTAAACCTGTCCCGACAAATCGTCAACCTGAGTGTCTGTGCGGCGGGAACGCCCTAAGGTGTTGTTGCGTGGTGACGAATGGCGGTGGGTGGCACCGAAAATGGACGCCGTCGCGCAAGTCACGCCGTGGGCCCAAGGGCTGCCCTGCGCGCTCCGGCAGATCCGGCGCCTTCGCCTGCGGAGACTATTCTCTGCGCATCTGGTGAGCCCGGCGACAGGCGGCGTTCTGCTGACGTTGTTGACAGCCGGTCATCACTCGAGAGGCAAGGTGTGCCGCTCGATCAAGCCTTGTCGGTCGAGGTCCATCAATACCGCGCCGACGATGCTCTCGGTCAGCTCGCCCACCACGATCATGTGACGCTCTCCGATGTGGTGCGGGACGTGTGTGCCAGGCACCCAGTCTCCTACCGCGGCCAACGAGCTAGGCGTCACGAAGAAGCACCACCGCTTGCGTCCATCGATCAGCTCGAGGGATACCTCGACAGCTCCGGTCGAGCTCAGGTCATCATCTATCCGGTACGAATTAATCGAGGACACTCGTTTGGCCAACGTCTTTGGATGATCGGCTGCGAGGCGGAGCCTCGCCAGCTCCTGCGTGTAGTTGGGCCGCCTCATGACCTCGACGCCTCCAGCCCATGGACAGTCGTAGTGCGACGGTCGAGGCCCTCATCGAGCAGGGAGGTTGGCAGCTAGGGCTGAAGAAACTTGCTCCGGAGCCGAGAGGAACTTCCACACGCCCGTCTCCGGGAGGTCGCGTAGCGCCGGAATCCGGGCACGTGCGGAAGCAAGCGTCTCGCGCTGCACGAAGTAGCGGACCCTCGACTCCGCGCCGTGTCCGGAGGCGAAGCCCAATTCGAGCTCGCGCATGTGCCAGGTGCTCCCGAACATGTAGCCGAGCTGGCTGAGCGAGTCGCCGCAGCCCACGAGCGTCCATTTTCCGATTGGAGCCACTGGCGACGGGATCTCCGGAACGTAGACGATGGGCTCGGCGTGTCGTGCGCCCCCCGTCGACACGAACAGCTCGCGCATGACGCGCTGCCGCCCTACTGCGACCTCAAGGTCATATTCGCAACGGACTACCATCAGCTCGCCCGCCGGAGGTGCGTCCGAGAGCTCCCAAGACTTGACCTTCAGGTCGCCCGGTGCGGCATCGCGCACCGACCAGCCGGCCGAAGATTGGCAGGCGACGAAGAGGCATGGCAGCGCGAACAGAAGGCAGGTGCGAGTGATCATGCGTTTCCTCCAGATGGTGAGCGACAGCGAGATCCAAACGGAGACACACGGAGCCGATCAGTCACGACATCGCAACGGTCGACCCAGCGTCTGTCACGATCAGCTGCGACGCGGAGCGTCGTCAGCTGCATTGTGTTGATGCTGATAAGGCCCCAGAGTACCCACCTACAATGGCGAGCTCTACAACCCCAAGGGCCACATGCAACTCTACACCAAACG
>CAXBFC010000729.1:0-1882 GCA_963974725.1 uncultured bacterium | reverse complement strand
CCGACAACGTTCCAAGCTGGTGAAGCGTTGGCGAACACGATGCTCGCCGTGCTGGACCCCAGCAAGGCACCGGGCACGTCCGGGGCGTTGCAACCGGTGCCGGTAGCTCCATTGCCATCGGGCAACACCAACGCGATGGCCGTCGATATGGACCGCGGCGTAGTGTGGATCGGGGTGTTCCAGCAGAGTCAGAGCACTCTCTACAGCGTGCCGTTTCCGTCGGGTGGTGCTGCGACCGCAGTGCTGACGATGCCATCTGCGTTGGTTACCGGCCTGGCTCTCGAACCCGGTGGTTCGCTGTTGGCGACCAGCTATGACGTTTCGAGTGGTGCAGCACAATTGCTGCGCATCGACCCGAGCAACGCCACCAGCGTGCTGTTTCCGCAATTGAACGGCATGTTCTATGCCGAGTGCGTGTGCCTTGAGCCGGCAACCGGCGACATCTACGTCGTTGCCGGTGCGACCTGCGAACGGCGCGATGTGCACCGCATCACACCGGCCGATCCCGCCACGGGAACCTTGGCCGTAGTCGCCGCGCCCCTGGGCGGTGGCTGGGGCGTGCCCAGCGGCCTCGACATCAACCCGACGCCGGAGGTCTATGGCCAACCCAGCGGCTCGTCGCTCGACGTGACCTGGCAAGTCGCCCCGAACGCGGCCGGCTTGCCACGCATCGGCAACAGCGGTTTTGCCCTCGGACTCACTGCGCCAACGCCGCCGTTGTTCGCGGCGGCTCAGCTCGGCTTGACGAACTCGACGCAACCGATCGTGCTCGGCGTGCAGCTACTGGTCGACCCGTTGGTCAATCTGGTGCTTGCGCCTGGCTCGACGATGCAGGTGCCACTGGCGATTCCATACGCCAGCAACCTGATCGGAACCGAGGTCTTGGCGCAGGTCCTGTTCTTCGACAGTTCGGTGATGCTGGGCGCGACCGCGGGAGTGCAGGTCACGGTGTTGCCGTAGCAGGGGTTGCCGTAGCAGGTGTTGCCGTAGGACCGCGAGCCACCCGACTACTTGCCAGGTCGCGGACTCGGGTGGCTTTGCCAGAGGATGTGCACGATCTTCCAGCTGTCTTCGAACTTGGCGAGGTGCATGTAGTCGATCCCCCAGACGGCGGTGAGCTTGACGACGGCGGTTTGGTCCAGCAGGTCAAGCACTTCGACTTTGCGAGGCGAACTCGCATCGGTTTTGGAACCACTGCGATTCCATGATTTGGCCAACTTCACGAGTTGCTCATACGACATCGCATGGCCCTCATAGGGCTTGGACGCCGCGCTTCGATAGAAGCCGAACTTGGTCAACTTGGCATGCACACTCTCGGCGACGAGATCGGGCTTGGCTTCGTAGAGGGCGTCGACGTAGTTGCGCGCCGCCTGGATCACGGCTGTGCGTTCCGGGTCCTTGAGCTTTGGTTGCTCGGTCTTGGGGTCTTGCGGGGTGTCGGCCGCGAGCCAGAGCGCAGTGAACGGAAGGAGGGCGAGCAAGGCGAGTCGGCGCATGGGAGTCCTGTTCGGTGGGGTGAGTTCTCGAATCCTAAGGGGCTAGATCGCGAGGTCTTGAACTTGGGCCACCTTTGGAAGGAATTGCCCCACCGCGTATTGGCCGCCCTGTATTGCCCGCACCGCAATGCCCGGTTCTCAGACTGGCGGCGCCCTGCCGGCCACCTTCGCAACCGAATCCGATGCGTTAGGTTGCCGGGATGCAGCTGCAGATTCGTCTTCTTCTGGCCGCCTTGACATGTATCGCCAGCACGGTTCACGCCCAGTGCGCGAACTCATGCGTGGGCCACTGCTGCGCTCGGCCTGTCGTGAACTAGAACACCACGAACGGCAAACTGCTGGTGCGGGCAGACGGCGGCGTGTTGACCGACACGGATTCGCCAGAA
>CAXBFC010000728.1:0-1897 GCA_963974725.1 uncultured bacterium | reverse complement strand
CAGCGAATGAAGAAACGCGGGCCGAGATTGCCCCTCTGCGCAGCTTCTAGCGGAACCTGGCGACGGACCGCTGCACCTGGATCCCTGCCAGCGAGGCTCGATTCGCCCCGCTCGGGTCGCACACGTTGCCGATTCGATGCCGATCCGATGCTGCTCTACGGGGGTGCAGGCCTCTGTCCGAACAGATAGAACAGCAGGTTGTCCGCGACGATGGGGTTCTGGTCAGGCCAATGGGATCATCCGGCAAGAACGTCGCGCTGCCCAGTCGACCGACGAGCGCAGCCACTTCTGTTGTACGTCATTGGACGTAAGCACATCGCCGATGGCCGACCGCCGGGTCGCCGTCGCATCGCGGGGCTCCCGGAATTCCTCCCCGGAGGAATCCGCGAGCCGACGATCGCCGTGCTGCAAAATCGGCGCGCTCCAGCGTGGGCTCAGAGTCGGCGGCGAGCAACCGCGCCGGCTTCCGTCGCACGGATGCATCGTGCACGTCCGGCAGCAACCAACGCTGGCACTGGTCCGACTCGGCCGGCAACAAACGCCACCGGTTCTCGTCCCAGGTGTCGACGTCGATGGCTGCAGGGTTGTGATCGACGACAAAAGTCCGCGCCACGCGGCAGCAGCTGGTAGATCGACGGCATGGCCTTCGCGTCGGGATCGGCAAACGGCAGCGCCAGTGCCACCGCACCCAACCTGGTTGCGGGCTCCGTCGCCTCCGAAGTGAACGCGCCCCACAACGTCTTCTTCGCAGTGGGTTCCTCAAGCCTGGCACGAGGATGCCATGGATGACGATGACCGGATGGCGTGCGTGCCGCTAGCCGATCTCGCGATAGAGCTTGGCAATCTCAGCTATGTGCTGACGTGGCGACGAACAGCCGGTCGTGACAACTACCGTCGCAGCCAGCTGCGGAACAACAGGAGTTTCATGCGAGCCAGCCGATGCGCAACTACTTTCAAATCGTCCCACGCATTCTCTGCTGCGCGTCAGACCTGCCACAACCCATGGTTGACCCCGCCTTGGATGACGATCGCGAACTTGCCGAGCCCCGGCAGCTCCATCGGTGGATGCGCGATCTCGGCACCGGCGCCAGCAGCCGCTTGGGTTGCCGCGTCGACGTCTTCGACCCGCAAGTACGGCCGCACGATCGGCTTCATGCATCGGTGCGCGCACCCCCACGGAACCACCGCCCACAAGGGCTGCCGTGCGTGCGTTGCCGAGTTCCGCAACCGGCTTGCCGAACGTCACGCCGTAGGTTTTGCCGTAGGTTGCACAGACGGCGTCGACATCGTCCGTCACGATCTCTAGGTAGTGAACTTGCATTCTGACAATCCTAGTCGGACCGCACACGAGGATCACTGATCGATGTGCTGTGCTCGCTGCGGGCCTCGCTATGATTCGCCCAATGCACATGTCACTCCTGCGCATCTTGACAGCCACCGCATTCACGCTCGGCAGCCTAGCATCGCAGACTGTGCAAGCATCGCTGGTGGCGTTGCAGCCGCTGGTGCTGCAGCAAGTTGGCGGTCAGCAGATCACGCATCCAGCGGGACCGCTGACCAACGCCAACCTGACGCTAGCCAGCTCCTTCGTGTCGGTTGACCTGTCGCCGACGCCGCTCGGTTGGCAGTTCGAGTCGGAGTTGCATTGCGGCTTCTCGTCATCACCGCAAACCGCCTACCTTGCGAGCTCCGACCTCGAGTGGAGCCTCAGCGCGCCGGTGCCCACCCGCGTCACGTTGCGGGTCTACTCGTACTGCGTCGACGATAGCGGCGGGACCATCTTCTTTGCCGTGCCCGGACATGGCAGCTTCATTCACGCCTGCGGCACAAGCATCGGCCAGCGGCGCGTCGACCACTACGTGCTGGACCTGACCCCGACTCCGCTGCCAATCCGCAT
>CAXBFC010000727.1:0-1916 GCA_963974725.1 uncultured bacterium | reverse complement strand
ATGCCGGCCGGCAACACGTAGGTGAATTCACGACGCAACGGCAAGTTGAGTGCGACTTGCACGAACTTTGCGGCCGGACGTTCGTCGGGCTGCGGTTCCGGTTGCTCAGGAGTTGCTTCGGTCATTGCGGGCGCCTGCCAGTGAACGGGTCCACCACCAGGAACGCAATGAGGGGGAACGGTCTAGGAGTTTGGCACACTGCAAGCAAAGCGATCAAGTGCGTTCGCGTCCCTAGAGAGCGCGTAAGTAGAAGTGGCAGCCGCGCAGCGACGGCTCGGCCCGCAACACCGCATACGCGCGCTCCCTGCACCGATCGGGCACCATCAAATACGTGCCCTGAGAGATCGGATACAGGCACGGAATCCCGTACTGCTGCAAGACTGCGGCCACCAGCTTCGCGTTGTCGTCGCTGCGCAGGTAGCCAATCTCGCGCGGCCGCAAGATCCATCCGACCATCGATTCTTCACCGGTCCAATTGGCGTCGAAGCCACTCAGCGAGTAGCCCAGCGGCTCCATGGCGGTGCTTGCGTTGCTCCACATATCGCGCAACGGCGCGTTCCAGTCACCCGCCAGCTGCTCCGGCACGACGACTGCGGGCAGCAGTCCATGCGTCTGCCCGAACGCATTCACGTCCGCCAGAATCTCAGCTGGGGTCCTCGCGCGCGTCTCCAGCCGCAGCAGGCACGGTGCCGCCGAACAGCCGGAAAGCAGGGCCGCGAGCACCACTTGAGGCAGCCCATTTCGCATCCTCCGATGCTAAGGCACCTGGGCGTGACGGCGATGTGGCATGTCTACACTTGCCGAAAGCGGCGAGCACACCAACACTGCGGGGCCGGATCCGTAGAGGTCCCCAAGGATATGTTCATGCAACGCACCGCATCGCTCGCTCTGATCGCCACTTCCTTCCTCGCCGCTACTGCGATTGCGCAGGGACCGCCGCAAACAACGCGCGTGGTGCCCTACCCGATCGACCTGCCCACTGGCTTTGAAGCCGCCGTCGAAAGCGGCACGCGAACGCGCACTGGCCAACCCGGTGCCAAGCACTGGACCAACTACGCGCGCTACAACATCGCGATCGAGGTCGACCCCAAGGCATCGCGCATCAGTGGCACGGCGAAGATGACCTACATCAACCGTTCGCCGGACGCCCTGCGATCGGTGACGATCCACCTTTACCAGGACATGATGCGCGCCGGTCGCAAGCGCACGCGCGACATCGTCACGACGGATGGCTTCGAGCTCAAAGAAGTGCGCATCGGTGGCGAGCAGGTTCGCGCGCGCGCTCGCGACACCAAGTTGACGCTGCGCTTGCCAGCGGCAATCGAGAGCGGCAAAAGCGAGACCATCGAGATCGACTACGCCTTCAACATCCCGAAGGCGGGCACCGCGCCGCGCATGGGCTACGAAGGCGACAAGGTCATCTACCTCGGCTACTGGTATCCACAGTTCGCCGTCTACGACGATGTCGAAGGCTGGGTCGCGGATCCGTACCGCGGCAACGGTGAGTTCTACATGGACTACGCCGACTACGACATCGCGGTGACCGCGCCAGTCGGCTACATCGTGCGCGCCACTGGCGTCTTGCAGAACCCCAAGGACGTGTTGACCGACACGGCACAGGAGCGACTGGAGCAGGCTCGCGAGCAGCGCGAAGTCGTGCACATCGTCGATGCCGACGACCTCGACGGCGGCAACGCGACCAAGCAATCCGACAGCGGCAAGCTGACGTGGAAGTACCACGCCGAGAACGTTCGCGACGCCGCGGTCAGCCTGGGGCGCACCTACCTGTGGGATGCGACCCACGCCGTGATCAAGGACAAGCACGGCCGCGGCCAAGATGGCACCTGCATGATCCACGCCGTGTTCGAGACGAACTCCGGCGACTGGCGGCGCGGCGCCGAATACGCGCGCCACAC
>CAXBFC010000726.1:0-1919 GCA_963974725.1 uncultured bacterium | reverse complement strand
AATCCAAGGCAGCTGCGCTCGATCGCATCGGACCTGCTGCAAACTGACCCGCAAGCCTTGGAGATGTACGCGGACGAGAACACGCTGACCGCGTACCTGCGCGCGATCATCGACAGCCTGATGCGACCAACGTGGCTCACCTAAGACTCAGGAACGGAACCGCGCAGCCGGAAGGCTGCGCCCAGTAGTTTCATTCCGAAGCAGGCTCAAGGCGTGTTTCGAACTACCACAGTGTTGTTCATCACCACGCTTGCCCTTCTGTCGCACCCGCTGCCGCTTGAGAGTGACAGCCGGATGCGCTCTTCCATGAACCGCTACCCGCCGGCGTCTGGATCCACCACGAGTCGAATGCCAGTGGCTCTCGCACCAACAACCTCCATGACGTGCGCGCGCATACCCGGCAGCTCGACAATGTCGCCGACCTCCGGAACGCGCTGCAGAATGTGCGTCAACAGGCCAGACATCGTATCGATCTTGTCGTCCGCGAACCGCAACCCGACCTTGCGGCTAACCTCGTCAACCAGCGCCGCCCCGCGCACGAGGAACTCCCCCTCACCAGTCGGCACGACCGCCGGGTTTCCGGTATCGAACTCGTCTTCGACGGGGCCAATGATCTCCTCGATCACATTCTCAAACGTGACGAGACCGGTAACCGTGCCGTGCTCGTCGATCACGAAGGCCAAGTGCTGCTGACTTGCCTGGAAGAGCCTCAGCAACTTGCTGACGGACATGCTCTCCGGCACCTGACGTGGTGGCCGGATCATTGCACGCAAATCAAAGGCGTCGCCCTGCTGAACCAACATGTCCTTCAGGTGGACCACTCCAATGATCTTGTCGAGCGAGCCATCACAAACCGGATACCGGGTGTGCTTCGTGCGCCGCACGACATCGAGGCATTGCTCAAATGTCGCGGTTACGTCGATCCAAACAATGTCGGACCGCGGCAACATGATCCTGCGGCACACCATGTCATCGAACTCAAACACCGCGTGGATCAGACGGTGCTCGGTGGAGCTCACCTCACCATGAACGCGAGCCTGCAGCATGAGCGCTCGGAGTTCGTCTTCCGTGTGTGTTTCGTCGTGCTCGCCGGCACTGACAACCCCCATTCGCGCCAACACGAACGAGGTCGTCGCACTGAGCGCGACCAACAGGGGGTAGGTCATCACATAGAAACCCTTAAGCAGTGGCGACAAGGGCAGCACGAGTGTCTCTGCGGTCCGAATCGCGAGGATCTTCGGCACTTGCTCGCCAGCAACAAGGTGCAGTGCCGTGATCACCGTGAATGAGATAATGAAGCCGACCGTGTGCAACACAGCCCGCGACTCGACCCCCATTGCAGACAGCAACGGCTCAACCAACCCCGCAAACGCCGGCTCACCAACCCAACCGAGGGCGAGTGACGCCATCGTGATCCCAAGCTGACAAGCGGCAAGGGACGAATCCAAGCGTCGACGCAACCAGAGAGCTGTCTTGGCGAACGGCCGCTTCTCGGAGACCAACATCTCCAGGCGCGATGGCCGCGCTTTGATCAACGCAAACTCGACTGCGACGAAATACGCGTTGACGGCGACCAGCAGGATGGCGGCCAGTAGGAAGAGGATATTATTGAGCATGATCTGAAGGCCAGGCGCTTCTGCGTGGCTACGGGCAACAGTGAATAGTGAAGGCAACGGCCCGCGAATGGTCAGACCAACGGCTTGGTGACCCAAATAGAGTCACGACGAGCACGGCAATCAGCCTCAGGGCGCAATCGAAGGGCGAACTGGCGGGGCAACACGAAGGAGCTTCTCAGCAGCGCTTCCCAACGGGGTTTTGCAACCGGTCTCATCAACCGGGCCGACTCATCGTGAAGAAGTCGTATTCCTCCCCTTCCTCATACGTCAAAGCATCCCCGGCGATGATGTGCGCCGCGCCCT
>CAXBFC010000725.1:0-1933 GCA_963974725.1 uncultured bacterium | reverse complement strand
TGTCCCGTCGGATCGACTGGATGAACCGCAGAACTTGTTTGCGGTGTTCCTCGGACTACTGATCGCACTCGCGGGCGCCGGAATGATCGGCGTGCAACGCGACGAGGTCGGCGCTTAGCCGACCAATAGGCCCGGCACCAGGTGCCCTAGCGGGGACGACCCCGCTTCAAGCAAAGCCCTGTCTAGGCTTTGCTGATGAACGCTTCGAGATCGGTCTGCAGCTCGGCCAAGCCGTAGTCCTGCACCGTGATGCACCGGTAGACGATGCGCTCGAGTTCTTCCGGAGTCTTGGGGTTGAGCGCGTTCGGCGGCGTGTAGCTGAAGAAGTAGCTCAGCGACAGGCGTTGCGTTTCGCCACCGCTTTGGCGGCCAGCGAACTCCCACGGGACCTCATCGAACGGCAGTGTGCCGGTCAGGATCTCGTAGATCATGATGCCAATGGCCATGACGTCAGCCTTGCTGTCCGTCAGAAGCATCGGATTGTAGTGCGGCGTCGTCGTGACGACCGGGCGGTCTGGCAAGCGCAACGCGGGGTCGAGCAGGACCACTTTGCCGCTTGGCTTGACGATCACGTTCTCCGGCTTGAGGTCGCCGTGATATGGCATCGCGCCGGATTCGTGGAGCGACGTCAAAGCCCGAACCACGGCCAAGAACCAGTTCAGGTGGATGCCTTCCAGGCTGCGGATCTTTTCCCGCAGTGTCTTACCCCGCACGTAGTCGAGCACGAGCACAGGCTGGTTGTCGACCATCAAGCGATCGTGCACCGATACCAGGTTCTCATGGTCGCAGTTGGCGAGCAGATCCCCCTCGGCACGAAGCATCGCAGACACTTCTTGCTGGTCAAACAAGTCGATGCGCACGCCACGCGGCTCGAAGAACACGGCCTCCGCTGGCAACTCATCGGGACTAATGCCCTCCGAGGTGCGCCGGGACGTGACCTCCAGCAATCGCGTGACCTGTCGGCCACCACCTGAGATGCCGCCCACCTTGAGCGCCACCTTGCTGCCAGATTGCTCGTGCTGAGCCAAGTAGACGGAGGCAAAGCCCCCGCGGCCCAAAAAACGAGTGATCCGGTAGCCCTCTACTACCTCACCGATCGCAAGCTTCATCATCCGCTGTGTTTCCCAGTTGTGTGCGAGAAGAGTCCCTTCCTGCCCCACTGCTTTCGGTATCCCCTTACTCAGAGTTGAGTTACGGCAGAAGAGACTCGCAGCACTACGGTGACACCGAGACTTCCGGCTCACTGCCAATCGACAGTTGTGAGCGGGCTTTTCACTTCGCGCCCAAACTGCGTAGCCAGCAGGTAGGCGTGGTACCTGACCCCGGGCTGGAGCAGCTCGGCGAGCGGTCCTTCGGGTCGCCACGGCGAGTGCTCGATGCCATCGAATCGAGCGACCGGCAGGAAGTCCTCAGTTAGCACGACCATGCTGAATGGGCCGTCGATGTCGCCTTCCACCCAGCGAAACGAGTCCGCTTCGCCGACGTAATGCAGCGGAGAAACTGCAATCATCGGCCGCGGCGCCTCAGGCCCTGGCACGCTGGCTGCCGATAGCCGAGCATGCGGTGGCACCCATGTCATCGGCCGCAGAGCCACGAAACCCGCAATCCCAATGCAAGCCCACCCAACCAAGCGAGTCCAACCGGACTGTGACCGCGACGCCCGGATTCGATCCGCTTCGGCTACCGCCGTCTCGGAACGGATGCGCCACGGCTTCTGCAGCGGACGGCCATCGGGACCGATCGAGCGCGGGACGGATGCTCCCGCCCACACGTATCGATGCGCCGCCCATAAACCCCACTTCGCCATGTCCTCATGATCGGAATCAACACCCTCTCGCCGCAGCGCTTTCTTGCGGCAACATTCTTGGCTGTGTTCGCAAGCTGCGGTGGCGGCGGCGGCGGCGGCACCGCGAACGCCTCTCCGGTGGTCGTC
>CAXBFC010000724.1:0-1962 GCA_963974725.1 uncultured bacterium | reverse complement strand
CGCGAACGGGCATGCGCTGACTTTGTCGCTCGCCCACAGCAACGCATCGATGACGGTATTGCCGGTGACGTGCACGAGTTCTTTGGCGATGCCTTCACCAATGAGATTTGCAGCAGCCGCTTCGGTCGGGGCAAAGTGCAGGCAGGCCATGCGGTCTGCCATCGTGCGGTTCATCTCTTCGGGGAACGGGTTCTGCAGGTTGCCGCTGCGCAGACCGGCTTCGACGTGCGCGAAGGGCACGCTCTGGTAGAAGCACGCCAGTGCGGTGACCAAGACGGTTGTGGTGTCGCCCTGCGCGATGACCAGGTCGGGCTGTTCGTCTTGTAGCACCGGGGTCAGTGCCGACAGCATGCGTGCGGTCAGTTCTGACAAGGACTGACCTGGCTGCATCAGGTCGAGGTCGCGGTCGGGTGCGATGCCGAAGAACGCGAGCGCCTGCGCCAGCAGCTGGCGGTGTTGGCCGGTGGCAAGCACGCGCACACTAGCGCCCGGCAGCTGCTGCAGCGCGCGCACCACGGGGGCCATCTTGATGGCTTCCGGTCGCGTGCCGATGACGGTGAGGATGCGTGGTTGGTTCGGCATCTGCAGTCTGCGGGTTCGGCCCGAGGGTTGCGCCTCAGGCCCGGAGTCGAGTGGTGGGCCTTTGGGGCCGCCTCGCGCAGACTACTACAGCGGGAACGCGCCTTCGTTGACGCCACGCCCTTCGAGCGCGAGCACCTCTGCGAGCTGTTCCTTCTGCTGGTCCGTTACGTGGGCGTAGACATCGGTGACCAACGTCTCGTCTTCGGGTGGGCCGTTGGCTTCCGCCGCGGTGATCGCGTCGTTGACGCGCTGCGCGATGTCTTCCTTGAACGCAGCTTCCTTTTCGTCGTCCCACAGTCCCTGCTTTTGCAGGTAGGTGCGGAAGCGATCGACCGGGTCACGTTGCTCCCAGACTTTGACTTCGGCTTCGTCGCGATACCTGGTCGGATCGTCACTCGAAGAGTGGCCGAGGCGACGGTAGGTGACCGCTTCGATGAAGGTCGGGCCGTCGCCGTTGCGGGCGCGTTCGGCAGCTTCCTTCGTCACGGTATAGACCGCGAGGATGTCGTTGCCGTCGACGCGCACGTAAGGCATGCCGTAGGCCTTGCCCTTCTGGGCCAACGTTTCGGAGGCGCTCTGCTTGCTCAGCGGCACCGAGATGGCCCACTGGTTGTTCTGGCAGAACATGATCGCCGGGCTCTTGTAGACCGCCGCGAAGTTCATGCCGCAGTGGAAGTCGTTGGCACTGGTTGCGCCATCGCCCATGTAGCCGAGCACGACAATGTCATCGCCGCGCATCTTGGCCGCCATCGCCGCGCCGACCGCGTGGCTGATCTGTGTGCCGATCACGGACGACATGCCGTAGTAGTTGCCTTCCTTGACCGTGTAGTGACACGGCATCTGGCGACCCTTGCAGCGGTCCGCGCCGTTGCCGATCAGTTGGTTGATGGCTTCGGTCAGCGACAAGCCGCGCATCATCGCGGCGGCACCTTCGCGCAGGGCCGGGAAGATCCAGTCCTTGTGCTCGAGCGCCGCGACCGAACCGACGGTGGCGGCCTCCTGGCCGAGAATCGGACCGTAGAAGCCGATGCGGCCCTGGCGCTGCAGCATCAGCATGCGGCGGTCGAACTCGCGCACCTGGACCATCTGCTCATACAAGTAGAGCAGCGTGTCCTTCGGCAGACCCGGATCCTTGCCCTTGACGACGGAGCCGTCGTCTTCGAGCAGGCGGATCAGGCCCTGCGGCTTCTGCGTTGCGAACGCGGAAGCTGCCGGCGCCTTCACCTTGGCGGGCGCCTTTCTTGCAGGAGCCTTGCTTGCCGGGGCCTTCTTGGTCTTCTTCTTTGCAGCCATCAGCTCAGCAACATGCGGTAGGGCTGTTCGAGGTTGTCCTTGACGATGTTCATCCAGTGCGCGCCGGTTGCGCCGTCGACCAGACGG
>CAXBFC010000723.1:0-1965 GCA_963974725.1 uncultured bacterium | reverse complement strand
AACAGCAGCACGGTTTGGCGTTGGGCGTCATAGGTCAGTTGCACGTTCCAGCGCGGCGTCGGCCCGCCAATGTAGATCAAGGTCCACGCAACGCCGTCCCACTGCCATAGGTCTGCGTAGCCGGGGTTGCCGCCTTGGTTGCCGCCAAACAGCAACGTGACCCCGCGTGCCGCGTCGTAGGTGATCGAGAAGTTGCCGCGCGCCGGGATTCCACCGGTGTCGCGTAGCGCCCACGAAGTGCCGTTCCATTCGTAGGTCGCGACGCCGGTGCTTTGGTTGCCGACTACCGCTACGACTACTTGACGCAGCGAGTCATACGCGAGGTGCGTCAACCACAAACTTGGGCTCGGGGCCGGTCCAAGCAAGGTCCACTGTGAGCCATTCCAAGATTGGGTTTGGTTGCAGCCGTTCGTGCCGACGAGCAGGGTGACTGCCCTTGCTTCGTCGTAGACCATGGCCCCGCCGCACTGGCCTGATGGAGCTTGCCCGCGGTCGATCCAGTAGGCGTTTTGGGCAACACCTATCGCGGACATCAGCAGAGCGATTAGCAGCGGGAGAAGGCCGTGGCAGGGAGCGGGATGCATGCGGAGATGATAGCGCCCGCGCTTGGCAGCATGGCAAGTTGCGTCTCCAAACGAATCGATGTCCGGTGATGCGCATTGAGCTGCACGGGCAGACATTCGAAGTGCGCGTTGGCGAGCCACGCGCGGTGCTTATCGCGCTGACGAAGATCAGGTTCGGTGCTCGTGATGCACGGCCACTGTGCCGTCATTTCGAGTCACCCGCGGTTTGCAACGTGAAGCCGCCGCAGGCGACTTCATCCATCCAGACGCAGGCCGCCTTGCACCCCGAGCAACTTGCCGGTTGGCGAGCGAGTCGCGAGTTCTTGCCAGACGGGAAGTCGGCTGCGTAGTCCGATGCGACTCAGGTAGACGGTGTCGAGTTCGGGTGCACGCACCCGCACCCGGCTCGATGCGTGCACGTGCGATTCGGCGACGTGCACGGCACACAGCGGTGAGAAGGTCGATTGTACACTCGCGCGCGGGTTGCCGAGGAACGCCACCGCTTCGATGATCGGGTTGGGCAGACCCCACAGGCCTAGCAGGTAGGCGCCGATCTGCGCGTGCGTTGCCTTGAACAGGCGACGCTCGGCTTCGAGCATCGTGATCTTCTCGGCGAAGGCGAGGCGGAACGCGTCGCTGACGACCTTGGGCTCATTGACCGCCAACACCATCAGGCCGACCTCGTGCATCATGCCGGCGGTGAACGCGTGGCTGGCACACGCGGCGTCCGCGTCTTCAGCGCCGGCGATTCGCTTGCTGAACTGTGCTACCTGCACGCTGTGCTCACCGATCTCGTGGATCAGTTTGCTGTGGTCCGCGGCTTCCAGTTCGTTGAACACGTGCGACGACAGTACCAGTGTCTTGATGGCGTCGATCCCGAGCATCAACACAGCTTCTGCAGTGTTCTCGATCGGGCGATTGAGAGCGAACCACGCCGAGTTGATGAATCGCAGGACGCTCGCGGTCATGCCGATGTCCTCGGCGATGATGTTGCCGACCGTCTGTAGGGAGCAGTCTGGATCTTCGAGTTCTACCAACAGTCTGCGGTAGATCTCTGGTGGGCTCGGAACCGTCTTCATGCTGGAGACCGTTCGCCGCAACGCGTCATCGGATACCAGATTGCGCAGGGTGCAGGCCTGTTCGATGACGCGCGACAGCACTTCGCTGCTGCACGGTTTGGTCAGGTACTGATGCGCCTTGTTCATCGAACGGTAGAGGTGCTCCGCGTCACTCTGACCAGACAGCACAATCCTGACCGTTGCCGGGCTCACCTTGCAGACGGCCTCGAGCAGTTTGTCACCACTCATGTCCGGCATCTGCATGTCCGTGATCAGCACCGTGACGCCTTCGTTGACGACAATGTCCAGCGCCTCTTTGCCACTGCCGACGAACTGCATGTCCC
>CAXBFC010000722.1:0-1975 GCA_963974725.1 uncultured bacterium | reverse complement strand
CCGACCCTGAGCACCTTCGTGCAGCTCGGCCCGACACCGGTGCCGATCCGCTGCCAGCTTGGCCTCGAGCTAGCAGTCCCGGGGGCCTCCCTGGCGACGTTCACGTGGAAGCTCCGACCAGCAGACATCCTCGTCAACCAATGGGCTAGATCTACGCGCAACACGGCTGTGCGAAGGTGTCGCAACAGTCTTGGACGGGCAACACCCTGTGGAGTCCCAGCAACGTGATGCGTATCGACACCTGGTCGGTTGGAGAGAGGTGATATATCAGGGGGAGACTACCAGCGTCGGTGAACTCAGTTTCATGCTGCCGACGCCGAACTCGATGGCCTGCACAGCGAGCGGGAAACCGAGCAAGGTTGGCGGTTGCGTGAAGCTCGACTGCACCAAGCGTGATGCGGGAACGATGCCTAGTTCTAGTAGGGCATAGTTGTTCGGGTCGAGCCACAGCAGGCCGAGTGGAGTGTCGAGCTGCGCCGCTGGCAGGCCGGCGAAGACTGCGAACCCGTGACCGGCCAACCCGTGCATCTCGGTCGTCAGCGTCGTGCCGTTGCTAGCGGCCGTGACACTCGCGAAGGGGAATGGCACGACCGTTGCCGGCCCCCCGATCAGTGGTTGCCCGCCGGTCGAGCTGAGGGCTGTACTCGGGTCGAGCAGCACGGCGCCGCCGCTTGTACTGATCGCCGGATGTGAGAATACGCTGAAGCCGGTAGCGCTTGCCGATCCGCGACTGAGCGCCAATACGCCCGACATCAGCAAGATCGCTGGTCCGGGGAAGGTGCCGTTGCCGCCTCGAATCGTGCACCTGACGATCGCCGTGCGGCCACCTTCGATACGCAACCCATGAAAGAGCACCGGGTCGAAGTTCGTTGAGGTTACCACGCTGTTGCTTTCCAACAGGTTGACGCTGCGCACGATGCTACCGGTCAGATGAAACTGCGCAGCGTTGGTCGCCTTGATCCACCATTGCTGCAGCCCTCCTTGGCTTAGGTTCGCGATGGCTACGATGCCGTCACAGTCGACTACGTCGATGAGAACGTCGGTGCCGCTCGCGTCTGCTTGGAACCCACTCATCGAAAACACTTGGCCTGCGGGGACGTTGGCAACCGTTGTTTCCTGGAAGAGCCCACCGCTGAGGATCGCGTTCTGGCCGACCAGGGCGATGCCCTTGTCGACGTTCAGGAGCGCCGAGTGGGTGCCGCCCTGGACCAATACCGTGTCACCGGGGACCGCGGCGTTGATCGCGCTCTGAATGTCTGTGAACGCACCGCCACTGCCGACGACGAGCGTTTGTTGGCACGTTGCCACATCTGCCAAGATCAGCACCATGCAGCCGGTCTGGGCGACTTGCCACAGGGAACGAGCACGACCCGGAGAGTAGCCACGAGGTTGCGTTTGCATCTCTGTGCAGTGTACGCAACCTGCATGGATCAACAACCGGTGTCGGAGTGACAGCGCATCGCCGCCAGTCTGTGGCGGCGATGTGGCGGATAGTGGGCACTTCGGGCGGAATGCGTGGACGGCAAGGCGCTGGCGTGCTGGGGGACGGCCGAACGCATGGGCGATGGCGTCCGTTGGTTGGCTTCAGATGGGCCGCACCGCACGTTGACCTACAGTGCGCGGGACCCGTGCGCGTGACCAGGGGCGGCTATAAGCTCTGCCAAACAGGCGGTGCGTTGACTGCTATGTGCAGCCGTTCGCCTGTCACTTCTCCTCGATGGCTTGTTGCCACACCTCGGAGCTCACACCATGAATGCCCCCGTCGTTTGTCTCTTCGCTCTTTCCACCGCGATTGCCCTGCCTGCACAGTCGCTGGACTATCTGGTCCATCACGATTTCCTGCCTCCCGGTGGTGGCGTCTACCTGAACCTAGGGTCGACCGGCACCGTCAACGACGGCACGCCCCTCGGAGCGGTGACCCTGGTGGCTGGCCCCATCGCCCTCGGTGTGAATCTCGGTGGAGCTGCTGGCGATG
>CAXBFC010000721.1:0-2040 GCA_963974725.1 uncultured bacterium | reverse complement strand
ACAAAAAAACACATCCTCGCAGCGAGGATGTGTTTTTTTGTCCAGGCACCGTACGTACTTCGATGGTTCTCTGGTGCTTCACGAACGAGCGTTGGGCGCAGACGGTGCGCATGTAGTCAGGCAAGTAGCCGGTTCCTACGGATAGCTCTGCGGCAAGATCCATCGCTCAGATTGCCGAGGTCCATGGAGTCTTGTCGAGGCTTGCCAGCGCCAGGGCGCTGATGGCGTGCACTGCCTGATGTGGTGCGGGTCCAGACCAGGTTGGCTGCCAAATGCCAGTGACGCGCCGGAACTCCGCGGAGCTAGAAATCGAGAATCCCGGGAGCGAAGTGGTCGCAAGGTTCTGCAGTAGCTTCAGGTCGCATCGCTCGAGAGCATCGCGTTCTTGCAACTCAATCAAGGCGTGCGTCACCAGGTGCCACTCCGAGGAAGACATCAGCGCGCGTAGCTCGTCGACCGAGGCGTGCTGCCCCGCGAGGGTCTTGGCTTCCACGGCGAATGCCAAACCCGTGAGGTCCACCTGGCCAGCAGCAATCAGTGAGTCGGCTAGCAATTGCCGAAAACTCGCAGCATCGCGAGTCACATCTGGACCGATCACGATCAGTGCGTCGCTGGCGCCTGTCCAAGCTTCCAGACTGTCTGTGTGAAGCGCTGCCAGGAATGCCGTTCGCAATGGTGATGGGCCGCCGACCTTGAAGGCGTCTCGTGCCACTGCGAGCGCCGCTAGCTGTGGCAGGGTTTGGCCCAGGGCCCCGCGACTGCCGGTCACGATCTCGGCTAGAAGGGCGCTTGCGGCCTGATCACACCCAGTGATCGGGCCAGTCCATGGCAATCCCTGCAGCACCGCGTCGGCGTGACGGACAAGTTCTGCTGCAGCGGGCGTCGTGTTCTCGCAAACGGTTGCGACGATTCGCTCGGCGCAGCGTCGGTAGAGAGCGGCACTACGATCTGTGCCTTGGTCGGCTTCAAAGGCTCGCAATGCGCGCAGTGCAACGATGGCTGACGGCCCCATGCCCTGCAGTGTGCCGATCGTGTGATCACGAACTTGCCGGTCGGAATCCCACAGGCGCCGGACCAGGGTCAAGCGCTGCTCTACCGACAGTGAGTTCGTTGCGGCCAACATGCTGAGGCCGTTGATTCGAGAGCTTGCTTGCCAGTGCTCCAGCAATCCGAGCGCGACCGGAGTGGTGCGTTCGCCATGCTTCAAGAGGGCGAGCGCCAGGTCACCTTCGGCCGCACTATGGTGCAAGGGCCGCAGCCATGGAACATCAGGACGCGAGGTCGCCTCGACCAACGCCGCTTGCAGGGATCCGCGCAGATCCCGGCTGATGTGTCCCAAACCAGCAGCCGCGTGGGCAGCTGCCGAACTGCTCACCGAACCCTGTTCCAGCAATTCCAGGATGCCCTGTTCGGACGGTCGCGTGCCCAGGCCCAATCGTGCCTGCGCCCACCAATAGCGCGTGCCGTCAGCCTTCGGACGCCAATCCACCTCAAGCCACGATGCGACCTCATCGCAGCGAGTCCCCCCAGTGCGAAGGTCCTCATCGCGGTCGCTGGCTACCGCAACGATCGTCGCAGTCCACATCGCCAGGTTGCTCGCGGCCAGCGAGCCAAACATGTAGGCATCGTGGATCTCCGGTAGGGCGGCTTGAGCCGGCAATCCCACACGGCCAAGTGCCTCAAGGATGCCGATCACCATGGCTTCCGCAGACTCCCCCTCATCCAAGCAGTGCTTCAACCGCTTACGCAATGGCGGGATCGATCGCTCGCCGGCAGCCACGAGAACCGCGATGCCATGCTCCTTCTTCTTCGCATCGACAAGCTGATCGACAGCGCGTGTCAATGCGTCCTGCGCCGAGAGATCGCCACTGATCAGCGCCACCAATGGGAACACAGCGGTGCAAGAACCCAAGCAACGGCGGAACATGACTCTCCAAGGTGTGAACGGTCAGGACTCGAACAAACTCGCTAGTAGGAAGTGCGTACGGTGTGACCGTGGGGCTAGGCTGGCGCGCCGTGCAAAGCTTCGTCGGTGATCTC
>CAXBFC010000720.1:0-2059 GCA_963974725.1 uncultured bacterium | reverse complement strand
GATGCGCGGCGAAGCTGACCACGTAGACGTGATTGAAGTAGGGCTGCACAATACACATGGCTGACGAGTGGAAGATCCATCGCGACCGCGAGGGCTGTCAAAAGCCCGGTTGCCCTTTGCTGACCAGTAGGTCGTACTTTGCCGTTCTGGAATGGCTGCCGGTAGCGACCAAGAAGGATCCGGACACCGAGGTGATCACCTGCGTGCGCCGCGAGTTGTGCGACGCGTGCTTCCAAGATTACGAACGCAATTGCGACGCGGACAAGCCGCCGATCTTCTGGCGTGCGATGCGCAAGGTCGCCGGCAAGAAGGACCCGGTGCTCGACCTGCAGTCGCTGCGCATGCTGTTCGATCGCCTTGCCAACGTCGAGGACGATCGGGCTCGTGCGCTGCGCTACTTCTGTGCCCTGCTATTGCTGCGCAAGCGCGTGCTGAAGATGGCCAAGCCGAAGACGCGTGAGCAAGAACAGGCGGACCTGGTGCTGCGCGATCCGAAGATCAAGGACATGGAGCCGGTGTGCCTGGTTGCCCCGGCAATCGACATCAACGACCTAGGCGCGATCAAGGATGAGCTGCTCGCCATGCTGGGCGAGGGCTCCGAGGAAGAGTCGGCCGACGCGGACGCGTAGGGCCCAGACTCTCCTGGGGATCAGACGTTCTGGGAATCAGACGTTCTGTGAATGAACCACGCGTTTTGGGAACCAGACGTTCTGGGATCAGGCCGTTGTGGGGAAGAGGCGTTCTGGGGATTCGGCGTTCTTGGGCCGAGGCCGTTCTTGGGCTCAGGCGCGTAGGAATCAGACGTCTGGGGCCAGTTGGCGCCTAGACCTCAGTTGGCGCCTTGAGCCCAGTTGGTGCCCAAAGCTCAGTTGGCGGGCGGCCAGCTTGCCAAGCCCAGCTCCTTCCGCGCATCCTCGAGCGTATGTAGCGGGATCTCCGCGCGTTCGGTTTCGCTCGCTTGTGCCAGCAAGTGGTTGGCGATGGCGCCGCAATCGGTGGCGTCTTTGATTGCGCCGACTGCCGCGGACAAGTAGCTCGCGAAGATCGCCAGCTCGATCTGTCGCGTTCCTGGGCGGTCGGCCTGCCACGTAGTCCGCGTCAGGGTCACGGCACGATGGCGGGCTTGCTGGGCGAGGTCGCCGAGATTCAGGTCGCCCGCGAGCGTGCCGCGTCGTTGCAGCTTGCGAGTGCCGATTTGCTCGACCACGCGCAGCGCCAGTTGGCAGCTCGCCTCCCGATGCATCGAATCGACCGCCAAGGTCTTTGCCAGAGTCTGCCAGGCGCGCTGCTGCCAGAGCGACTGTTGTTTGGCTTGCTCCAAGGCGCCCTTGACGAGGGCGACGTGTTCTTGCAGTTCGAACTGGCACATATACGCCGCGGTGATGCTGCGTAGGTCTCCGGCTTTGCTCGCTTCGGCAGCCAGGTCGTCGGCCGCTTCGAGCAAATGCTCGGTAGTCGTCATCGAAGCCTTGCCGGTCCACGGCGTCGTGACCTGAGCCTTGGTGTCGATTTGCAGGAGAGCTGCCTGCGCCCGCCGCTGGTTCCACGGGATGCTTGCGTTCTTGGCGCTGGCAACGAGCAGCGGCCGCGCCGCGACTTGATCGCCAAGCTCCAGCAGGATCAGGGCATTGCTCATGTCGAGCCATTCGTTTTGTCCGAAGGTTGCACGCGCCGCTGTCAGCAGTTCGTTGGCACGATCGAAGTCGCGGCGCTTGGCGGCGAGTTCGATATTGGTGGCGGCGAGACGCAGTGTGGGCGGGCGGCCGACGGCCTGCAGGTCGCGGCTTGCCAGGCGGATGTGTTCACCAGCGCGATCGTATTCACCGAGGTAGAGCGCCAGGCGCGCGATGATGCTGTGAAGCTCGGGCCGTGGTTCGTCGTTCTGCCAGAGCAGCATCAACACTTCGTCGGCCCGAGCATAGTCGCCGGCGCCAAGGTGACGCACACCGACCATCAGTCGCGCGCGCGCGTGATCTGGTTGCGCGGTCAGCGCCGCTTGGATTTCGCGTTCGACTGGTGGCGCTGGCACATCTAGCGATCGCAACATGGCGGCGGTGAA
>CAXBFC010000719.1:0-2064 GCA_963974725.1 uncultured bacterium | reverse complement strand
GCAAACTTCGGCATCGTCTCGTCGGAGCCGTATTCGTCCTCTCCGACCAGGAACACGACGTGTGGCGCCTGTTGCGCAACCAGCCGCTGGACCCCAACGACACTGAGCACCGACACCGCGATCGCGACAATCAGACTTCGCATGCGAAGAGCGTAGCCCGAGAGGCTCGTCCGACCTACCATGCCGAGCCCGGTCGCTGCCGAATACACGGTGCAGAAAGCACGGCCGGCGACCTCGCAGGACTTCTGATATGGCGGAACTCTCGGTTGGCTTCCTCGGTGCGGGAGATGTCGCAGATTTGCATGCGGACGCCATCATGTCGTGCCCGGGCGCGCGACTTCACGGCATCTGGAATCGCACCCCCGGTCGCGCGCAACGCAAGGCCGAGCAATACGACTGCCGCTCATATGAGACCGCGGCGGAGTTGGTCCAAGACCCGACGATCGACGCGGTCTTCGTGCTTACCAATCTCGAAACCCACCGCGAATACGCCGAGCTCGCGATGAAGCACGGCAAGCACGTGTTGGTCGAGAAACCGGCTGGCTGCAACCTCGAGGAAATCGCCTCGATGCGCGACGTCGCCAGGGAGCACAAGGTGCAATGCGTGCCGGTGCACAACTACGTCTACGAGCCCTCGGTCGAACGCACGCGCGACCTGATCGATCGCCGACAACTCGGCAAACTCGTGTCGGTGCACGTGCTCTACAACATCCACCACCCAGAATCGGTGGCCGCACGTTACCCAGGTGTCATTCGTCAGATCATGACGCACCACGCCTACATCCTGCTCTACCTCGCGGGAGATCCAAAGACCGTGGTCGCGATGAAGGCAACCGTCAACGACGGCTCGGTAGCACAAGAAAACCTGGCAGTGGCGACCCTGCAAATGCAGAACGGTGCCATCGCACATCTGCACGCAAGCTTCGCAGCCGACGACCACTCGGGCGATCCGTGGACGTGCTTGATCAAGGTCATCGGCACCGAAGGCGCGACCCGCTTCAGCTACCGCGACTGGGTCGAGAACAAGCGCGCCCAAGTTCACTCGCACACCTACTGCGCCTACCCGTTCTCGATTGAACGCACCGTGCACCACTTCTTGACCCAATGCGTTGGCAACGGGCAACCGCCGCTGTCGAGCATGCAGGACGCCTACGATGCACAGCGCATCATCGAAGGCTGCGAAGCCTCGATCGCCGAACACCGTATCATTGAGCTTTAGGCATCATTGAGCAGCAGCATCTTGCACCGCAGGCATCATCGAACTGTAGTTTCATGACCGCGAGTTCATGACCCAGACTGCGAGACCCAAGTATCCATGACCAAACACTTTGATCTTCAGGGCCGCGTGGCCGTCATCACCGGTGGCGCCCGCGGCATTGGCCTCAGCACCGCCGAGCGCCTGGCCGACGCCGGTGCGTCGATTGCGATCGTCGACATCGACGCCGAGGCTTCGCAAGCGGCCGTCACCAACATCGAAAAGCGCGGCCAGAAGGCGATCGCGTGCCCGATCGACCTGACCGACGAGCAAGCGGTCATCGCGATGACGGATGAGGTCTGCAAGAAGCTCGGCAGCTACGACATTCTGGTTTGCGCTGCCGGCATCGTCGGCCGCAACGCGTTCGCCTGGGAAACCAGCCTCGACGAATGGCGCAACGTGCTCGAAGTCAATCTGACGGCGCTGTGGCTGTGCAACCGCGAGGCCTTGCGACCAATGCGCAAGCAGAACCGTGGCCGCATCGTCAACATCGCGTCGATCGCCGGCAAAGAAGGCAACCCGAAGCTCGGCCCGTATTCGGCATCGAAGGCCGGCGTGATCGGCATGACCAAGTCGCTGGCCAAGGAAGTTGCCGACACCGAGATCCGGATCAATTCGATTGCCCCGGCCGTCATCCAGACGCCGATGCTCGACCAGGTCAACCAGGAGACCATCGACTACATGGTTTCGAAGATCCCGGTTGGCCGCACGGGCAAGACCGAAGAAGTTGCGGCGTTGGTGCACTACCTCGCCAGCGACGAATGCGGCTTCAGCACCGGCGCCTGCTTCGATATTTCGGGTGGCCGCGC
>CAXBFC010000718.1:0-2083 GCA_963974725.1 uncultured bacterium | reverse complement strand
CGAAGCGGTGGACCTGACGCACCGCCGTTGCCTCGTCGATGTCGGTGGTGGTCGTGGCACCTTGTTGCGCGAGCTGTTGCCGGCAGCGCCAGAAGCTCGCGGCATCTTGATCGACTTGCCGCACGTGATCGCAGCAACTGCCGCGCACCTGCCAAATAATCTTCCCGCCAATGTCGAAGCGATCGCTGGCGATTTCTTCCAGCAGGTGCCGGAAGGTGGCGACGTTTACTTGATCAAGCACGTG
The DNA here is from genome assembly GCA_963974725.1 of uncultured bacterium. Classification (GTDB taxonomy): domain Bacteria; phylum Planctomycetota; class UBA1135; order UBA1135; family UBA2386. The sequence continues at coordinate 1,839 of CAXBFC010000718.1, read as the reverse complement.
CTGCACAACTGGAGCGACGACCGGGCAGTCGAGTTGTTGCGCAGTTGCCAACGAGCCAAGGCAGCCGGCGGCATTGTCGTCGTCATCGATGCCCTGCTGCATCCGGACAACCGTCCAGACCTTGCACGCATGCTCGACCTCGAAATGCGCGTGCTATGCGGTGGGCGCGAACGGCGCAAGCCAGAGATGCGCCGGTTGCTGGCCGATGCCGGCTTGCGACTGCAGCAAGCACAAGAGCTGACGTCGGCGACGTGGCTGTTTGTCGCCTCCTGAAGGTGCCCCCTCACGAACGTGGGTGTTCGAAGGTGGGCGTCTTGAGGGTGCTACCCGGCTATTCTGGCGGCTTCTCACCGTGCACGAGGGTCATCGTGCAGGTCGCGACCAGCGCTCCATTGCTCGAATGGATTTCGCCATCGTAGTGGCTGATGCTGTCGTTGCCGCGCACGCAGTCGGCCTTGACCGTGTAGGTTTCGCCAAGCAGCAGTTGCGGTTGCTCGATCTCCATCTTGCGGCATGCGATGATCATGCCGACCCGCACTTTGCCACCCTCCTGGAAGGCCTCCATGCCGAGGCATGCTGCGACACACTGTGCCATGTATTCGAGCGACATGACGGTGTCGACCTTGCCGTTCTGCACGAACGGGTTGTTGTCGCGAATTGTCAGTTCGCCGCGGGCGTGACCAAGTTTCCAGGAGGTCAGCTTCTCAAGTGCGAGCACCGGGGTCTGGTGCGGCACCAATTCGGTGATGGCGGGGAAGGTCTTCACGTCGGCATGCAATCTTCGAGTTCCTAGCGACTCAGCGTGACGCGATAGCCGCGGCCATTGCCACGATCGAGTGCGAGTGTGCCGGTCAATCCGCGCTGGATCGCGTCGACGAGGTCCGCCATGCCGACCTGCGGACTGTGAGCGAAGCCTTCGGCGAACTCTGCGGCTGGCAGAGTGATGCCGCTGCGGTCGTCGCTGCAGTCGTCGACCGACAGGTGGGCGATCGCGTTGGCAGCCCCTTCGGGTTGCAATACGACGGCGGCGCTGAGCATGTCCCAGTGCGGTGCGTGTTCGAGCAGGCTGCGCGGCGAAGCTTCATCGGCGCACACGCAAACCACCGCGTTGGTGCCGGTCGCAAGCAAACCGATGCCTTCGAGCAGCGTCGCAGCGGGGGTGTCGTAGTCGGCCGCGATCGACGTCGTGTAGCCCTTGTTCTTCATCGAGATTGACAACAAGCCGCTGGCGGCGTTGTGCACGCTGACGGTGAATACGGCCGGTGACATCGGTTCATCCTCCCGCCACATTTTGTCGAGCAGGCCGAGCATCGCACCAGCTTCGCCGATCGACGATCCAACAATCACCGGCGTCGTGACGCCGTCAACCTGGGCTTGCGCCATCGCGTCGACGACGGCGTCGCCAATGGCGCGTCCCATCTGGCTGGCGCGACGGCGATTGACTCGGTCGTAGGCCAGGCCGCCCGGCTTGCGCGGGTCAGCGGCTGGCAGTTCGTTCTTCTCCGCCCACGCCGTTGCGTTGGGAAAACCGGGCAAGAACAGTCCCAGGCCGGTACAGGCAACACGAATGCTCATGGTGCACCTATCAGCAAGGAAACGTTGTTGCCGCCAAAGGCGAACGAGTTGCTGAGCACGCGTTTGAACGTGCCCACCGTCTTCTCGGTCGGGATCTTGATTTCAACCTTTGGATCGATTTCGCCATCGCCGATGGCTGGCGGCAGAAACCCTTCTTCGATTGCGCACGCTGAGAACGCCATCTCCAGTGCGGCCGCCGCACCGAGTGTGTGGCCGGTGTAGGCCTTGGTGGAGACGCAAGGCACGTCCTTGCCGAGCAACACC
>CAXBFC010000717.1:0-2093 GCA_963974725.1 uncultured bacterium | reverse complement strand
GGATGTGTTGCCGCGCGAACTTGCCGAGCTGCATGCGATGCACGATCGCCTGCACCGGTTTGTGCAACGCGACCCGACTTGGAACGACGGAACAGCTACGTGAGTGATGCCCAACCAGATGGCTCGACGAAAGACATGAGTGGAGCCCCCAACAATAGCGCGAACGACCAGAGCGCGAACGACCAGAGCGCGAACGGCAAGAAGACCGTCAGCCTCGTCATCTCCGTCTGGAATCGCAAAGACGATCTGCGCGAGAACCTCGCCACCATTCGGCAGCAGACGGTGCCCGCCGACCAAGTCATCGTGGTCGACAACAACAGTTCGGACGGCACGCCCGAGATGGTGATCGCCGAGTTCCCCGAGGTGCAGTTGATCCGCATGCCGCACTCGGACTACGGCGCCTGCGAGACCTTCAATGTCGGCTTCTCGAGTGCCAAGGGCGAGTTCGTCGGCATCCTCGACGACGACGTGATCCTGCCGGTGACGTTCGTCGAAGACATGGTCAACAAGTTTGCCGAAGAGCCTGACACCACTGCGATCCTGTCGCCCAAGGTCGTCGAGCCGGAGATGCCGGAGTGGTATCTGACCTCGGCGACGATCAATCGCGAACGCTACCTGTCGACCTTCCGCGGCTGCGGCTCGATGGCGCGCGCCGACGCGATCCGCAAGGCGAACTGGTACGACATCCGGTTCTTCATCTTTGGCAACGAGCGCGACCTGACGACTCGACTGCTCAACCTCGGCTACCGGGTGAAGATGTTTCCGACCGTCGAAGTCTTCCACAAGGCGCCGTTCGGCATGCGTCATGGCAAGCGCAGCCTCTACTACCACGTCCGGAACTTCTGGCTCTACGCGTTCAAGTATCTGCCGTGGAGCCAGGTGCTGATGTTCCCGTTCCGCTTCCTCAAGAAGGGGCTCGGCGGCAAGCAGAAGTCGGACGGTGGCGAGGTCGCGGACGCGGTCGGCACGATCGGGCTGTTCGACAACATCAAGAGCGTCAAGATGGGCTGGTGGATCTGCATCAAGGCGACCCTGGCGGCCATCTGGAACCTGCCCTACTGCATCCGTCACCGCGAAGTCTGCAAGCACCCGGACTTCGAACCGCCGCTCAAGTAGGCCTGTAGCTGGTGGGGGGCTCTGCCGTTTGGGGCTCTGTTGATTGGGGCTCTGTTGCCCCTGGCGACTGCCACCCCCGGGGACCCGCGGCCCGAACCAAGTTTTTCGAGGTTGTTCCGGCCACCCCGCTGCAGACGTCGCCTACCGCCCTGTCCGGGCGCCGCGAGTCGTCCGGTTGCATCGGTCTGTCGACCAACCAGTCACCTCGGACCGGTGTTACTGAATATATGAGCAGGGGTGGGTGGTCGTCTCTCTCAGGCGACCACCCCTTTTTTTTGGCTCTACTTGTGTGCCTTGTGGATCCTTGGGGTTCACTTGAACTGCGGACATCGGCAGTTCTCGTCGCTACCATGCTCGCCTCTCTCGTGGTCAGCGCAGTCGTCATCAATTGGAACGGGCAGGATTATCTGCCCGAGTGCCTCGACGCCCTTCTGGCTCAGGATCCGCCGCCAGCCGAAGTCATCGTGGTCGACAACCACTCGGATGACGCCTCGCGTTCGGTTGTATCGGAGCGCTATCCGCAGGTGCAGCTGATCGATACGGGCTTCAACGGTGGACCGTGTCACGCCCGCAACGTCGGCGCCAAGGCCGCCAACAACGAGCGCGTATTGTTTATCGACAACGACGTCGTGCTCGAGCCCGGCGGCTTGGCGAAGCTGGGCGCATGCATGGACGAGCACGACTCGATCGCCATGGTGCAGGCCCGCTCGGTGTGCGGCGATGACCACAACATCGTGCACTACGATGGCGGCGACCTGCACTTCCTCGGCACGCTGGTGCTGCGCAACTGGTATCGGGATCTCGCCACGGCCGAAGACGCACCCGGGCCGATTGGCGCCGCGATCGCGCTGTGCTTCTTGGCGAAGAAAAGCGTCTACGAGGAAGTTGGCGGCTTCGACGAGAACCTGTTCATCCTCTACGAGGACAACGAGTTCTCCTACAAGCTGCGCATGCGCGGCCACACCATCCGGTTGTGT
>CAXBFC010000716.1:0-2100 GCA_963974725.1 uncultured bacterium | reverse complement strand
CGAACTGCTGCGGCAATCGCACGACCGCCTGACGCGCCGACTGCTTCGTGACCCCAACCGTCGCGCCGATGCCGGCGTGCTCGCGGGCTACAACTACAATCGCTACGGCGAAGCCTTCACCGCGGCGGTTCGCGCCCTGCAAGTCGGCGACGTCTCACAGCCGGTGACCAGCGACGTCGGTGTGCATCTCGTGCAGGTGCTCGATCGACGTACCACCAAACTCGAATCCGTCGAAGCCTCACTGCGCTTGGAATTGGGCGGCGGCAAAGCACGCAGCTCCGAGATCCTGGCGTTGCGGCGCGAACTGCTTGCGAAGTACAAGTTCCAACCGCTGTTCCCGTTCCAGCAAGCTGCAGCACAGTCGCCCCCAGATCAGGCCGCACCAAAACAGTCACCGCAAGTTCGCCCAATCATCGCCTCGGCCATCGCAACTCCAACCGAGTGGCAACCCGCAACTGCCCGGCAACGCCCCCGGCCACATCGGCAACAAGCCAACGCTCGCGTGGACGTTCGCCACCAAGGACGAGATCATGTCGTCGCCGGCCATCGTCGATGGCACCGTCTTCATCGGCTCCACGGACAACTCGGTCTACGCGATCGACCAGGTAAGCGGCAAAAAGCGCTGGTCGTATGCCACGCAGGACATGGTCGAAGCACCGGCACTGGTGCTCGACGGTCGCGTCTACATTGGCTCGTCGGACGGCTTCCTCTATGCACTCGACAGCAAGACCGGCGCGCTGGCATGGAAGTTCGCAACCCAAGACAAGATCCTCGGCGGGGCGAACTGGTTTCTGTCCAAGAGTGGTGAGAAGCGCATTGTCGTCGGCAGCTACGACGCGCGCGTCTACTGCCTCGACGACACCGGCAACAAGCTGTGGGACTACGAGACCGACAACTACGTCAACGGCACGCCCGCGATCCACAACGGCGAGATCGTGTTCGGTGGCTGTGACGCGGGACTACACCTCGTCAACGTCGAAACCGGCAAGCGCGTCTCCAAGATCGATCTCGGTTCGGGCTGCCAGGTCGCCGGCTCGGTCGCACTGTTCGAGGACAGGGCCTACTTCGGCCACTACGGCAACGAGTTCCTGCGCGTCGACCTCAACAGCGGCGACATCGACTGGCGCTACGCCAGCAAGCGCGACGGCTTCGTCTCGTCACCAGCAGTCAACGACAAGTATGTCGTGTTCGGTGGCCGCGACAAGAACCTGCACTGCGTGCTGCGCAAAGACGGCACGCCTCAATGGAAGTTCAAGACACGTCGCAAGGTCGACGCCTCGCCGGTCATCGCCGGCGACATGGTGCTGTTCGGCTCAGGCGACGGCCGCCTCTACTTGCTTTCGCTCAAGGACGGCAAGGAGCTGTGGAACTACGACATCGGCAAGCCGATCTATTCGTCGCCGGCCGTGGTCGATGGCCTGATCGTCGTGGGCACGAGCGACCACCGCGTCTACGCGTTTCACGCACCAGTGACGGGCAAGTAGGGCACTCATGCGCGTGATGTTGCTGACCCCCGGCACAGGCCACTTCTACTGCGGTAGCTGCCTGCGCGATGACACACTCGGACAGGCGCTACAACGCCTTGGTCACGAAGTCGTGTCGGTGCCGTTGTATCTGCCGCATCAACTGGAACGCGAACAAGCCGAACAACCGGTGCACATGGGCGGCATCAACGTCTACCTACAGCAAAAGAGCCGACTCGCGCGGTTCTTGCCACGGTTCGTCGCCAACTGGTTCGACCGCCCATCGCTGCTGCGCTGGGCTTCGCGCCGCGGCAACATGACGGATGCCAAGGCGCTCGGGCCAATGACGGTTTCGATCCTGCGCGGCGAGTGCGGCCGGCAGGCTCACGAAGTCGACAAGTTGACAGAGTGGGTTAGAACGCAACCGCGGCCCGATGTCGTGATCGTCTCGAACGCCATGCTGGTCGGCGTTGTGCGACGGCTGCGCGAATCGCTCGACGTGCCGATTCTGGTGACACTGCAAGGCGAGACACCATTCTTGGACGAGTTGCACGCCGTCGACGCCGAGGCCGCGTGGCAGGCGTTGCGCGAACGGTCCGCAGAAGCCGATGCCCTGATCGCGGTCAGTGAGACGTAT
>CAXBFC010000715.1:0-2128 GCA_963974725.1 uncultured bacterium | reverse complement strand
AGCAACTGGTCGTTGTTCATGATGATGCCGCCGCGCACCCAGCCGGGGCCGATCGCCAGCACGTGGTTCTCCGGGCCCGAAGAAATGCTGTGCAAACCGGTGACGATCCGACGCGCACCGAGGAACGACGCGTCGGGGCCCTGGGCCGCGACCGGCACGAAGCCAAGCTGGTCGTCGTAGCGCCAGACTTCTAGCCCCTGGGTCGTCAGGGCAGCGACGCGGTCCGCGCCACCATCGATCGCCTGCAGGGTGCCGATCTTGCCAACACCGGGAGCCATCGTGCCAGGGATCGGCACCGGCACCAGATGGTCGAAGCTGGCCGGCTGGAACGACAGGTAAGTAATACCGCCGCGCACGACAACCGCTGAGCGGCCATTGTGGCGCGGAATGAACGCACCACAGATCAGATCGGTGTCTGCGCCCGTGAAGGTGGCGCCACCGGAAAACGTCTGGCCAGCCCCGGGCACGAGCCATGGGCGCTCAATGCGATCGAAGTCGATATCGGTGGGGATCTGGGCCAGGGCCGTCGATGCCCCGAGGATACCCAGGAGCGAAGAGAGAAGGATGCGTTGCATAGCTGAAGTTCGGTAGGTCAGGTGGCGAGCGGAAAGTTGTCGCAATGATCTCTGCCCGCACACCCCCAAACGTGCCAGGAATCTGGTCATCAGGCCACCCCAACGACTCTCGCGACGCCGACGGAACCGCTTGTCACCGCAATCGAACACTTTATCGGCGAAAGCTTGCAGCGTGAGCTTGGAGTTCTACGGAACCCGCTCCACGCTGCAACGAGTGGTCAGCTGCCCCCCCACCTACGGCGCAACTTCCTGACACGGCGGGCGTCGAAGTCCTGCCATAGAATGCGACCGCCTATTGCCGCAGCGACGTTCGCCATGACCGTACGTGGTGGGCCTGCAGGCGGAATGGCCATGTCACTGGATGGCGTGTTGTCCGAAGGCGCACGATGTCAGTTCCGACCGACGACGGATGGTGGTGGCCGACTCCGACTCGACATGCCCGAGTGCTCGTTCTCGATGAAGGGCGAACACGTGAATCATGGTTCGATCTCGAAGTGGCGCGAACGGACATCGAACTCCGGCGTACGGCACTCCAGCCTCACCCCGTTGGTCGTCGCCAGCGGCCACGCGATTCCTCGCGATCGCGGTGCGCACTTTGTGGCCGAGACCCAGCTCGAGTTCGTGCGCACGAGTGGCGGACCGACCCCAGTCAGCAGGCACGTAGGCTTCAAGGATGTATGTACTGTGCCAGTCACAAGAGTAACGCGTTCGCCGACGGCTCGGCCCGACGCCCGCCGGATGAATAGGTTACTTCTGTGCCTGGCACCGTACGTACGTCCCGTACGTCGTTCAACGCCGCAGATCGACGCGTGCAATCGCGATCAGCTGTCCAGCAGTTCCAGCACGTTTGTTAGCGGGCGCCCGACGACGGCGCGACCACCGCGAATGACGATCGGCCGCTCAAGCAGTATTGGGTGGGCCGCGATCGCGTCGAGCCACGCGCCCTCGTCCGTTGAGTCGGCGATCGCGGCCGCGGCGAATGCGTCTTCGCCCTTGCGTGTCCATTCACGAGCGGGCCGACCAAGCCGCTGCGCAAGATCCTTGAGTTCGTCAACGGAAAGCGGAGTCTCAAGGTAACTGCGTTCCTCAAACTTGACCCCTCGCTCTTCGAGCACCTTCAGGGCTGCGCGACTCTTGGAGCAGCGGGCGTTGTGGAGGAGCAGAATCGTGTCGTCATCAGTCGGGAGAGCCATGATTATCGTGGATTCGAGGATGCGGGCCAATCAGCACACCGGGCAACGAGTTCGCCCAGTGTGTTCGAATGTCCGAGTGATCGATAACAACTATCGAGATCGATCTCGCTGTTGGCAACTACGGCTAGCCGAAGCTGCCCGATGTGAGAGCCGCCGAATACTGGCAGCTGTTCACGGCAGACATACCGAACGAGGGATTGGTACCGGCTTGGCGTTGTGACTACAGACCGTACGTGATGGCCAGCCCATTCGTCGCGGTCCAGCCCGCTGCAGCACCGGGGTCCAGAACGAAGGCTTGGTGCACGACGGTAAAACCAGCGATCCCTGCCAGGTTGGGTAACGTCAGAGTGAGCGTGCCGG
>CAXBFC010000714.1:0-2154 GCA_963974725.1 uncultured bacterium | reverse complement strand
TGCCGGCTGCAAGGACCTGCTAACCGGCCTGCTCTACCGCGCCGGCTTCGCGCTGACCAGCGTCGATGAAGACCTCGGCCTCTACGAAGTCATCATGATGAACGGCCCGCGTGGCCGTGAAGTCATGAATCGCGCCAAGCACCGCACGATCGAACAAGTGCTACAACGACCCAACCTGAAGGTCGCGGTCACCGCCGTCGTCGAACTCAAACACATCAACGCGCAGCTCGCCAACAACGCGTTGCGCCCGTTCTTCGCCTCGAGTGGTGGCCACCAGGTTGGCGGTTCGCTGATGATCGGCAACGTCGGATCTGCGTCCTCGCTACTCTTGAGTGGCATGCAAGACCAGGTCGCACAAGCGATCCGCATGATCAGGATCTGCGATGTGCCGCAACCGGAACCGATCGCCCACGGTGGCGCGACGCCCCCGAACATCATCGTCAGGAAGCTTGAGAAGCGCATTGCCGTGCTCGAAAAGAAGCTCGCCGACAAGGCCAAGAAGTCGAAGTAAGCCGATGCGCCTCGCCATCACGCTGCTGTTCGCTGCGGTCCTCTCGGCGCAAAGCGTCGAGGTCGATACCGGCAAGATCACTCGTCACGGTGACATCGCCACCAACAAGCACGGGCTGACGTTGCCCGCCGGCGAGTTCACGATCGGGGAAATGGTCGACGCGGTTGCGGCTTATCTATGCCGCAACTACATCTACGACGCGACCATCATCAACCAGCGCCAACCACTGCGACTGCAGCGCGAAGTGTCGCTCGATGCACTCGGCAGCGAAGAAGTGCTCTACGCGCTGCTCGCGTCTCGCAACCTGGCGGCGCTGCCGCTCGACGAAGCGCGCGGCATCTTCCACATCGTGCCGCTTGATCAATCGCACCCGCACCCGATGGCGACGATCCCGTGGCGACGTCCACAGGATCTGGTCCGGCGCCCGCACTTCCGCGAGATCGTCATGACTTCGCTGACCCTCGAGCACCTGGACGCGGAACATGTCGCCAAGATGCTGCGCAGCCACTTCAGCATGCTGCGCACCTGGCAACCGGGAGCCCCGACCGTGACGTTCCTCAGCAAGCGCGCCATCATGCTGCACGGCTACGGCGACCAGCTCGCGCAGGTCATCCGGGAGCTCGTCGAGCTGGACCGCATGGCCAAGCCGGTGACACCTGTCGCGCCGAGCAACACCGCATTGCTCAAGCGGCTCGAAACGCTGGAGCGAGAAGTTCGCGACCTGCGCAAGCAGCTCGGCAAGTAGGCCGGCAAATAGGCCGGCGGTCGCGGGTTGCTGCCGCGGCGGTTGGTGAGGAAGTGTCGTTTTGTCCTGGCACCGTACGCACTTCTTGGAAAGTTGTTCGGTTGGGGGAGGCGGTTCCGCTGTGTAGGGACATGAACGCTTTCCACACCTTGCCGGCCCTTTTGTTGGGCGCGGTTCTTGTTGGGCAGATTGATGCCACGTTTCCTAGCGACCATGCAGTGCTGCTTGATGGGCAGGGCTCGCAGAATTGGTTTCCGTATAGCTATGGGGTGAGCCGTATGCAGGCGGTTTATGAGGCCTGGGACCTCAACATTCCGGCTGGCAATCAGATCACTCGGATTGGATTCCGGGCCAACGGAACCACCATTGCCTACGGCGAATCGCTGAACCTGCAGATCCTCTTGGGGCAGACCGATGAGACCGCGGACTCGCTGACCAACAACTTCGCAGCCAACTACTTCGGCGCGCCAACGACCGTGTTTGGGCCAGGGCTATTCCAGATGCCCGACCTCAACAACGTGCTCAATCCGAACCCCGATGGCCCATACATCTGGGTCAACTTGACGACACCGTTCACTTTCGACCCAAGCAAGAACCTGCTGGTCGAATGGCGCGTGCTGGCAAACAGCAACGGTGGGGCGTCCTTCCCCTACACGCTCGACCGCGCGGCTTTTGTATCGCCGATCACCACGGGCCCTGCAGGGTGCCAGCACTCCGGCGGCCAGACGCCATCGCTGACCAGCCAACCCACCAAAGTCGGCGGCACTTGGTACAACAACCTGTCGCAGGGGCCCGGCAACCAACCGGTGATCCTGTTCATCAATGTCGGCACACAGCTGGCGCCACAGTTCCCGCTGGCGACAGTGTTCGCCGGCGTCGATCCGAGTTGCTTTGCACA
>CAXBFC010000713.1:0-2166 GCA_963974725.1 uncultured bacterium | reverse complement strand
TCCCGCGGCCTTCGTCAGACGGCAGGCGTTGCCTGCCGCCCGCTTTGCGGGCTACTTCACCACAGGCCATGTGATACGTTGCCGGGCCCTCATTGGAGATTCACGATGCGCGCCAAACTATCAGTGCTTTCATTGGCCGGGGCAGTCGCCCTGGGCAATGTGTTGTCCGCCCAAACTCCTTCGGTCACGACGACCAGGGTCATCAAGTCCTCGACCGGTTTGACGGTTGTTGCGACGCCGGACATGGCCGATCTGCTCGTGCCACCTGGCCAGGGGCCGGGACAAGATCCAGCGGCTGCCGCCGCCGCCGCCGCAGCAGCAGCAGCAGCAGCGCAGGATCCAGCAAAAGCTGCAGAGGCCGCCAAGGCGAACCTGCGGTTGCAGGCATTCAAGAAGTTGGTCTTCGACCGGCGCCCGTCATCGATCTTGAAGGCGTGGGCTGCTCCCGAACTCAAGCCTTACGACCCCAAGGAAGACGAGAAGGCAGGCAACAAGAAGGGTGCAGCAAGCAGCGGTGCTGCAGGCACTGCGCCCACTGAAGGTGCGCAGCCCAGTACCGCTGGTTCGCCGCGCGAACCGGGCCTCTCGGCGCTGTTGCGGCCGAAGACCGCTGGCTCACCCTCAAGTCCCATCGTGACTGGCACGGTGATTCCGTCGACGCCCATTCGGTTGACGGCGCCTGCTCGAGTTTCGGGTTCCGGCGCCGTTCCCGCGCAGCCAACCAGTGCTCCGACGGCTGGTGGTTCGGCGATGACGCCGGCCCAGATCCAGGCGTTGCTCAACGCAGAGATCAACGGAGCTGCGCCGACCACGGCCAACCCAACCGGATCCGCCGCGGCGGCACCCGCTGGTCCGCCCGTGCCAACCGTCGACGCCGCGCTCGAAGCCAAGAAGCTGAAGCGCGAAATGGAGATGCTGGAGCGCGACGTGACGCTTGGTCGCTGGGGCAAGCTCGCCGAGTTCCTCGCGTCGTTGCCGGAGAAGGATCAAGTCGGTGCCTACGAGCACGTGTTGACCGTGCTGCCGCGCCACCCGAACAAGCCGCGCTCGAACGTGCCGCCCAACCTGCAAGAGCGCAACCGCTTCTCGTTCGAGGAAGCGTTGGAGCTCGCCGGCATGGCGCCGAAGGGCTTTGACAAGAAGCAGACCAAGAAGCTCGCGCCGATCGTGCAGCGCGCGATCCAAGACGGCAGCGTCGTCGAAGAGCTGATTCGTTTGCTCAATGTCGAAGTCAGCAAGCCCAAGGAAGCGATGCGCATGGATCGTCGCGAAGTCGCGATGCTGCTGTCCGACCTGAAGATGGAGACCGAGCTCGGCGACTTCTTGCCAACGATCTCCGAAGCCGAGAAGAGCGACGATCGCGAAGCGATGAACTTGCGCGCTCGCTACGCGTTGGCGATGTATGCCAAGGACAACCGCAGCAGCTGGCTCGAAGAAGCCTGGCACGTGACGCAGAGTGCGCTCGCGAAGGGTGAGATCGGCAAAGAAGAGAAGACGGAGGCGCTGCGCCGCGCCGTCGAACTCGCCCCCAAGGTCAACGAAGAGCTTGGCCCGGCGTGGCTGGCCGACAGCTTCACGTCTCGCCCGGCGCGCGGCATGGAAATCATCGCCACCATCGGTGGTCAGGTGGCCACCGGCTTCCAGCTGAAGGGCAGCGATACGGCGTATCGCGCGGCTGGCTTGGAACTGCAGAAAACTGCTGTGGAAGCGTTGCTGAACGTGGCGCCGAAGCTTGCCGAAGAATGGAAGCCCACGCTCGCCGTGCTGGCATCCAGCTGGGTGCAAGAAGCTGCGCACAGCAACACCTACTCAAAGACGACGTCCTTCGGCTCCTACATGGAGCGCGACATGTACGGCAACATCTTCTACCGCAATCGACGCATGGGCGGCGGTGGCCGCGTGCAAGCGATCGAGCCGGATGACTTGATGAAGTCGCAGCCGAGCGACAAGTGGGCCGCGTTGCTCAGCGACGAGCTTTCGCCGCACTTCACGACGGTGTCGGCGCAGCTGTGGTTGAAGGTCAACGAATACAGCAAGGCCTTCCCCTACATCGAGAAGCTCGCATCGACCAACCCGCGCAAGGCCAAGGAACTCGCCGACGAGTTCTTGCGCGTCTGGCAGCGCAACAACAACCCGAACGCCAACCGCTACTCGAACTCCTACATG
>CAXBFC010000712.1:0-2167 GCA_963974725.1 uncultured bacterium | reverse complement strand
CCCCATGGTCCCGCTGAGCTATGCGAGCCACGCCAGGCTGACACTGCCAGGCAGCAAGAGCGAAGCCAACCGCTTGCTGGTCGCGGCTGCCTTGAGCGGACACCTTGTCACCATCGACGGCGCATCGCCCAGCGATGACGTTCGCTACTTGATCGCGGGCCTGGCGAGCCTTGGCTTCGCCGCTGCGTTTGTCGACGAATCCCAGGGCATCGTTTCGATCGGCCCGCGGCGTTTGGATGCCCCGACCAGCGGCGAACTGTTCTGCGGCAACGCCGGCACCGCGCTGCGGTTCTTGGTCTCCGTCGCCGCGATCACTCCGGGCGAATGGCTCATCACCGGTGATGAGCACATGCAGAAGCGGCCGATCCAGCCGCTGGTCGACGCGTGGCGCGAACTCGGGGTGACGATCGAAGCCAACCAAGGCTGTCCACCGGTGCGAGTAACTGGTGGCACCAGTCGCGGCGGTCGCGTCACCGTCGACCCAACCGTCTCGAGCCAGTTTGTTTCGTCGCTGCTGCTGGTCGGCGCCGGCCTGCCCGATGGCCTGGAAATCGAGTTTTGCGGTTTGCTCGCCTCGCGAGGCTATGGCGAGTTCACCTGCCTGACGCTCGGCAGGATGGGCATTGTCGCAACGCTCGCCGAAACGCGCGCCTCGGTCGCCGCCCAAGCACCGGCACCACCAGCGCAGCTGAGCGTCGGTGGCGATTGGAGTGGCATGGGAGTTTGGACGTGCCTCAACCATCTGAACGGTTCGCGCATCGTCGCGGCCAACTTGCGGACCGCATCAGGCCAATCCGACGAGCAACTTGCCGACCGCATGCGCTCGCTAGCAGAAGCTGGCGAACAGTCCATCGACGTCGAAGCGATCCCTGACCAGTTCTTGAACCTCGCCGTCGTCGCTGCGTTTCGCAACGGTACCACCCACCTGACTGGCGCCGCCAATGTGCGTGTCAAAGAATGCGACCGCATCGCGGTGATGGCGCGCGAACTGCGCAAACTTGGCGTCGACCTGGATGAGCACCCAGACGGACTGACGGTTCGCGGCGGCAAGCCCATGCACGGTGCCATCATCAATCCCGAGAATGACCACCGCGTCGCGATGGCGTTTGCCCTCGCCGGCTTGCTGGTCCCCGGAATCGAGATCGAGGACGCCGTCTGCGTCGCGAAGAGTTACCCAACGTTTTGGGGAGACATCGAACGGGTGCGCGCCCAGCATCGGCCACTGGTGCTCGTCGGCATGCGTGCCTCCGGCAAGACCACGCTCGGCATGGCATTGGCCGAATTGAGCGGCAATACGTTCGTCGACACGGACCAACGCTTTGTCGCCAAGCATGGCAAGATCACTAGCTACGTCGCCAAGCACGGCTGGCCGGCATTTCGCAGCGAAGAAGAACGCCTTGTCGCGAAGGCCTTGAAGCCGGGCAACATCATCGCGACGGGCGGCGGCGCCATTGAGAGTGAGACCACCCGCGCGATACTTGCCAGAGATGCAGAGGTCATTTGGATCCGAGCAGATGCCGAGTTCCTCAGGTCGCGGTTGGCGCGCAGCAAGCACCGTCCGTCGCTGACTGGTGCATCGGTTACGGACGAGGTCGAGACGATCCTACAGAAGCGCGACCCCTGGTATCGCAGCATCGCGCACCGCATCGTCGACGCGAATCAGCCGAGGCCTGAGCAACTGGAGCTCATCATGCGACCGCCGCAGCCAAACGCAGGAACCCGAAACCCATCCGACTCCCCGTCGTCTTGACCGGCATGCACACGATGCTTCTCGCCCTTCTCTGCTGTTTGCTAGCGCTATCCGCAACCACCCCAACGCAAGCATCGCACCCGTTCGACCAGCGCCAAATCCCGCCAGCCAGCATCACGCAAGCCAGCATCACGCAAGACAGCGTCACGCAAGACAGCGTCGAGCAGGACAGCCTGGCTGAGCAACTTCGCCAACTGATCAAGACGCAACGCACCGGCGACCAGGCAAGCCAGGCCAAGGCATCGCTCGCCATCGCCAAGCTTCGACAAACGCGCTTCTCCGCTTGCTACCACGTCTACAAGCAGTGCCAGGACGACGTGCTGCGGGCATTGCTCGGCACAGAGCTCAACCTCCCGGAGATCCGTGCCGCACACGCCATCCTGCTCGCCAAAGGCCCACGCGGCGAACACCTACAAG
>CAXBFC010000711.1:0-2173 GCA_963974725.1 uncultured bacterium | reverse complement strand
CGGCATGGCCAACCTGATCCTGACCCAGATCGACGAGGTCGACCTGGCCCGCGCGGACTTCGAACTGGCGCGAGATACGTTGGTTCACAGTGAACGACTGGCGTCCAAGGGATTCGTGACCATCAATGAGCTGGCCAGAGACCGCATCAACCACAACCGGCAGAAATCGCGCGTCTCCGTCGCCTGGAACAACCTGAAGCTACTGATCAAGTTTACGCTTCATGAGTCGTTGATCGAGCTCAAGCAAGAGGCCGACAATGCGCAGCTCGGACTGGAGAGCATTCGCGCCAGCAATGAGGCCAGGCGCGTGCAGCAGTCGGCCGAACTTGTCAGTGCCGAAGCCGAATACAAACTGGCCAAGGCTCAGCTCGACAATTGGGATGAACAGGTCGCACATGCCGTTCTCCGGGCGCCGTCGGACGGCCTGGTCGTCTATGGCCGCGAAGACTGGGATGAGCCGGTCTATGAAGGCATGGAGGTGCGGCAGCGCCAGGACATCGTCATCCTGCCCGACATCCGCACGATGGTTGCCCGGCTCAAGGTGCACGAAGCACAGATTGACAAGGTCGCGATCAAGCAGCCGGCGGCCATCAAGATCGATGCCTTTCCGGGCCAGGTTTTCAAAGGATACGTGTCGAAGGTCTCGACGCTGCCGGATCCGTCGTGGCGCAGCAATCCCATCAAGGTCTACAGCGTGATCGTGGTGGTGGATCTCGACAACAGCACTGGTCAGATCCGGCCCGGAATGAACGGCACCGTGGAAATCGAAGTCGGCGTGCTTCCGGACGTTGTCAATGTTCCGTTGCCCGCGCTCGATCGCAGCGACGACCAGCACTTCCTGTGGAAGGCGACGCCCGACGGCCCGGTTGCAACGCCGGTGACCCTTGGTAGCAACAACTTGACCCACGTCGAGATCATCTCTGGAGTTGCACAAGGCGAGCGCATCCACTTGACGAGGCCCGTTGGCATGCGTCTACCGCAGTCGGACGATTCTGCTGAGCCAACCGAAGGTGATCCTGCGGATGGGGATTCTGCGGCCGGTGATCCTGCGGCCGGTGATTCTGCCGATGGGGGCGAGAGCGAGGGTGCGCAAGTCGCGCCGACGACTGCCGGCGGCTAACGAAGAACCGTCCAACACGATTACGATGCGTGGATTCCAGACCCTTCGGCTCGGGGTGAAGAGCCTGATGATGCACCGGCTGAGGTCGTTCCTGACCATTCTGGGGCTGTTGTTCGGCGTCGCCTCCGTGATCTCGATGCTCGCCGTCGGAGAAGGTGCAAGCTACGAGGCGCTGGAACAACTCAAGTCGCTCGGACCGACCAACCTGATGGTGCGAAGCCAGCGCCCCCCGGAAACGGCCAGCAGCAGCCAAGGCAGCCGTAACCAAGCGTTCGCCTATGGACTCACCTACACCGACGCCGAACGCATCCGCGCCCTGATCCCTCATGCGAAGCGCATGGTGCGCGTTCGGGAAACGCCCCAGAGTCTTCGCAGCGGCTTCCTGTGGGCGAACAGCATCGTGGTCGGCACCGATCCCGACTACCTCAAGGTCATGAACCTGGGGTTGGCAAGTGGTCGATGGCTGTCGACGCTCGATAGCGACCACCGCGAGAACGCCGCGGTGCTTGGCGCGCATCTAGCCGCATCGCTGTTCCCGGTCTCCAACCCAATCGGCGAGAGTGTGCAAGCGGGCAATACCCGGTTCACCGTCGTCGGAGTGCTCGAGGACATGGGGCGCGAAGCAAGTCCCGGTGGCATGGCGCTCGATTCTTGCGTCTTCGTGCCATTGACGACCTCACGTGCCCGGTATGGCGACGAGATCCGCCGCAGAAGTACCGGCAGCAGTGAGCGCACGCGGATTGAACTGCACGAGGTCAAGCTGCAGATGAAGACGACGAACGATGTCGTGCCGACGTCGCTGTTGCTCTCCAACCTTCTGAACATCGGCATTCGCCCTCAGGACGACGTCAAGATGATCGTCCCGCTCGAACTACTGCGGCAACAAGAAGCGACCGCGAAGATCTTCAACATCGTGTTGGGATCGATTGCGTTCATCTCGTTGCTCGTAGGCGGCATCGGCATCATGAATGTGATGCTGGCGACAGTGACCGAGCGCACGCGGGAGATCGGCATTCGGCGTGCGCTGGGGGCCCGCCGCTCCAACATCGTCAA
>CAXBFC010000710.1:0-2197 GCA_963974725.1 uncultured bacterium | reverse complement strand
CGAGCTGGTTATTGCAACGTGGCACGTCCGCGCTGACGCTCACGCCAAACGAGAGCTTCTTTGACGGCAAGGGCCTGGTTGCGCAAGGGCAAGGCGGACAAGGGCTGCCTGGCAACGAACTGAACAAGGGCAAGTCGTTCGCGTCGGTGCGTGGCTTCCATTCTGACAATTCGGTCAGTTGGTTCGTATTCGTGGAGCACGCGGGCGAACTGCAGTTGGCCATCAGCGGCCGCAAAACCGCGTCCGTGCGATTCGCATGCGGCGATCAAGAGGGCAGCTTCCCCGGCCGCTTGGCGCTTGATGCTGGGATTCATCGCATTCGACTGCGATCAAAAGATGCCGATGCAGTCGTGGCCAGCATCGATCTCACGGGACCTGCGGCCAAAGGTGCAGCGGTGCTTCGCACACGTTGGCGGCCCGCCGCGGCGCACACACGCTTCTCGGCGTCGACGTTGCCTGGCAACTCCAATCTCTGGGTCATGGAGATGGATGCAGCGCCGGGTGAAGCGTCCTTCTACTCCCCGATGACCACGCCATTCGGATACTTCGGTTCGAGCTGGACTGTCGAAGGGCGACCGACGGGATGCAACTTCTCGATGTGGTCCTACGGCCGCGGCAAGCAAGCGCCGCCCATCGAACAGCTCTCGCATCTGGTTGCCGTCGGTCACCCGAAGATGAACTTCGGCGGCTTCGGCCATGAAGGAACTGGCGTGAAGCCACGCGGCTGGAACCCGTTCGACAACTGGCAAGGACAACGGGTTGTCTATGCGCTGCGGTATGAACCGGGCGAGACCTACGACACCTACTACGGCTACTACTTCGACGAGGCGACTTCCGAGTGGCGACTCTACGCCGCGGGCCGCAAGCCGCACGGCAGGCGCAGTCCAGCGACCTTGTGGGCCGGCAGCTTTGTCGAAGTTCCGGGTCCACCGCAACGGCAACGCACGGGACACATCACCCGCACGATGCGCTATCGCGGGTTCCAGCTGGACGCCGCGGGTCGTTGGCACGCGCTGGATCAAATGAAGGGCGAGGGTAAACCTGGCACCTTCGGCAACCGGCAGCGCTGGATCACCGAAGACGGCCGCTTCGCGATGAGCATGGGTGGAATGGAGCAGCTCGGCCCCAACCCGGGTTTCACCCTTGAGCAGGCGCCTGTTCCGGATCTGCCATGGCTCGCGCCCGAGGCCACCAAGGCCTTGCTCACGATGCCAACTCTCGTCGCCGCTGACTCTTTCAAGGTCGAGTCAGGCAATGCCCAGTTGCAACTCGACGTGCGCGGGCTCGGTGCCGACGCGAAGGTGACGGTCTACTACGGCGCCGCCAATGCGTTGACGTTCGCCGACCGATGGCAATGCAACCAGCAGCTCGATGGTGTCCACGAAGGACAACAAACCTTGCGCTGGCCGTGCGATGCATCCGTGCGCTTCGCCCGCGTGCTCGTCGAGAACAGCAATGGTCGCTACTGGTCCCGCTGAGCGCTCGATGCTTAGCGAGCACTTCGCGACCGAGGGTCATCACGGCTTCCTGACACAGCTTGTAGGCCGCCTCGGGATCAAGCATCGAAGCAGCGACGGGTCTGCGATTCACCCGCTCACGATCCGGGAAGCGGCAGTCGTAGCGGGCCAATGCACAGCGCCCGAAACCTACGTTCCGGTGGCCCGATCGCTGGTTCCGGTCCATCGTCGAACTCATACGACTCGACCACGCCGACGCGCTGCAGGCGATAGCGTTGCCAATGCTGGCCGCGAAGGTAGCCGTACCAAGTGTGCGACTGTGTCGCCGTGCCCTGGGCTTGTGGCAGTTCGCTAAAGCTGTAGATGATCGCCAGGTAGCACCAGACTACGGCCCATGGCGCAAGCGGCAGAGCGAAGTGTGCCACCAGACTCAAGACCCCCGAACCGAGCCAGGCTTCCACGTACCGTCGCGGCTCAGCACGGATCTGGCGCAGCGACGAGAGCACATCGAATGCGGTCACGATGCGGCGCGTACGGGCCACGTTGAGGAAGCCGGCAGGAATGAAGAAGGTGACCGCTGCAAACGCGAGACCCATCAGAATGAGTTCGAACTCTGGAACCGGAACGTCGCAGCCGAACCGCATCCACATCAGCCAAGCTGGCACAAGCAGGGTCGAGAAGATTGGCAACGCCGCGGCAACTACGAGTGCCGGTAGCCATGGCAAGTCTTGCCAAAGCAT
>CAXBFC010000709.1:0-2234 GCA_963974725.1 uncultured bacterium | reverse complement strand
GAAGCACTGCTTGCGCACCACATCGGGCAAGTCTGCCTTGGCGACGATGCGCTCGATATCGCGGAGGCGACGATGCACGTGGCCGCCGTGCTGGGGCAACTGCACCGCCGCGTGCGGCTGCTCGGTCAGCAATGAGAACTGCCCGGGCGGGGCCCCGCCGATGTCGACGCGAAAGTGCGTGCCGCGCAGGCTCGCCCGCATTACCGCTTCGTCGCGAATCGAGACCCCAGGCAACTGCAGCGAGCGCACGACGTCGACCAACGACTGCATTGGCGCCCCCGCATCGAGCATCGCACCGACCCACATATCGCCGGCAACTCCGGACCAGGCATCAAGAATGGCTACGCGCATCAGCAGTTTGGCAGGACTTCGGGGAACAGCGACGAGTTGGAACGGTGTTTGCTCTGGTTCGACCGTCGTCGCAGCCAAGATCCTTTGCCGGTTGCCGCACGATGTTCTGAGCCGCATTCCAACCCGCGGATTGGGCGGGCATACTATGCTACCGAGACTCTAGTTGTGAACCAGCGACCCACTGACAACGAAACCTTGCGCCAACGCCACCGTGTGCGCCTCAGCCATTGGTCTTTGGGCCATTGGTCTTTGGGCCACTGGTCTTTGGGCCACTGGTCTTTGGGCCATTGGTGCGCGGCACAGCTGCGAAGTGCGGTTGTGGTGCTCGCTTGCGCACTGAGCGCTTTCGCCCAAGCGCCGCCCGCGAGCGGAATCGAACGCATGGTCGCAGCCGACGCGGTCCAGCGACTGGATAGCAAGGACGCCGAGATTCGCGGCGAGGCGGCCTTGATCGTCGCAGCAGCCGGAAGGATCGAAGCCGAGCCGCGCTTGCTACAGCTCGCGCAGGACCCGGTGCCAGCCGCACGCTATCGCGCGACCATCGCGCTCGGCTTGCTGGCGACGCCGCAGGCGATCACGTTCTTGGAAGAACAACTGCGCACGGTCGAAGGCCGCACCAACGATCTCGGGGTGGCTGCAGCGTTCGCCCTGGGGCTCGTCCCGCCCGAGCGCGTCAACACGTCGGTAGCACGCACTCTGACCCTGTTCGAGCACGGCAGTTGGAATCGCCAACACGACATCTTGGTGGCGCTGTTGATCGGAATGTCGCGTCAGCCCGAGCGCACCGAACTGCGCGCGCTGCAACAACTGCTCGACGACGAAGCCAACCGCGCCGCGGAACCTCGCGCGCTCTTGCTGCAGTTGCTGCTGCCCCTCCGCAACAACCACGACCAAGGCGAGCTGCGCCGGACGCTCCGTCGCGGCAGCGATCTCGAGCGATTGGCCATCGTCAACTGGATGGCTTCGCGCACGCCCGACCAGAACAAGCCCTGGCTCGAAGACCTGGTGCGTATCGCGAAGCGTGGCACCACTCCGGAGCTGCGTTCGGCAGCTTTATTGACGCTGACGCGCAGCCGCCACCTTCCCGCTCTCGAGATCGCCGCCCGCGCGCTGAAGAGTTCGTCGCCGGCGGAATGCCGGCAGGCGCTGGTCGCGATGATGGCCATCGGCGGAGCCAGCACGCACGGCACGTTGGAGCAACACCTGCTCGACGAACGTAAGCCGGCGCGCATCCGAGCACTGATGGAAGGCTTCCTGGCCCCGCCCTCGAAGCGGCTCGTCGAGCACGCCATCCGGGTCGCAACCAACACCAAGATGCCGGTCGCGACGCGTGCCGCCGCCGCCGAATTGGTGGGACGTCGCGACAAGAAGCGGGCGGCGCCGCTGCTGCGCGACCTGTTCCGCGTCGCGACGGATCCCGAAGTATTGACCGCGCTGGCGCGGGCTCTGCGGCGCGCCGAGGACTCCCCGACGGCGCTAAGTCGCCTGATGGACCGCCCGATCTCGCTGACCCAACACGCCGATCGCTGGCAGGCATTGGCGGTGCTTCAAGACGGTAAGTCCAGCGACGACGACGTGCGCGCGGCAGTCAAGTCGTGGCGGCGCGCGATGGTGATCGGCTCGGCCGGCTCGCTCGCACCCGAGCTGCTCGCGAACAACCTCAAGTAGGTGTTGCCGGCCGGAATCGGCTCTCGGCGGGGCCGGCGTCTCAAGGCCAGCTGAGTCTCAAGGCCAGCTGAGTCTCAAGGCCCGCTGGGTCCTCAAGGCCGCAGCGTTCTCAAGAGGGCAGGGTTCGCGACGAAGAAGTCAGCCCCCTGCGAGCGGGCTCGCTGGATTCTGTGAGCGGACTCGCAGAACCTTCGCGTTAGGCCTTCGCCTTACCT
>CAXBFC010000708.1:0-2257 GCA_963974725.1 uncultured bacterium | reverse complement strand
CGGTGCACGAGAGACGCCTGGTGCGCTGCGTGCAGTCCTTCGGCAGCGGTCGCGGCCCAGTCGACCGCGGCGCGCAGGAAGCTGTTTTCCGTCAACGAAGGCGCATCTATGGCCGCGGCGATCCAGGCGGTGGTGGCGGCGTGCACGCGCTCGCCGCGCAACTCCGCGACACCAAGCAGGTCGCCGATGGACACCCCTTCGAGCAACTCCATGACCAGGAACGGCTCGCCGTCACCCGTCACGCCGCGATCGTGAATCGTCACGACGGCCGGGTGTTGCACCGCGGCAAGCGCCTGTGCCTCGCGCTCAAATCGCGCGGCGGCTTCGTCGCGGGCCACCACGAACGCGCGCATCAGCTTGACGGCGACCGGTCGGTCGAGCTCCAGGTCGGTCGCGCGGTAGACGATGCCCATCGCCCCCGAACCAAGTCGCGTTTCGAGTCGATAGCGACCGGCGATCAGGCGTTCGCCATCGTCGCTGCCCGATGTCTCGGTGCGGGTGCTGTGTGCTTCTCGGAGAGCATCCGCGTAGTCGCAGGCCTGACGCACGGCTTCGATCAGATGCTCATGTCCCGCGCAGATCGATGCGTAGTCCGGCACCTCACCGGCGTCTTGCAGCTCCATGGCGCGACTGACGAGTCCAGCCAGCGCTTCGTCATACAACGGGTCGCTCAACGGCTCTCCCCCAGATCGCGACGCTTCAGACGCAGCACGAGTTGCGCCTGCGCCAAGTAGAAGGCACGACGCGCGGCGGAGACCGATGAGAACTGCAGTTCGTCCGAAAGCTCCTGGAACTCGCGGCGCTGCTCAATGCGACCGCGCAGCAATGCCTGTTCGCGCTCTGGAAAGCTCCCCAGAACTTCGGCGAAGATCGCGCGACGTTCTGCCGCCAGCGCATCGGTCGCGGGTCCGTCGTCTGCACTGACCTCGTCCTCGTCGGACTTGGTCGTGCGCCGACCATCGCGCCGCTCTGCTTCGTGGTACCGAAGCAGGTCGAGCAGGCGATTCCGGACCACCGTCGACAAGAAGCCGAAGAACGAATCCGGGGTACTGCCGCGAAAGTCCGCGAGGTCCGAGAGCACGCTGCGAAACACTTCCTGCACGACATCGCCCGTGCTGAACCGGGCGCTGATCCACGGTCGTTTGGCCCGGAGATCGCGCGCCAGCGCCACGTGCACGAACTGCTCCACGCGAGGGTAGAAGCGGCGGAACAGCTCGTTGCGCGCGTCAGCCGCGCCCCGCTTGGCGGCGGCAAGCAGGTCTTCGAAACCTCGATCAGACAAGGGATTGCACCGGGTGCTGGCAGTAGCTGGCGAGTTCATTGGTTCGTGGTCCAGCCTGAAAGGCGGCGCCGCAATCGGTGGAATTCGCACAAACTGAGAAAACGCCGGCGACACCTCAGAACATAGTACCAGATCCGTTGCCCGACGCTCGCGCCAAGGGCCACGTCGCGCTAGCGCAGGGGCACAGGTGAAGCAAACAGCGGCTCGGACCACCCGACCCCGCCAGCTCACGATCCCACCCAGCCGCCACCCCGTCACCCCGCCAGCTCACAATCCCACCCAGCCGTCACCCCGGCACCCCGGCACCCCACCACCCCGGCACCCCGTCATCCCAGCACCCCGGCACCCCGGCACCCCGGCACCCCGCGAGCTTCCAAGCCAGTCACCGCGGCATTCCGCCAAAAAATCTGCCTCTGGACACCGCTGCCCAGGCCTCGGCGATTCGGCGGCGCGTAGAGCTGCCGGGCGAGTGTTGTCTCGCTTTGACAACTAGACACGTCGCCAAACTTCGCTGCGTCCACCCACGATTCACCGGGGGGAACCAAGCAGATTCGCCGCTGCGATGGGGTGGTGCAGGGCACCTGGTACAGGGGGAGACCAGCGGCCGATTGGGAAAGGCCGTGCCGCGTTGTGCGCGACCCGTTGGTTCGGACGCAAACCCCGTCGAGCGAGAACCGCGTCCTCAACAAGCAATTTGCCCCGGCCGTACGAAACTGCCGCATCCGATCTGCCTGCGAAGACGAAACGCTGTCGGCATGACACCACGAATTTCAACTGCCAGCTGGATGCCTCGCGTCCTCTTGCTCGCCGCCACCTTCGACGTGGTGGCAGGCGCGATTCTCGTCCTGATCCCCACGGCGCTGTTGGCTAGGGCTGAATCTGGCCTTCCGCTCTATCCCGAAGTCTGGCAATGCCTCGGGTTGATCATCGCGCTCTACGGCCTTGGGTATGCGTTGGCCGCTCGGAATCCCTTCC
>CAXBFC010000707.1:0-2260 GCA_963974725.1 uncultured bacterium | reverse complement strand
GGTTGAGGGCGACGGCCGCCGTGGGGACCCAGCCGTTGTTGTTGCCGGAGCCGGTCGCGAGCCAGCCGTTGGAGCCGATTTCGAGGCCGAGGGTGCCGACCGGGATGACGACGTCATCGCCGACGCCGGGGATCGCGACCGCAGCTGGGTCGAGGCCGCCGATCGGTTGGATCGCAGCAGCCGAAGGGGTGAGCACGTAGCCGGAGCCGGTGTTGATGAAGTCGATGCCGACCATCGTGTTGTTGAGGCCGAAGGTGTTCGAGTCCGTCAGCTCATACACGGATGCGTACGAGTTGATGCAGCCCGAGCCGATCGTTTCCGAGATGGCTGGCGTGCCATTGCCGGCTGGGATCAGAGTGACTTCGACGCGACCGAGTGCGCCGCCAGGTTCCGTAGCACACGGCTGGTTGCCGCCGTTGGCCGCGATGCCGGACTGCGTGAGGAAGCGCTCGATTTGGGTAGGAATACCCAGGAAATCGCTCGTGAACGCGCCGGCGGGGGTGCCGTATGAGTTGTACGACGTTGGGTCGCCGACCGCGCTCGTGCAGGCGCCGAGGATGCCGTAGAAGTTGCCACTCACGAGCGGGATCGCCGTGGAGATGGTCGAGCCGGCAGCCGACGCATTGTCGTAGAAGAGTTGCGTGCCGGCGGTCAGCGTCGGCCAAGCGGTTGGGGCTGTCGTGCCGAAGTCGATGACTTCGACGACTTGGAACGCTTGCAGTGCTTCGTTCGGGACGGCGAGGCTCGAGATTGTGGCGCTAGCGGGAGCTTGGAACCAGAAGCCGCGGGTTAGGGATGCGGTGAAGGTGCTGCCGAATGCCGGGAGCGGCATTTGCTGAGCGATGCTGGCGCCGGTCAGGCCGAGCACAGCGAGGGTGAAAGCGATACGCATGGTGTACTTATAGACGTAACTAAGTTGGGCAAAACCCGCGGAGCGGGCACTGAGGACTGGTCCTCAGGCGAGAGAGTTTAGCTACGCCTGCTGCCCAGCGTTCACCAACAACGCCACGAATTTGTCGTCATTGCATGGCGGTGCAGCGATCTTGCAGTCGAGGTTCGGCCATGCTGCTGGTGCGGAATCGGCTGGATTTGCGTTCGCTTCGGCCTTGGAGATGCTCCTCAGAGTCCATGGTTTGGGCGCGACCGCCGCGCTAGTCTCCGCGCGTGGCAAAGATCTTCCTCGGTGAACCGAACCTTCCGCTCACGACGCTGGTCGCGCTGAGTCTTCCGAAGAACCGCATTGCTCTGACGGATGGCAGTAAAGATCGCGTCGACAAGTGCCGCGCGATCGTCGACAAGGCGGTCAAGAAGGGCGCGACGATGTACGGTATCAATACCGGCTTCGGCAAGCTGGCAGGCGTGCGCATCCCCGACGAGCAACTCGGGCAACTGCAGAAGAACCTGTTGCTGAGTCACGCGACGGGTGTTGGCGAGCCACTGACCATCGAGCAAAGCCGTCTGGCATTTGCACTGCGCATCCACAACCTCGCGCTCGGCAGCTCGGGCGTGCGGCGCAAGTTGATCGAGCAAGCGATGGCGCTGTGGAACGCCGACATGATTCCGGTGATCCCGAGCCAAGGTTCGGTCGGCGCTTCCGGCGACCTGGCTCCGTTGAGCCACATGGCGCTGCCGTTGATCGGCTATGGCGAAGTGCATCACGAGGGCAAAGCCATTAGTGGCGCCGCCGCGCTCAAGAAGCTCAAGCGCAAGCCACTCGAGTTGTGTGAGAAGGAGGGTCTGGCGCTGATCAACGGCACCCAGATCATGACTGCGATCGGGTGCCTGGTCGTCGCGCAAGCATTGCAGTTGTGTCGCACAGCCGACATCGCGTGTGCGATGACCGTCGAAGCACTGCGCGGCAGCGACAAGCCGTTCGACGCGCGCGTGCACAACGTGCGCCCGCACGAAGGACAGCAAGCGACCGCGACAAACTTGCGCACATTGCTCAAGGGCAGCAAGATCATGCCGAGCCACAGAGGCTGCGAGAAGGTGCAGGACGCCTACTCGCTGCGTTGTTCGCCGCAGGTGCATGGCGCCGCCAAGGACGGCGTGCGCTATGGCCTGGAGGTCATGGTCATCGAGGCCAACTCGGTCACCGACAATCCGCTGGTGTTTCCCGGCGCGGTGATCAGTGCTGGTAACTTCCACGGCCAGCCGGTCAGCCAGGCGATGGACTTCGTCAAGATCGCGGTCAGCACCTTGGCCAACATCAGCGAACGCCGCATCGAGCAGATGGTCAACCCGGACATCTCGGGCTTGC
>CAXBFC010000706.1:0-2271 GCA_963974725.1 uncultured bacterium | reverse complement strand
CTTGGGAATCGCAAGGACCACGGAGTGCTCATCTACGTGCCCGGGCGACTGCATTCCGCCGTCTTCGTCATCGACGCAACCGACATCCAGTTGGTGCCGCTGCAAGATGCTATCCGACTGCGCCCGGCAGTCGACAAGTTGATGGATGCATGTCTAGAGGCACTCGCCGGACCAGCAACGCGCGCGGATTCGTGGCGCAAGCCAGCCGCACAGGTCGCAAAGTTGCTGCTGCCCGACGCCGTGCAGGCAAAGCTTCGCAGCTGGAAACGCGTCACGATCTGCGGTGCCGGCATGCTGCAGAACGCCCCGCTCGATCTACTCCCGATCCAGTTCGGCAACGAAAGCCACTTGCTCGGCGAACGACTTGCGATCGACTACACCGCCAACCTCCCGGCAGCACTCACAATAGCCGCTCGTCGGCCGGTCGGCCAGATGCTGCTGGCCGGCGCGTTGATGACCGAACGAGCCGGCAAGAGGCGCGAGGCGATCGACACGGAGCGCGTGCAACCGTTGCTCCAACCGTACGGCGCCGAGCAGCGACTCTGCCTGCTCGACCAGACGATCCATCAACAACTGCTGCTGCAGAACCTGCGCAGCGCGTCGGTCGCGCACCTGATCGGGCACGGCTTCGATGACAGCATCGTGTTCCGCGACGAACCGCACGGAGCCAGCTTGACGCGCGCTCAGGTTGCTGGCCTGAAGCTCGACGGTCTGGTTGTGATCCTAGGCTCGTGCAACGGCGGCGTGGCGCCTTGGCGACGCGGCGGCAACCCGCTCGCGGCATCGCTCGCTGGCGCCATGCTCGCGGCCGGCGCGCGCTGCACCATCGTCGCAATGACCGACCTACAGCTTGGCCGGCATCTGCACGCCATGACACACCTGCACGAGACTCTGGCGACTGGTCGCGCTCCCGCCGAGGCGATGCTCGCCGCACGCCGAATCTTGGCGGGCGGCAACGACGAGCAAGCCCGCCTGGAGCTGCTGCTGATGCACGGGCGCGGCTTCTAAAGACGCGGCGTCCAGCCTACTGCCTAGAGGCGCAACTTGCCGTTGCTCAGCGACGTCGGGCCAATGGACTTCGGCAGCTCGATTTCGGCGGGCATCGAACCTACTGGCACGACCGTTCCGATGTACCGGCTCGGCAGCGAGGTAGTGGGATCGAATGGGTCCGCAAACACCGTGAACGAGTCTTCGTTCCAATCCTCCTGCAACAAGCTTCCCGTCTCGATGACCCAAGTGGACAGGTAGGTCTCGTTGAGATCCTGGAAGAACTGGACCGAGTCGAGTTGCGAGCTATCGTAGTAGAGATCGAACTGACAAATGACCGGTTTGGTCTCCTCGACGGTGCTGACACCTTCGACGCCGATCAGATTGCACTCGAACATGTAGCGATGCGCTTCGCCCGGGTTGAGCTCACTGTGCTGTTCCACAGGCACGAGGATGTCAAACAGGCGTCCCGCTGGATCCAGCGGCAGCGCGTAGTGCCAGCAAGCGACAACCTCGGGCGTGAACTTGACGCCATCGCTCCGGTAGACGAACACCTGCACGGTCATGCCATTCGGAACCCAAGACGGGATGCGAAAGGTCATGCCAAACAGGTCCCGCTGGTTGCCGGGCGCCGCCCACGTGCCGACGTTCTCAAACTGCCCCAACATGCCCGGGGCGCCGAGCCCCTCGGATTCATCACCCGTCGTGGTGACATTGCTCACGAAGTTCTCCGTCTGCGGCAACGCATCGAGCATGACGATCAGTTGGTTGGTGGCCGAACTCTGGATGACGAAATCCGGGTTGCCGTTTCGGTCGATGTCGTCGATGACCATCGGCACGTCGTTACTCAGCGGCAGCGAACTCGTCGTGGTGGAATCGACATCGTGCACGTGCACCCTGCTTAGCAGAGTCGGCCCGGCAGCCGAGCCGAAGAACACGCGGCGCACAGAGTCCTTGGCGGACACGACCATCTCGGGGTAGCTGTCCGAGTCGAGGCGCACGGAAGTGATGCCGGTCGGTTCGCTCGGCATGGTGAACGTGCCGGACGTCAAAACAGGAGACTCGTCGGAGAGCCATGTCTGCAGAACCCAGTCGCTGCCGGAGTCAACCACGGCGCATAATGAAGCGACGTTGCCCTGGCGCAGTGTGCAGAGAAGGCCATCCGTCGCAGTGCCGGCCAGCGAGTCAATCTGATTGCCGAGGATGTCGAGCACGAACATGCCAATCGTCGTCAGCACGGCAATCTCCGGCAGTTCGCCGTCGGTCCAGAACACCGGGATCGCG
>CAXBFC010000705.1:0-2284 GCA_963974725.1 uncultured bacterium | reverse complement strand
CTTGCCTATGCCACGCCCGCAACCTTGGGGGCCGACCGCTGGTTGGGCGCGTTTGCCGCGCATCGTCAGTTTGGCGCGGCGATCACCATTGACTGTGGCACGGCCACGACCGTCAACGTGGTCGATCGCGCAGGCATGTTTCACGGTGGGGCGATCGCACCTGGGCTGGCGGCATTCGCGGCGGGCCTTGCCGAGAAGGCGCGTGCGCTGCCGGCGCCAAACCTCGATGCCTTACCCGTCATGCCGGCGCAGAGCACGCAGGAGTGCGTCGACGCCGGGGTCTTGTTGGGGTGGGCCGGACTGGTCGAGCGGCTGATTCGCGATGCGCGCAAGCACTGCCCCTCGGCCATGCTCGTGGTGACCGGCGGCAATGCGGAGCGGCTGCGCCGACTAGGGGTCGCCGGACTCGATGGCGATGCTGTGGCGTTCGTTCCCGAGTTGCTGCACGACGGCCTCGCCCAGTTGGCGGTCTTGGATCGGGGCAACTGAGATGCAGCTGCTGTCGCCACCGGGGCTCGCCGGTATCGCCATTCTGGGGGTGACTGGGGACGAACGTGAGTCGGTGCTGGCGGCGCTGGAAACTCCCTCGGGCAAGCCGATCGAATTGCTGGCTGGGCGACCACCGATGCGGGCCGTGCTGCGACTCGACGGCCGGGTTGTCGATGACGTCTTGCTGGTCGCGCGCACCGGCGAGCTGCTCGAACTGCATGTGCACGGGGCGCCGGCGGTGCTCGATCAACTGGATCGACGATTTGGCGTCGTCATCGCGGCCGCGAGTAGCCCCGCCGAACGGCTGCTGCGCGAGGCGCTGTCGACGGCGCAGTTCGCGTTGGCGCTCGAACAGTTGTCGTTCGACTTTGACCGCGAACTGGCCGCCTTGCGTACCTCGCCGGATCGGCGCGCGGCCCTTGCTGCCGCGTGCGAACGCAGCCGCGTCGCCCAGGCACTGGTCGAGCCGCTGCGAGTGGTGCTGGTGGGGCAGCAGAACGCGGGCAAGTCGTCGTTGTTCAACCAGTTGCTGTTTCGCGAACGTGCTCTGACTGGCGCTACCCCGGGCCTGACGCGCGATGCGATTGCGGAGGTCACGACTCTGGCCGGCTACCCATACGAACTGGTCGACACCGCTGGCGAAGGCGTCGCTGCGTCGGATTTGGATCAGGCGGCGATCGACAGTGGCCGGTCGTGGCGCCAGGGAGCCTTGCTGGTGCTGGTCGTCGATGGTGCGATCGGGCCGTCCGGCAGTGATCGTGCGCTTTTGGCGCAAAGCTCACTGGTGGTTCGCAGCAAGTCGGACCTGTTGCAGGCTCCGTGGCCTGCTGATGTCCCCTGTGACACCGAGGTTTCGACGCAAACCGCCAATGCGGAGCAGGTCCGCGTGACGCTCGGTGACCTGCTCGCCCGCCATCGCCACTTGCCGCCTGCGGTGGGCGATTCCCTGGTCCCTGCGTCCGCGAGCGAGCATCCCGTCGGTGTCGGCGGCTTCGCCGCGCTCAATGAAGTTCAGCGAGAGCAGCTGTTCGCCCTCGATGCCGATTGCTCCGCGGACCCTCCGTCGGCATGATCTCCAACGTCGATGGCAGAACACGTTAAGCGTGACCTAGTTTCCATTGAGGACCTGAGCACCGCCGAGATCCTCGAACTCTTCCATCACGCCGACGAATTCCGTGCGAACTTGCATGCGTGGTCGGACCTTTGTCGCGGCGCGATCATGGCGACTCTGTTCTTCGAACCGAGCACCCGCACGCGCCTGAGTTTCGAATCCGCAATGCTGCGACTCGGCGGCGGGGTTATCAGTGCGGCCGAGAGTGGTTCGACCAGCCGTTCCAAAGGCGAGTCGCTAGCCGACACCGTGCGAGTGGTTGGCGGTAGCTACGCCGACATCCTGGTCGTGCGTCATCCCGAGGATGGCGCCGCCAGGGTTGCAGCTCGCTATGCAACGGTGCCGGTCATCAACGGCGGCGACGGTGCGCACGAGCACCCGACGCAAACGCTCTGCGACCTCTACACGCTTTGGAAGGAGAAGGGCAGGCTGCAAGGCCTTGAAGTCGTTCTCTGTGGCGACCTTCGCTACTCGCGAACGATCCACTCGTTCTGCTATGCGCTCGCTCGATTCGGCGCGAACATCGTCACGATGCCCTACCCGGGCTTCGAGTTGCCCGACTACGTGTTGCACCGATTGCGCCGCGATTTCGGTGTGCAAGCGGCGACTGCGTCGGTTGGTGATTTGCCGGGATTAGCCGGCAGCAGCAACGCAGCGGCCTATTTGACGTCGAGCAAGCCGCAC
>CAXBFC010000704.1:0-2287 GCA_963974725.1 uncultured bacterium | reverse complement strand
CCGCCACAGGCAAAAAGCCGGTTTTCTTGGACCAATCGTAGGTGCCAAGATCAAGCCAATCCCGACTACCCTTCAAGCGAAAGAAGTATTTTGTTGTACCTTTGGCGGAGTATTCCGCTACATTTTCTTGAACGCCCATGATGCGTATGTTGCCCAACCCATCACTAATGTAGCTAGTGGCCATAGTTTTTGGCATTTCCACACGGCTTATTTGTCCCGTTCGCGTATCGACGCGATCTACATGACGCGCGCCCAGCGCGAACGTCACGAGGGGCAAGACACCAGTGACTACCCGCGCGTGTCACGTTCGACTCTTGGAGCCGCGTCGACCAAGAACGCGCGCGTCATGCATCCACTGCCGCGCGTCGATGAGATCAGCTACGACCTCGACGACGATCCGCGGTCGATTTACTTCCGTCAGGCGGAGCTCGGAGTGCCGATGCGCATGGCGCTGATGGCCTACTTGCTTGGCAAGATTCAGTTGCGCGCCAAGCAGCCTGACCTGTTGTCCACGATGCCTGGCTCGGTTCAGCCAGGTTCCGCAGCGGCGGGAATAGGGGGCGGTGCTGGGTTGCGGTGCCGCAACGAGCGCTGCATCACCAACAACGAAGGCGTGCGCTATCTCGATCGTGACTTCCGCGTGCGCGAGAATGATTCGCCGCCGACGCTGTCGTGCGGCTTCTGCGAGCGCGAACTAGAAGCGCGCTTCGTCGGCAACGGCAAAAGCCGGATCGTGCACCGCTACAACGCGGCCGAAGTGCGCCGCATCAAGTCGGCCAATCGGGTCTACTTCGAGTCGGAAGCCCAGGCCGAGGCGGCCGGCTTCACGTGGCAGAACGGCTAGCTTCCGGTCGAGCGCGGCTTATGGGGGAGCTCATTCCCCGCCCAGCGACCAACTTGTGCACAAGTTGGTCGAGCGGAATCGCACCGGGAAACGCCGGAACGCGCTCGCCGGTGACCACCGCGGAAATTGAGCCGATTTCACAAGTCCCGGTGGGATGGGGTGTTGGGGATGCTTGCAGCTGCCCGATCTGACGGCATGATGTTTGTTATCCCTCTCGTGAGACTTCAGGTTCGTCAGGAGCTTACCCCGGCACCCGGCGATACCCGATGTAGCATATCCAGAGCCCCTCTCGCCTCCGCTGTCGCGGCGGAAGTATGGGTTCGTACGAGACTCCAGCATTTCAGATCGCTCTCGCTTACACCGCCGGTGTGACGCGGAGGCGATCGCAATTACTCCACGATGGCTTACCCGCCGATGTCGCCACACTCCCCTTCGTTGCTTCCCGAGATGGCAAACAACTCACAGGTGGCAGACTGCCAGTCAATAGACGGGCAGTCAGCAATCGGACTTCCGACAGCCGGACTTTCCGACACGCGACTTTCAGACACGCGACTTTCAGACACACAAGGTCCTGCAACTCCAGGTCCTATGGCCCAGCGCCCGACCCTACGCCAAATGATTCAACGCTCCTTTGCATCTGCGTTTGTGGTTCCACTTGCACTGCTCGCCTTCGCCGGATGTAGCGGCAGTGGTGGTGGCGGTGTCGGCAATGCGACTCCCGGTGCGACGGTGCAGCCCGAGTTGAAGTTGGTCGAGTACGGCCGGCTTGTCGATGTCTACGGCCTGCGCGTGACTCCGGAAGGCACGGCGATCGCGCTGTTCCGACAAGACGTGGTCATTGGTGGCAACATCCAGGACCAACGTCCGACCGAGTCGAATCTCAGCGATGCGGAGATCCTCTACGACTTCCTGGCCGCGGATCCCGACACGCTGCAGCCGCGACTGTTCATCCCGCGCGATGTGACGGGCACAGCGTTCTCGACGGCGTTCGACGCACTTGATGACGAACTGCGCACGGTTTCGCCGATGTTGTTCGGCGAAGGTGGCGTTGGCATCCCTTACTCGGTCGTGCCGCGCAACGCCGCGATCCGATTGTCCTTCACGGCTCCGTTGCAGATCGACGACACGTTCTTTGTCGAGCGCTCGACCAGCGGCGAGGTCATCTCGCTTCGCAACACCGAAGCTGTGCAGCTGCTCCGCATTGTGGATGATCCAACGCAGCCCAATGGCTTCGTGCCGATGCCGGTGCGCATCGTGGTTGGCGAGCGCCAACTGATCCTCGACCCGGTCTTGCTTGGCACGGAAGGTCTGCAATACCAGACCAGCAACAACGCGGCTGGCTTGCCGGCTTCGCCGGACCAGCAGGGTGCCAACATCCGCATCGCGGTCGCCTTGGAAGGCCCGCTCGCGATTCCCGGCCTGCGCGCCCAGACGACGGGCGGC
>CAXBFC010000703.1:0-2289 GCA_963974725.1 uncultured bacterium | reverse complement strand
GGCAGCGGATCGGCACCGGTGTCGGGCCGAGCTGCACGAAGGTGCTCAGGGTCGGTTGCATCAACTCCGTCAGCTCCAACGAACCGTCGTCGAGCACGTCCATACGTAGACGCAGTCGAGCTAGGCCGTCACGAGGTTGCAAGCCAGGACGGCGCCGTCTGCTGCACAAACGCGCCGATATCCGCCATCTCGCGGGTCAGCAGCATCAGCACATCCTCGAGGCTGACGATTCCGCAGAGGTGGCCGGACTCGTCGACGACCGGCAGCCGTCGCACATTGTATTCGCGCATACGCACGAGCGCGGCATCAACGGCCTCGTTCTCGGTGCACAACTTGAGCTCGCCCGACATGACGTCGGCGACGCTCGTCGTACTTGGATCCAGTCCGGGCGCGACGAAGCGAAGCGCCAGGTCGCGATCGGTCAGAATGCCGATCGCATGGTCGTCGACGTCGACTACGACGAGGGTCCCGACGCAGCGACTGGCCGTGCGTTGCGCGGCAGCCAACGTGGACTCGACAGGACGCACCGTATCGACGGTATGCTGGCAGATGCTGGCAACGGGCATCGCTTCACCTCTGAATTGGGTTGGGGCCCGCGAAACGAGCATGCTGTCAGGATAGCCTCAAGCCGCCGTCAGCGCGCGAGGCACTGTGCGCAGTTCTCGCTGGCGTCAGGCGCAGACGCTAGATGGGGCGACATTCATTGCATGGAGGACGTCGCCCACGCAGCATGGACGCATGGTCGACGAATCAGAACCCAACGCCCCCAACGGAATGCTGGTGCTGCGCACCGTTGCGATGCCGAAGGATACGAATCCCAACGGTGACATCTTCGGTGGCTGGATCATGGCGCAGATGGACCTCGGCGGCGGCACGCTTGCGAAGGAGGTCGCCCACGGCCGCACCGTCACCGCCGACAAGCTGACGTTCGTTCGCCCGGTAAAGGTCGGCGACACGGTCTGCGTCTACGGGGAAGTCACCCGCGTGGGGCGCACGTCCGTCGACATCCGGCTCGAGACGTGGGCCCGCGCGCTGATCTCCGATTTCACGAAGCCAAGGCATCTCGTGACGACCGGGACGTTCCGCTACGTCGCGATCGACGACGACGGACGACCGCGCGTAATCCCGAGCGGCGAGTTCGAGCATCTTCGGCCAGAGTCCTAGACGCACACCGCTCTGGATCTCGCCACGGAGGGCGCCGATGGCACCAAGTTCCAAGAGGACCTCGAGAAGGACGGGGTTGGCGCCGGCTTCCAAGATCGATTGCGCCAGGTTCTCTCATCCGAGGCGATGAGCTAGAGCTGAGGACATGAGTGCCTTGGCAGGCGGAACGAACTGGAGCCATGGCAAGGAAGCAAGTGCCAGCTGCATGCGGGCAGCGACTGCGTGGCGTGCGCCAAACTTCTTGGCCCTCGTGCCTCGCATTGCAGCGCGATGATCACGCGTGTCTTGGGCGCGCAAATCCTATGGCGAAGGCGACTGCCACAGCAGCAGCACGATGCCGATCAGGATGCTCGCCTCGGCCAGTCGCTGGAGCAGACCAATACGTTGCCGGGGCCAGCCAGCAACGAAGGCAATGAGGAAGGCCCCGAGAAGCCACAAGGTGAACTGGAAGTAGTTCCCCATCGGGCCGTCGGCCAGGTCGTTGAGCTGATACGCGATTGCGGCGTAGGCAATGCCGCCCGCCAGGTTGTGGATGGAGTTCTTCCAGGTACCGGAGAGCGGCGTTCCTGGGTCGCAGGGAAACAACGCACTCAAGGAGTAGGCTGCGCCAACGGCGACCAGGAGTCCCGGTGCTCCGGGGGGCGATGTCCTCGAGAGCCACGCGACCAACAGACAAGCCAGGCCGACGGGAAGGAACACTAGGTAGGACACGGACCGCTCGTCGGCGCTTCCCTGCTCACCCAGCTCGCTGATCGTGTGCCGCAGGTGGCTGTATTCGGGGCGCCGTTGGGCATACCAGGCAGTCGCAGTCGACAGGTAGGCGAGGACGAAGAGAATGAGAAAGGCCAAGACAGCTATCTGATCCTTTGGCCGGCTACGATCCATCGAGCGCGCCGCGATTTGTATGGCCAGAACGACTGAGCGATGCGAAAGCGCTGATTCCCAAGGCCGCTCGTCTACCTAATGAGTTGGGTAAGAAGCCGTCTAAGTGAATTCCTCAAGCACGAGCACGACGCGCGGGGCTGACTTTCTCGCAGCCTCGCCAGCGACTAACATGACGCGCTGTCGAACACATGGATGCGCAATACAACTTCGTGGATCGTTACGTCGATCGGCAGCAAGTCA
>CAXBFC010000702.1:0-2295 GCA_963974725.1 uncultured bacterium | reverse complement strand
CGAAGATGCCCGCGACTTCCTGCGCGGCACCGTCGCGGGCGGCAGCCTGGTGTTCACATCAGGCGGCAGCGAAGCC
Source organism: uncultured bacterium (assembly GCA_963974725.1). Lineage (GTDB taxonomy): Bacteria > Planctomycetota > UBA1135 > UBA1135 > UBA2386. Next base: position 2,219 of record CAXBFC010000702.1, on the reverse strand, counting down.
GACTACCTCGGCATTGTTGGCGCGGCAGCGAAGCGCCCGCCCGGTCGCGTGCTGATGAGTCAGAGCGACCATCCGGCGCTGCTGCAGTGCAGCACGTTGCTGACCCGGTTCCGCAACCACGTCGCGCAGCTGCCGGTTACCGAGCACGGCGACATCGCGCCCGAGACGTTGTTTGATGCGCTCGGCTCGGACGTGCGCGTGGTCGCCTTGATGCACGGACACAACGAGCTCGGCACGCTGAGCAATCTAACCGAGCTGATCGAACTTACCCGCCGCGCGGCACCAGAAGCGCACATCCACGTCGACCTAGTGCAGACCTACGGCAAGCTGCCGTTCGACTTTGACGACTTCGACGTCGACTCGATCGCCGTGTCTGGCCACAAGTTCCACGGCCCGCGCGGCATGGGGTTCTTGGCGCTGGCGGCTGCCGCGCAGATCGCACCGCTGCAACTTGCGGGCGGCCAAGAAGGTGGCCTGCGCGGCGGCACCGAAAACGTCGCTGGTGCCATCGGCCTCGCGATCGCGGCAGAGCAAGCGCTCACCCACCAGGCCGAAACCGAGGTGCACACGCGTGACTTGTGCGACCGGGTCTTCGACATCATCCAAGATGCCGTGCCGAACGCGGCGCGACTCGGCAACCCTGATCGGCGCCTGCCACACATTCTGTCGATGCGGCTGCCCGACGTCGCCGGCGAAACGTTGATGACCCGCTGCGATGCTCGCGGCGTGGCGTTCTCGGTTGGCTCGGCGTGTCACAGCAGCGACGACCGCAGCACCAAGGGCCAAGGCAGCAAGACGCAGCGACACCTGAGCAAGCTTCCCAAGAAGGTCCCGAAGGGCAACAAGCCGGACAACCATGTGCTCGCCGCGATCGGTCTCAACAAGCACGAGGCACGCGGTGTCGTGCGGCTGTCGTTTAGCGATCAGACCAGCATCGACGATGCCGAAGACGCGGCGGACATCATCGCAGACGAAGCGGTGCGCCTGCTGCAATCGGCACCGCGGCGCAAAGCGAGCGCCCAGCCAGCCAAGACGACGAGTGGAGACGAACGCCGGTGAGCAAGCCCAAGACTCCGGCGATGCGCCAGTTCGCGGCGGCCAAAGAACAGCACCCCGATGCGATCGTGTTCTTCCGCATGGGCGACTTCTACGAGTTGTTCCATGACGACGCCAAGGTTGCGGCGAAGGCGCTAGGCATCACGCTGACCGCGCGCGGCAAGGGCGAAACCGCGGTTCCGATGGCCGGCGTGCCGGTTCGCTCGCTCGATGGCTACCTGCGCCGCCTGGTGCAGATCGGCCATCGCGTCGCCATCTGCGAACAGATCCAGGACCCCAAAGAAGCGAAGGGCATTGTCGAGCGCGCCGTCGTTCGCGTCGTCACGCCCGGCACACTGACCGAAGACACCCTGCTCGACGGGCGCCGCAGCAACCACCTTGCGGCGGTATCGTTCGGCAAGGAACGCTGCGGCATTGCTTGGGTCGAGCTGTCGACCGGCGCGTTCTTCGTGACCGAAGTCGCGCACAACCGATTGGCCGACGAACTGGCGCGCATCGAACCAGCCGAGTTGTTGCTGTCCGAAGACCGGCGCGACAAGGACCAGTCCTGGCTGCCGCAAACGAAAACCCCGGTCGCCTACCGCGCCGGCTACGACTTCGGCGGCGACGGTGGCACGCGACTGCTGCAAGAGCACTTTTCCGTGGCGACGCTGGCCGGCTTTGGCATCGATGACTCGCCGCTGGCCATCGGCTGCGCCGGCGCGCTGCTCGCCTACCTGCAAGAGACACAACAAGGCGCGCTGCCGAACCTGCGCCGGCTCGAAGTGTGGCGTGACGGCTCATTCCTGGGCCTGGATCGCACCACCCGGCAAAGCCTTGAGTTGGTGCAGACCATGCGCGGCGGCGAAGGTACCCCGCTGTTGTCGATCCTCGACCGATGCGACACGCCCATGGGCGCTCGCCGGCTGCGCAACTGGATTCTGTCGCCACTGGCGCAGCTCGACCCGATCCAACAGCGTCAAGATGCCGTCACCGAGATCCACGCGGACGCCGAGCTGCGCGCCCTGATCAAGTCGCACCTCGCGCAAGTTCTCGACCTCGAACGCTTGTCCTCGCGGGCCGCGTTTGGGCGCGCCAACGGCCGCGACCTGGTCGGCCTGCGCCTCAGCCTCGAGCAACTGCCACCGCTCAAGGCTCGCTTCGCTGAGTGCCAGAGCGAGTTG
>CAXBFC010000701.1:0-2296 GCA_963974725.1 uncultured bacterium | reverse complement strand
CAGTCTCCTGTAGTACTGACTGTAAGCCGCCGACTTCACCCTCACCGAAGGATCGCGAAGGTTCGGGACCAGGCTGATCCCTTCAACGAACTCAGGTATCTCGATGCCCGCTAGTTCGCACAGCGTCGGGTAGAGATCGAGCAGCTCCGCAAGATCCTCGGACTGGCTAGCAGGCTGAGAGACACCGGGCGCCGAGATCATCAGCGGCACCCGCGTGTCGATCTCGTAGTTGCTCATCTTCCCCCATCCTCGGTACTCGCCGAGCTTCCAGCCGTGGTCGCTCCAAAGCACGACGATCGTGTTGTCGGCAAGGCCCGCCTCGTCCAGCGCCGCCATCAGCTTGCCCACCTGCGCGTCGATGTAGCTGACGCACGCATAGTAGCCATGCATCAGGCGCCGCGCTTTTTCGGGGGCGACCGTGCGATCCGCCCACGGTTTTGGGAAGTCGGTGAGATCGGCGTAGTGCGAAAGCTCCGAGTTATTGGAGAGCGCGTACCGAGGCGTCGATGGCGTGACCACCGCGTCAGTTTTGGGAGTGAACTTGGCTGGGTCGTGGAGGTCCCAGTAATTCTTCGGCGAGATGAATGCCAGGTGCGGACGCACGTAGCCGACCGCCAAGAAGAACGGTTTGCCATCCGGCCGCTTGGAAGCTGCGCCTAGGCGGCGAAGATCCTCGATGGCCATCTCGGTTCGCGCACCATCGAGCAGCTCATGATCTTGCACGTCCGGAGCTGCCGTCGCCGGATGGCGAAGCCTGTCCTTTCTCCAGTCGCCGCTGGGCAGCAGCGCATCCCTCGCGCGGGTCTCGTCGCGCACGCTCTTCGGATAGGGCGACGGCAAACGCGGGCCGGGGCGAATGGCCTCACTCCACGACTGCGGATCGGGCGTGGGGTTGTGATAGATCTTGCCGTGCGCCACCGCCGTATAGCCGAACTTGCGAAACCACTGCGGCATCGTGACGGCATTCGGCATCGCTTCGCGGAAGTGAATCGGCAGCGTCCAAACGCCCAGGTTGTCCGGCCGCCGCCCTGCCATAAGACTCGCCCGCGACGGATTGCAAACCGCCACCTGGCAATGGGCACGATTGAACTGAACGCTCCTCGCAGCCAGCTCATCCAGGTGGGGCGTCACCGCAAGCGGATCGCCGTAGCTACCCGTGGCGGGACGTAGATCATCGATCGCGATGAACAGGACATTCGGCCGCTGGACCACTTGCGCTTCGGCCTGTTGCGCCGATAGCCGCGGCGACAAGCCCAAGCCCAACGTCACGATGATCAGGCCAACAGCCCGCACGGTTGCAGACCTGGCGGCGATGTTTCTGGCCGCAAAGAGAACGATTGGGCGCATGGGAACTCGAGCCTACCAAGGGAATCCTTCGGAAGCTTGGCTTGGGAACTCTCTATCGTGATGGCAGAAGCCCACGCGCGCTCGGCGGCCTCACCGCTGAGCTGCTACAACTGCACGAATGGACAAGCGCGATTTCCTTCGGACGATCGGCGGTGCGATGTCGGCCGCCATCCTTGGCGACTCGGTCACCGCGCGTTCGCAGCCATCTGGATCGCTACCAGGATCGCTACCAGGACCACCAACTGAGCCGCCCGACTTCTGGGTCCAGCTGCGCAAGCGCTATGCGCTCCCAAAGGACCGCATCGACCTCGAGCACGGTTACTACTCGCGGATGTCGAACGACGTGCTCGAAGCCTTCGTCGGCCACGTTCGATCGATCAACACCGACGCGGCGTTCTACATGCGCACGCAACAAGCCGACGACAAGAACGCTGCCCGCACCGCCCTCGCCGAGTTGGCAGGCTGCGCCACCGACGAGCTGATCATCACGCGCAACACCACGGAGTCGCTGGATACCATCATCGCCGGCCAACCATGGCAGGCGGGTGACCAAGCCGTCATGGCACAACAAGACTACGGCGCGATGCTGCTGATGTTCGAGCAAGTCGGCCGTCGGCATGGCGTCGAGAACCGCGCCGTGTCGCTACCGATGGACCCAAAGAGCGACGAAGAAATCGTCGAGCTCTACGCCAGCGCGATCACCAAGAAGACCCGCCTGCTGATGGTCTCCCACATCGTCAACATCACGGGCCACGTCATGCCGGTGAAGAAGATCGTCGAGATGGCGCACTCGAAGAACGTGCTGGTCATGGTCGACGGAGCCCATGCATTCGCGCACATGGACTTCAAGATTCCGGACCTTGGCTGTGACTACTACGGCGCCAGCCTGCACAAGTGGCTCGGCTGCCCGCTGGGTGCCGGCATCCTCTACGTGAGAAAGCAACGCGTC
>CAXBFC010000700.1:0-2308 GCA_963974725.1 uncultured bacterium | reverse complement strand
ATTCCAGCACGACCACGGGGTTGGCGAGTTGGTGTAGCCGGCGTTGCTGAAACTGGCGGAGCCGATGGTGACCGGAACGGCACTTGCGCAGTCGTTGCCGGCTTGGCCGCTAGCGTCTCCGGTGAGCATCAAGAAGATGGCCATCGAGATGATGGCCGCTTGCGTGGGGGGCGAGCGCATATCAGTTTTCCGGGTGCGAATGGGTGCGGTTCGGGGCTTCCCAGACGGTATCTGATTCAGCGGCGGTTCGCTGCCCAGTCCTTGGCCGCGGCCTGGCATGCTTGGATTCGGTAGCATGCAAGACTTGGGGGCGGCCATCGTTACCATGTGAGTCGTCGCGACTACTTCGTGCGAATGAGAGTCGTGCCAAGACCCAGAATCCTGCTGTTGCTGCTGCTGCCCGCGTGTGTGTCGCCGAATGCGCTGCGCGATTCTAGCGAGGTGAGGCTCGGCCGGGCGCCCGCGCAACGCCACAGTGCTGGGCCGGAACCAGTTCCTCGAACCTCTGGCTGGGCTATCCGTACGTCGATCGAGAGATCCAAGTTCGACATCAAACAGCCTACCGCGTTCAGCCTGACAACTGGCAATACAGCGGCGGGCGTCGGCCCCAAGCAACGAGTCGAAGCCCAACTGACACGAGTGCATCAAGCAGTCTCCTATGCAACGGACCGCTTCGTCTTCGAAGGTTTGCTCGGTGCCTCGACACTCGAAGTCGACAGATGGCGCGATGACGGCGCCGACATTTCGATCGGCACTCGCGTTGGCGCGCGGCTCGTCGAGTTCGGTGCGCTTGCTACCAGCGCCAGCCTGAAATTGAGCCACAACCGGTCCGAGAACCTCTACCTCAACAGTCGCTCCGATGCCGAATGGTTCGAGGGCGATCTTCGCCTGGCAGCTGCGATCCTGCCGCAGTCAGACTCCGGTCGATGGCTGTCTCCGTACGCGGGACTGGCTTATCGCCGTGTCGACGGCCGACACGATGTGCCCGACTTGAACGCCGAGGCAAAGTTCGATGCCAATCTGGTCTACGGATTCGTCGGCGTCAACCTGCTGCCGAGTGCTGCCTGGCAACTGACCGCAGAAGGAATGCTCGGCGACGTCATGGGCTTGCAGCTCGCGATGACCTTCACGTTTTAGGTCATTCTTCGCCCGGCGCGCGCGCCTTGATCTGCAACGCGTGAACCGGCGCGTTCATCAGTTCGCCGAGCGCTTGGTAGATTCGGCGTTGACGCTGGACCCGGTTGAGGCCTTCGAACGCGGCGCTTTCGATCTCGAGCGAGAAGTGGCTCTCACCCGATCCGTCATGGCCGGAATGTCCGGCATGCTTGTCGCTATCGTTGCGCAGCGCGAGGCGGGTCGGCGCAAGTGCTGCTTCCAGGCGGCGAATCATCTCGGTCGCGACCGGACCGGTGGTCTCGTTGGGCATGACACCCTTATAGGGGGCATCGCACGCAAAGCCCATGGGGGCGGCGCAAGCACACCGGATACGTCCACATGATACGGTGTTGCCCATGGGCGAACTGCTTCGTCTGCTACGCCGCCGCGATCACCTACTCAATCCAACTACTGTGAAGACCACCGTCGCGTGTCCCGTTCTCGCCCAGTTGCTATCAGCCCAGTTGCGATGGGCCAAGTTACTACTGACCGCTGCGCTCACCGGCGTGTGTTGTTCGCAGGGCACCGTCACCGAGATCGCGAGTTTTCCAAGTGGAGCGGGGCCGAGCCATCACGCCGTCGACCTGTTCGGCATCACGGTGTTCACCGTCTATGACGATGTGTGGCGCACCGATGGCTCGGCATCGGGAACCTTCCAGCTTGCGGCCAGAAGCACGGTCGGTCTCAGCAGCGAGGTCTTTGTACGCATGGGCGATCATGTGTATTTCACGAACTGGACTGCGGCGGTCGGCGAAGAGTTGTGGCGAACGGATGGAACGGTTGCGGGCACCGGCATGGTGCGTGACTACCTGCCCGGCGCTGCGAGCACCCAGCCCAGGCAGATGACTCCGATTGGGCGCTACCTGGTCTTCTCCGGCCAGACTCCGCCGTCGGGTGGCATCGAAGTCTTCGTCAGCGATGGCAGCTTTTCGGGCACCCAGTTGCTCCGCGACATCCTGCCCGGAGCCAGTGGCAGTTCTCCGAGTGGTTTTGTGTCACTGGGGGATCGAGCGGTGTTCACGGCCAACGATGGTGTGCACGGCCGCGAGTTCTGGATCACGGACGGCACGCCAGCGGGAACGTCGATGGTCGCCGACTTGGTGCCAGGATCGAATGGCATCTCGGCTGCGTCCCTAGGCGTCGTTGGCAGGCG
>CAXBFC010000699.1:0-2312 GCA_963974725.1 uncultured bacterium | reverse complement strand
CGGCATCGTCGGCGCGGAGTTCACTGCCGAACGCATTGCGAATCGCGGCCCAACCCGATTGTGCGTCGACTGTGGCCACAAGGAACCAGATCAAGAAGCCAAGTACTGTCGCAAATGCGGTACGGCCTTCGCTACGCCGATCACGCTGCCATGAGCTATTCATTCAAAACGGGCTTATTCATGGCGGGCATACTGTTCGCAAGTAGCTGCAGGACCGCGCCATCGGAGCCAAGGGCATCGCAGCCAGAGGCATCGCAACCTGATGCATCGCAGCCAGGGGCATCGCAGCTGCACGAGCAACTCCGCGAGCTAGCTCTGGCCCTCCCTGGCGACGTCGGCATCTACGTTCGCCACCTCGACAGCGGCGAAGAAGTGCGCATTGCCGCCGACACGCTGTTTCCGACCGCCAGCATGATCAAGGCACCGATCCTCGGCGCGTTGTTTGACAAGATCGAACGCGGCGAACTCAGCTACCGACAGAAGCTGACCTACACGATCGATCGCCTCTACGCAGGCGAAGACTTGCTCGGTTCGTTCCAAGCGGATCAAGTAGTCACGCTCGACAAGGTCGCGATGCTGATGATCACGACGAGTGACAACACGGCGGCGCTGTGGTGCCAAGAGCTCGCGGGCAAGGGCACGCAGATTAATCAGTGGCTCGCCGACAATGGCTTCGCCAAGACCCGGGTCAACTCGCGCACCCAAGGCCGCAAAGACAACTGGAAACAGTTTGGTTGGGGCCAGACGACGCCGCGCGAAATGGCGGACCTGCTGGTCGCGATCCGTGATCGGCGACTGGTCTCACCAGCTGCGAGCGAAGAGATGCAGCGCTGCCTGTCACGGATCTACTGGGATGGCGAAGCGCTGTCGATGATCCCACCCAACGTGCAGACGATTAGCAAACAAGGTGCCGTCAGCCAGTCGCGCAGTGAAGCCGTGTTGGTGCACGCACCGCATGGCGACTACGTGTTCTGCGTCATCACCAATAATCAGCAGGACAAGAGCTGGGGCCGCGACAACCAGGGGTACGTGCTGCTTCGCGAAGTCTCGGCATTGCTGTGGCAACACTTCGAACCTACTTCGCCGTACACCCCCCCACCCGGCAGCGAACGATACCGATGAAGACCTCCGTCCTAGCGACCCTGTGCATGTTGGCATTGAGTCTCGCCAACACCTGCACGCACCTGATTGGCCAACAGCCGGATGGTGTAGAGAGCAAGCAAACATCGCGCATCACCCGACTCGTCTACGAGCTGCCGGTCGACGCGTTGCAGCGCACGCTGCAGCGCGATGCCAGCAACACCATGGAGTCACTGCTGAAGCAAGCCGTGGACGCCGTGGCGATACGGCTCAGCACCGCCGTGGTGACGCGGCTCGGGGCAGCGTCGTTCTCAGTCGACCTGGCAACGGTTCGGGACGAAGACATTGCGATGGCTCGCCAACGCATCGAGTCCATTGGCACTCTGGAGATGCGCATGCTGGCGCGGGACGACTACGCAGAAGCCGATCTCGGTCTGGAACTAGAGCGCAAACGCCTCGAAGCATGGCTAGACAAGGGCGGCCGTGCGAAGCTTCAAGAGAACCTCGGCGCCATGGACAAATACCGCCCCGCGGCGCCAAGCAAGATTCGCTGGGTACCGCGCAAAGTTCGAGCCGACCAAGGCCAATGGAGTTACTCCCTGTCGCAACTCCCGGCGACTCGCGAAGCAACCGTTCGCGCGTTCACGGACGAGCAATGGAACAACCAGCGCGTGCCGGCGGCGATGCTCAACGATGAAGACGCATTCCTGGTTGAACTGATCGCGATCAATCTGCACGAGACGAGCTTCTCGCACCGTGACCTCCAGCGCGACAAGATCCGCCTGACCGTCGGCCAGAACGGCGACCCTGGCGTGTGCTACGAGTTCGTCGAAGAACGCCGGAAGGCGTATGCAGCCTGGAGCCACAAACACATCCGCCATTCGAGCGCCATCATCGTGGACGGCGAACTGCTGTCCGCCCCCATCTTCGTTGCCAAGATTACCGGGCCGGGAATGATCAGCGGCAACTTCGACCTGCCCCAAGCCGAGGCACTGGTCGCCGCGCTGCAATCCGGAGCGCTTCCCGCCAAGCCTCAGCTCATCAGCCAAGAGGTGCTACCAGCGGACCAGCCGACGCGCGCGCACAAAGCAGCTAGCCCATCAGCACAGGGCAAGTAGCCCACCCCGCTGTCGCCCGCCCCGCTGTCGCCCGCCTCGCTGTCGCCCGCCCCGCTGTCGCCCACCCCGCTGTCGCCCGCCCCGCTGTCGCCCGCCTCGCTGTCGCCCGCCCCG
>CAXBFC010000698.1:0-2316 GCA_963974725.1 uncultured bacterium | reverse complement strand
CAGACATTCGGCCAGCGCGTCGAGGTCGTCGATTTCCTGGAACGGCGTGCCCCAAGACCGCAGCCAGGCGGCGATGGCGGCGCGCTGCTGCGGTTGTTGACATGCCAGCAACACCGGGATTTCCGGCAGAGAAGCATCCCGGGCACGACTGGCTGAACGCGGACCTTGCAGCGGCACTTCCAGCATGAACGTCGTGCCACGCCCAACGGTACTGACCACTCGAACGTCGCCCTGCATCAACCGCGCCAGCGATCGCGAGATCGCCAGCCCGAGTCCCGTTCCGCCGTAGCGTCGTGTCGTCGAAGAATCCGCCTGCTCAAACGGCCGGAACAGTTTCGGCAGGGAATCGCTCGCGATACCAACGCCGCTGTCCTCGATCGCAAAGACGATTCGTGGCGCCGCGGTTCCGGTCGTCGTCACGGCAATGCGCACGAAGCCATGGCTGGTGAACTTGATCGCGTTGCTACATAGGTTGACGAGGACCTGGCGCAAGCGAGTTGGATCTCCCGAAATGGTGGCAGGAGTCGCTGGGTCGATGGCACAGATCAGGTCCAGCCCCTTCTGATGAGCAGTGACGGCAAACAACTCGGTGACATCCTGGACCAATTCGATCACCCCAAACTCGATATCCTCCAAGGTCATGTGACCACCCTCAATCTTGGATTGGTCGAGGATGTCATCGAGCAAGCCCATCAGACCTTCGGCGCTGCTGCGAGCGGTGCGCGCATAGTCACTGAGCGGATCAGGTAGTTCCGAGTCGACCAGAATCTGTGTCATGCCCAACACACCGTTCATAGGTGTGCGGATCTCATGACTCATCATCGCCAAGAAGTTGCTCTTGGCTTGGGTCGCGGCTTCCGCCACTTGCTTGGCTTGTTGCAGGTCCGCGTTCAGCCGCGTGAGACGCGTCGAACTCTGGATCAAGCGCAGCAGGATTGCCAACAACACCAGCGTCGCGCCGAACCCCGCCAGGCGAATGCTGCTGGCCATCGAACTCTCAACCACATCGTCCGGCCTCAGTCGCAGCATCCAACTGCCGCCAGGAATGGTGATGGCAATGCTCGCCAGCTCGGTTGTGGGAAGGGTTGCAGGGTCGCCATACACTGCCTTGCCAGATGCTCCCGAAGCATCGGCTCCGACAATCACGGCATTGCGGAACTCTGGGTTCTTGAACTCTGTTTGCTGCCACAGCCGGGTGCAGTCGAGCACGGTGCTCACGATGCCCCAATACTCGCCCGACGCAAGGAACACGGGCGTGCGATAAATCAGCCCTTGGCCCCCTTGGACCAGATCGATCGGTCCGGCGAGGAATGGCTTACGCGTGGCGATGACGCGAGCGATGCCGGGCCACTGCTTGGCGTTGTCTGGATAATAGAGGCCGATCGCTGACTCGTTGCCTTCGAGTGGCTCGCAGAAGGTCAGGCGATTGCCTGGCGCGATGCCGATGTTGCGGATCAAGGGACTGCGGATGCGCAAGTCGCGCAGGATCTCGCGCATTTCGCGGCCCCGGATCTCCCCTTCGTTGGCACGAACGACCGCTTCAATCCCGGTCGCAAGATGAAGGGTCGCACTCAGCGACCATTCCAATTCGCCGCGAATGTTGGCCAACGTGCGCAGCATCTCTTGCTGCGTATCCTGCTCGCACCGACTCTGCTCCTGACGGGCAATCTGTTCGGTCCCCAACCCGCCCGCAGCCGCGAGCAGAACCACCAATGTGGTCGCCAACCATGGGCGCCCCGTCTGTCCAGATTGCATCGCGAAGGCCATCGGCAATACGCAGTAGGCAGATGTTGCCGCAACGCAGCGTGGTCGCTTGGCCCGATGCCATGGGTCCCAGTTTGAGAGGGACGGGGGCCTGCAGGTCTCGGATGGCCTACGCAAGTCTGCGAGCAATTCGGCCCGTGGCCGCTGCAGTCTTCCACGTAACGACAGCACCCTTCAAGCCGTCGCGATCACGAATACCCGAATGCCCAACTGGTCGTGCCAACCGCCCACTCACCCGATGACTTCAGGCGCGGTGAGGCTTGCAAAGCTACGAATCCGACGCGTCGCAGTCCTGGGTACTGACCTGGCGCGCAAGGTCTGCCTCCATCTCGGCACCGCACTGCCTGGGCACGGCGAAGTACCACCAGTTGTGGTCACGCGTCCAACGCTGCTCTTCCGCGTTGGTGGCACCCCAGATGCAATGCGCGGTAGAGACGGTAGCAGCGCGCACGATCGCGTCCGACGCTGCGAGCCGAGTCCCAAACTCTTCGTCCGCTGGCGACGGCTCTTCCTCGAGCATCGTCTCGATCAGCTGCCGCACATCGACGTCGT
>CAXBFC010000697.1:0-2317 GCA_963974725.1 uncultured bacterium | reverse complement strand
CGTGGTCGATCCAGCCCTTCGTTGGCCTGCCCTGGGGCACCACCGGATCGCCGTTCGTCGTGATCGCGTGCGCGGGGATCAAGGTCGGGTAGGTGTGCCCGAGAGAGCGGGTCGCGCAGCTCGTGAGCGTGCACAGTAGGGCCGAGATCACGGCGAGGTGTCTGGCGGCGACAGTCGTCATCAGTCGGCAATCTAGCGGCTCGCGGGCGGATGGCAGCGCAACAAATCTGTTGCTCGGTTCGAGCTAGCCGCCTCGGGTGTGCATCTCCAGATGCGGGTTGTTGCGCAGGTTGGCTTGTTCGGCGAGCGGCGCACGTTCGGTCATACCTGCTCGAACTTCCGCACCCCGGTCGGAGCGTGCAGCCCAGACTTCGACCAGCTTCTGTCGCAGCTCGTCATCGCTGGCCCCGCTGCGAATCAGTTGTCGCAGGTCGGTGCCGTTCTCGGCGTAGAGACACGTGAACCACATGCCGTCGGCGGTGATCCGGGCGCGATCGCAGGTTGCGCAGAATGGCTGGGTGACGGAGCTGATGACGCCGAACGTCGTGCCGTCCGGTAGCGCGAAGCGATCAGCCGGCGCCGCATCGGTGCGCCGAACCTCGGTGATCGAGCCATACTTGGCCGACAGGATCTCAAGGATGCGGTTGCGGGTGACGACGCGATCCATACGCCAGCGAGTCGCGCCGCCAACGTCCATGTATTCGATGAATCGCAGCTCGGCGCCGACCGAACGGGCGAACTCAATCAGCTGCACGAACTCGCCGTCGTTGACGCCGTTGATCGCGACCGTATCGATCTTGGTGTGCTCGAAGCCTGCCGCCTTCGCCGCGCGAAGTCCTTCGTAGACGCGTTCTAGATCGTTGCGCCGCGTCATCATCGCGAACGTGTCCGGATCGAGCGTGTCGAGGCTGACCGTCACTCGGTGTAGGCCTGCGTCCTTCAACTCTTGTGCATGCTTCGCGAGCAGCACGGCGTTGGTCGTCATCGCGATGTCGCGCAGTTCAGGCCGTTCGGCCAGCATCTTGACCAGCACGGGCAGTTGCGAACGCAGCAGCGGTTCGCCGCCGGTGAGTCGCACCTTGTCGACGCCGAGCGTGATGAACTGATCGACCACGCGCGTGATCTCTTCGAACGACAGCACGTCGCCTTTGGGCAGCCAGACGTAATCTTCTTCCGGCATGCAATACTGACACCGCAAGTTGCAGCGGTCCGTCACGGACAGGCGCAGGTTGCGGAGGGGTCTGCCTAGGCGGTCGGGAAGTTTGAGCGTCACGGGTACCATGACCATAGCACTCATGATTCGGCTTGGAAGACAGCTACTTGGCGCATCCTGCCCGAGCCATCGTCGCTGGCGCCCGCGGGGGGTGATCGTCAGTCTGCCAGGGAGTCGTTGGCCGCCATCTGGGCAGCAAGTGACGCGGCAGATCGCGGAGAAACTGCGCGAACCAACCAGGCGACCGCGCTGGCGGCCGGCTATTCAGGTAGCTCTTTGGCCAGCTTGCGCAGCCGGGCGATGCGGTGGCTCGATGGCGGGTCGTTGGTTTCGGTATCGATCGGTGGCACTGGCAGTTCCAGGATGTGCTGGAGCGCTGCTGCCGCTGCATGGCGCGTATGGGCAGGCGTCCGGGAGTCCGCCAGCAGGTTTAGCAGCGTCTCTGCGGTCGACCGTCGAGGCCGTTTGATCAACGCGTTCCACAGCGTGGTTGGCACCGGCCGTTCGCGCAGCGCCTGGCGCAAATCGCGGCCGCCTTGCCGCACCAGGTGCAGGGACTTCACGTCGACCCGGCGGCGTTCCCGGTCAACGTTGGCCGTGACCCGCTTCAGATCGTTCTCGTATTGTGTGCCAAACGCGAGGGTCAGCACCCGTTGCAGAATGCGGTCGCGGTTCTCGATGGATTCACAGGTTCCGCGGCCGGCTTTGGCAATGCGTTCGAAGTGCCTTCGCGTGTCATTGCCAGCGCGCTCAGGGCTCGTGATGAGCGTGTGCACGAACGATCTACGGTTCATCGAGAAGCGCTGCACCTCGGAGATCAGTTTGTGGAAGTCGTCTTCGTGGGCCGGCGCGTCGCCAGCCAGCACGACCACGCGGCGTGCCGTGCGCCGCCAATCCTGCTTGAAGGCTGAGTTGAGTCCGGCACGCACATCTTCGGCGCGATCGCCGCCACCTTCGGCGACGACGAACTGCACGAAGTTGGTCGCGCGCCAATAGTCGACGTCGAGCGGCACCTGGCGCACGAGGTATTCCTCACGACGACCGCGGTCGCGGTAGGTGACGAGGCCAACGCGTGCATCGGGCACCAAAGTGCGAAGTACATCG
>CAXBFC010000696.1:0-2319 GCA_963974725.1 uncultured bacterium | reverse complement strand
AGAATCACCTGCGCGAACAGCGCATCTTGATCGGCACCGACGGGCCACACGACAACGTGCTGAAGATTCGCCCGCCGATGACGTTCGATGCCGCCGCCGCCGACTGCCTGCTCGCGGGCCTCGGGCAAGCGTTCGCATCGTTGCTGTGACGGCTGTCGGATTCGAATCCAGTTGGTGGATACCGCTCGCTTCCGACACGAGTTACGAACGCCTATCCGGCAACCTGCCAAGGCGCGACGGCCTGCCCACCTGATGCAACCGCAAGCACAACACACGGTGCGAACGGACCTCAGAGAACGCCGCTACGACCCCCACGGGGTTCGGTCGTGGCCCACAGGAGTTCGGTCGTGGTTGTTTTCCCGCACGGCATCCCCAACATGGTCTGCCCGGCCACCGCCAAACCTCCGAACCATCCATGATCAGAAGCCTCTCGCTCGTTCTCCTGACGCTGCTGTGCGTCGCCAGCCCATCCTTCGGCCAAGAAACCACTCCGTATGTCGCCACGACGGCGGACAAGACGGATGTCGACGAAGAGGTGCTGCGCCTGCGACTCAACCCTTTGACCGCTGCGCAGCTTGAGGTCGAGGCCGATGCGTGGATGGCGCACCTCGTGGCCCTCAACACGCAGATCAGTCAGAACCAGATTCTGCAACTGCAGACCAACGACACCAACACGCTGGGTCCACAGCTCACATCGCTGCGCGAAGATCGCATTCGCTTGCTACGCAACCTCAATCGGGTCACCCGAGCCCTCAACGCTCGGGGCGGGGACGCGAAGCGCTTCGAACAATACATCGACGCTTCGACCACGACCGGGTTCTCGTTTTCGTTCGTGATGGATTGGATCGTCTCAGCGGAAGGCGGCATTCGGTTCGGCCTGAACACGTTGAAGTTCCTGCTGACGCTGCTTGCCTTCAAGGTTCTCGCGTCCGTCGCCGGCGGCATCGTGCGCAAGGCCGTGAATCGCCTCAAGAATACGACCGATCTGCTGCGCAGCTTCGCGGTCAACGTTGCGCGGCGCACTGTCTTCTTGATTGGTTTGATCATCGCGCTCGGACAGCTTGAGGTCGACATCACGCCATTGATCGCAGCGCTTGGTGCGGCAGGCCTGGTGATTGGCTTCGCCCTGCAAGGCACGCTATCCAACTTTGCATCTGGACTGATGATCCTGATCTACCGCCCATACGACGTCGGGCAAGTTGTGACCTCAGCCGGAGTCACCGGCAAGGTCCATGCCATGACACTCGTCTCGACCACCCTCCGCCTTCCAGACGGCCAGACCGTCATCATTCCGAACAACTCGATCTGGGGCAACGTCATCACCAACGTCACCGGCCAGAAGACGCGCCGCGTCGACATGAAATTTGGCACGGGCTACGGCGACGACCTCAAGAAGACCCAAGCACTGCTAGAGGAGATCATCACCAGCCACCCCAAGGTGCACGCCGAACCGGCTCCCATCGTGAAGGTCCACGAGTTGGGCGAGTCCTCAGTCAACTTCATCGTGCGTCCATGGGCAGACACCGCGGACTACTGGGACATCTTCTGGGACGTCACGCGCGCCGTGAAGGATCGCTTTGATGCCGAAGGCATTGGCATCCCATTCCCGCAACGAGATGTGCATCTGCACCAGGTGAAGGACTAGCAAGGCCAGAGGTGCGGCCGGTAGTCAGCGTGCCTCGCGTGTGGATGGAATGGCCGTGCGTGGTGCTGCGCGAGAACGCAGGCGAATTGCTTCGGCGAAGCTCTCGTCGGCCGCCAAGTGCGGCGAGATCGCCGCAGGCGTTGTGCGCGGCTTTTGGGCCGGGCCGCTAGACTCGGCGGCAGCCATGCCCACGATCGCCCCCACGGTGTCCTCCGCGCTGCTCGCCTCCCTGCTTCTGGCAACGGCCGCTGCGGCGCAAGGCCAGGTCGCCAAAGCGCGGCCGAACATCGTGCTGGTCATGACCGATGACCAGGGTTACGGCGACTTCTCGTGCGCCGGCAACCCGGTGCTCGAGACGCCGCGCCTCGACGCGTTCGCGAAACAATGCCCCACAGTCGATCGCTTCTACGTCAGCCCGGTCTGCTCACCGACGCGCGCCTGCTTGCTGACCGGACGCTACAACTACCGGACGCGCGTGGTCGACACGTGGATCGGTCGATCGATGATGGAGCCGGCCGAAACGACCATCGCGGAAACGCTCAAGACCGCAGGCTACGCGACCGGCATCTTCGGCAAGTGGCACCTCGGCGACTGCTACCCTATGCGACCGATGGATCAGGGCTTTGACGAATCGCTCGTGCACCGCGGCGGCGGTTTGGCGCAACCATCGGAGC
>CAXBFC010000695.1:0-2323 GCA_963974725.1 uncultured bacterium | reverse complement strand
GCGGTGGTCAACTTGGCATCGCCAAAGACGGTTGGCCATTCGGCGAAGCTCAAGTTGGTCGTGATGACCAGGCTGGTCTTCTCGTAGAGCTTGGAGAGGAAGTGGAAGAGCAGTGCGCCACCAGTTTGACTGAACGGCAGGTAGCCGAGCTCATCGAGGATCACCAGATCGACGTGCGTCATGCGGTTGGCGAGTCGTCCCTGCTTGCCGTTGAGCTTCTCCTGCTCGAGCGCGTTGACCAACTCGATCGTTGAGAGGAACCGCACCCGGCGGTGGTGATGGATAATCGCCTGCACGCCGATGGCCGTGGCGATGTGCGTCTTGCCGGTGCCAGGACCGCCGACCAGCACGATGTTCTCGGTGTCGTCGAGGAACTCGCAGCGGTGCAGTGCCTTGATCTGGCCTTCGGCGACCGTGCTTTCCTTGAACTCGAACCCGGCCAGGTCGCGATGGGCCGGGAACCTGGCGATCTTCATCTGGTAGTTGATGGATCGCACCTCTCGCTCAGCGACTTCGGCCTTGATCAGCTTGTCGAGGAGCTCGCCGGACTGCTTAAAGGCCGGTGAGCCTTGCTCAGCCAGCTCTGCCACGGCCCCAGCCATGCCGTGCAGCTTCATCGACTTGAGGGTCGTAACGACGGCATCAGCGGACATGGCTTATCCCCCGCAGGTTGTCATAGCGCTCCGTGTTGGCGATCGGATCTTCACGCAGGGTCAACGCCGGTGGCGGCTCAAGCGCCGCCGGTGGTGGGGTATCGAGCAATCGAGACAGGCGATTGAGGATGTGCGTCTTGGAGACCACCTCGCTCTGGATCGCCTCGCGTACCGCCTTCTCCACGAGCTGTTCATCATGGTGCAGGACCAGTGCCAGTATATCGGCCATCTCCCGATCACCGCCGTCGCGCTTCATCAGGACCGAGCGCAGGCGCTTGAAGCTGCTGGGCAGCTCAGCGAAGGGGGCGCCGTTGCGCAGTGCCCCGGGCTTGCGTTGTACGACCGCCAGGTAATGGCGCCAGTCGTAGACAGTGGTGCCCTTGCTGTTGTGATCGCGGTTAAAGACACGTTCGTGCTCGGCGATGATCTCGGCCTCAGCCACCAGCACGATCGTGTCGGCATAGGCACGTAAGCTCACAACCCGGTTGGCGAACGCCGCCGGCACGCTGTAGCGGTTGCGCTCGAACACCACCAGGCAGGTCGGTGAGACCCGCTTGTTGCACTCGACGAAGCCGTCGAACGGCGGCGGCATCGCCATCAGGGCACTGCGTTCGTCCTCGTAGACCTCGGCGACCATACGATTACCCTGTTCCGGGTGTGCGGTCTCCTGCCACAGTGCCTGGCAACGTTCTTCCAGCCAGGCGTTGCACTCGGCAAGGTCGGCAAAGTCCGGGGCATCCTGCAGCAGACGGTGCCGTGCATCGCGCACGTTCTTCTCCACCTGGCCCTTCTCCCAGCCGGCGGCCGGGTTGCAGAACTCCGACTCGAACAGAAAATGGCTGACCATAGCCCTGAAGCGTGCGTTCACCAGGCGCTTCTTGCCGCGACCGACCTTGTCGACCGCGGTCTTCATGTTGTCGTAGATGCCGCGTTCCGGAATGCCACCGAGCACCCGGAACGCGTGGTTGTGAGCATCGAACAGCATCTCGTGCGTCTGGGTCAGGTAGGCCCGCAGAAAGAATACCCGGCTGTGACAAAGCTTGAAGTGGGCGATCTGCAGCTTGAGCTTCTTCTTGCCGATGCGGAGCCAGTCCTCGCTCCAGTCGAACTGGAAGGCCTCGCCAGGCTCGAAGGCGAGCGGTACGTAAGCACCTTTGCTGGCCCGGTTGGCCCGCTCGCGTTCGCGTTGGCGCCAGTCGCGGGCAAACGCGGCAACCCGGTCGTAGGAGCCGGCAAAGCCGAGTGCCACCAGATCCCGGTGCAGCTGCTTCAGGTTACGGCGGCGCTTGCGGTTGCGCTTCGACTCGCGCTTGAGCCAGCTCGCCAGCGTCTCGGCATAGGGATCGAGCTTGCTGACGCTCTTCCTGGCCGGGTACTTCGGCGTTACCTCGCCGCTGGCCAGGTACTTCTTGATCGTGTTGCGGGATAACCCCGTTCGTCTTGCTATCTCACGCATCGACAGCTTGTCACGGCTGTGCCAGCGTCGAATCACACTCAATAAATCCACGTCTATCACTCCTTAATCACTCCCGCTGTCCATCGGCGGGAGAAGGGTTACACGTGGGTCATTTTTAGATGCAAATATCTGCTCTAGTGGCTCAACTTTGGATGCAAATCAACACTCAGAGGAGGCGGAAGCCCAAACCATTGAGTTCGACAATCTGGTCGTC
>CAXBFC010000694.1:0-2346 GCA_963974725.1 uncultured bacterium | reverse complement strand
CTGGACAAAAAAACACTTCCTCGCCTGCAGGCGAGGAAGTGTTTTTTTGTCCAGGCACCGTACGCCCTTCTTCGTTACCTCGCCGGGGGGCTGATTTCGCGGATGACGGCGCCGCGCTTCTCGTCGATGACCAGGACTGCGTAGCGGGTGGCGCCGCGGTTCGGGTCGTCGGATAGGGAGGCGTAGTCGAACCGGCCTCTCAGGTCGGTGTAGCCGTCCTTGTGGAAGCGAACCTGACCGTTGCCAAGCTTGGCGAACACCTTCACGTAGGTCTTCGATAGCGGCTTGTTGCTCGTCGGTTCGGTGACGGCTACCTGGCCGTAGGACTCGAGGAAGCGAACGTCTAGAGCGTTGGCGAAGTATTGGCGCGAGCGAACCAGGCCGGCGGCGCGCACTTCGACCAGCACGTTCTTCTGCCAGAACTGCTGCGGCAACTCGTAGGCGAGCTGCTGTTGGTTCTTGGCAAGGACGCGGGTCTCGCGGTGGTTGGGCTGCACGAATGCGGCCGAGGCACCGTCTGGTCCAGCGAACGGTTGCGCGGAGAACGCGAACTCGACATCGAGCTCGTAGTAGCGCACTTCGACCTCGTCGAGGTTCTTGTAGCTGACCGCCACGGTGCGACCTTCGACCGCCAGCTCAAGCGCCGGCGCCGTCGCGGCGAGGTTGTCGGGCGTTTGCTCCGCCGCAGCCGGTGCGGTCTTGCCCTCGGCTTCGTCCAGATGTGCGATCACGGTCTTGAACCGCTTCTGCCAGTGCTCGACCGGGTCGTTCAGGTGGGCACTCGCGATGCGGCGCGCCTTCTGCGCCTCACCGGTGAAGAAGCACAGGTAGGCCGACAGATAGTCGAACTGCACCTTCGCCGCGATGTCGCTCGGGTTGATCTTGGCGAAACTTTCGAGCGCCTCTTCGACGCGGTCCTGCAACAGGAAGTAGTAGGTGACCGCCAACCAATCGTTGCTGTCGAGCTTCGGGCGGTAGCTGAGCATGTTCATCAGCGCGTTGTATTGCCGCGCCAGATCCTTGTTGCCGAACTTGCGTTGGCTGCCGAGTTGGTGCGCGCGCTGGTGCACCAGCGGACTCAGTTCGAGGTGCTGGAAGCGCAGGCGCTCCTTCGGGCTGATCTTCGCCAACGGTGACGCGAGCCAGGTGCCACACTGGTCGAGGAAGTCGTCGCGGTGGCGAAGGTATTCGCTGGTCACTTCGGCGTTGCGATGCAACAGGCCGTAGGACCACAGCGTGTTGTCGTAGGCGTGGCGCTGCTTCAGCTTGGGCAGCGCGGCTTCGAAGAACGCGCGGTCGCGCATGCGCCAGGCGATCTTGCCCAGGTCGAGTCGCTTCACATTGTGCGTGTCGATGAACGACAACACCTCCATCGGGGAGCCCTGTTGCGAGACGTGTTCCCACGACGTCGTGTCGAGCTTGCTCGGCTTGTCGACGACCTTGAGCGTCTTGCCGTCGGCGAATGCAACCAGCTTGCCCTTCTCGGCGGCATGCGTCGGGTAGTGCGAGAACTCGCCGGTGGCCGGGAAGTAGAACGAATACTCGATCGTAGTCGTCGCGTACGGGCCCATGTTGAGCGAACGACCCTTGGTCCAGAAGCCACGCTGCAGCGGCACCGCACCTGCGGGCACCTGCAGCAATACTTCGGCCGTGCGTTGGCTCGACGTCGGGTTGGTGATCACGACCTGGCAGCCGTAGGCGACGTCGACCAGGAACTCATCGGTGACGAACGCATCGCGGCGCTGACCCTGGTCCCAGCGGTAGCGGTCATCGAGTCGGAAGAAGTTCTGGCCGAGCAGCAGCGGCGCGGCGTCCTTGGCCTTGTCCGACGAGCTGATCTCCTTGCGAACCAGCAGCAGCGGCGTCGCTGCCCGCAACGACGTCTTGTCGCCGTCCTCGACCATCTCGTGCTTGCCAGCTTCGAACGGCAGGTCGATGACGCTGAGCGCCATCATCATCTCAAGGAAGCTGCCAGTGGCTTCGACCACCGATGCCGAGAGGAACGGCTCGCCAGGCTTGTTGCTCGCGTAGTCGATCCAGAATGAGTTGGCGCTGATCAGGCCCGTCGTTGGGTTCTCCATGCGACGCTGCCAGTAGTTGTGCTCGACCAGCAGCTTGGTCTCGCCGACTGTCTGGTAGAGGTTGCGCACACTCTTGCGTCGACTCAATTCGCGCAGCTGGGCGCTGTCGGCGTTGCCGGCTTCCGACTCCTCCAGCTGCTCCTGCCGAATCTCACTTGCGCGATTCTTCGCGTCTGCGGACTTGTCCTTGAGCTCCTTTTCGAGCGCCTGGGTCTCTGCCGGCGCGTTGTCAGCAGGGGCGGCTGCGCGTGCGGGGGCGCCGGGG
>CAXBFC010000693.1:0-2373 GCA_963974725.1 uncultured bacterium | reverse complement strand
CCAACCAAGCGCCCGCGACCGGTGAGCAGAGTGACGTCGAGCAGTCGTGGACCGAGCGACTTGGCGACCCCAAAGTCGATGACGGTCGGCCACGGTCGGCCATCGCGATCGCTGACCAGGATGTTGGAGGGCTTCAAATCGCGATGCAGAATGCCCTTCTGATGGGCTGCATGCACAGCATCGCAAACGCGTGCCATCAGCTCGACGCGCTGCCGCAAATCGAGCCGACGTTCGTCGCAGTAGCGAGTAATCGGCTGCCCCGACACGTAGTCCATGCAGAGGTAGGGTCGGCCGTCACTGGTGACTCCGGCGTCCAATGCGCGAGCGACGTTGGGATGATCGAGCAGAGCCAACATCTGGCGTTCGATCGCAAACCGAGCGAGCACTTCGCGCGAATCCATGCCGGGACGGATCACCTTGATCGCGACTTGCCGACGCATTGGCTCACCCTGCTCGGCAAGGTACACCGACCCAACGGCACCACTACCGAGTCGCCGCAACACCCGATAGGGACCCAGCTGTTCCGGCTCGGCCGCTGGCGGGGCCAACAAGCCCGCATCACGCAATGCCAACAACTGGGTCCGGGCTTCGTCGGCTAGCCCGGCATTGGCTTCCAGCACGCGATCCACTGCCTCGTCGCCACCCTGCTCAAACGCTAGGATGCAGCGTGTGACTAGGTCGGGCAGCGCGTCGCCGTCCTCGGCTTCGTGACGAAACGGTGTCATGGCAGACGCAATAGCGTAGCGCCTGTCGACGTCCAGTTGGTCATCCGCTGCGGTCAAGGCTTCGGCACTCCCAGGCTTGCCGCGAGTCGCGCCAACCCTCGTGCCGTCAAACTTCGAACCGCCGGCACCGTCACTCCCAATTGGCGCGCAATCTCGGGATACGAGACTCCCCCTATTCGACTCAGCATGACCGCTTCACTCTGGTTGTGAGGCAATTCACGGATGGCAGCTTCTACCCGGTCGAGTTCTTCGCGGGCTGCGAACGAGCGCGATGGCGTGATCAATTCGGCACAGCCAGCCAGCAAATCGCGCGACTCGCCAGCGTCCAGGCGTTCGACTTCGCGCTGCGGATCGCGCATGGCCATGCGATGGTAACGTGCCCGGTCGACGATCTTGCGAGACGCCTGCAGAAACAAGAACGCACGAAACGACTCGTCGCTACGAAACGTCAACTCGGCCTGGTCCCGCAACACCTCGCGACACACCGACTGTGCCAGATCGTGAATCGATTCACGTGCCGCCAACGCACTGCCGACGCGAGCGCGCAGAAACGCGATCAGCATGGGTAGGTTGCGCTCAAACAACTCATCGAGCTTCCGATCCTGTGCTGCGGAGCGTGGCGGTTGCGATTCGTCTGGGGTGGTCAAGGGTTCGAGTGTGTGAGTGGATGAGCCAAGGTCTCCAGCAAGGAGACAGCATATCGCACGCTAAGCGACAACGTCGGTCGCGCACGCCACTGGCAGCAGCGAGAGCACGAACCGATTGCATCGCACAAATTCGGGAATCGTGCATTCTTCACTTCGGTCCCGTGATTCCGTTGGCATCGGATGCAGCGTGCGTGCCCACCGTCAGGTGCCCCACCGCCCGCGAACTGATCCGTTGGGGGGATCGTCGCTGCTGCCAGCAAGACCGTTGGCGCGACTCGAGCCAGCAAACTCTGAGCACCCTCTACATCAGCGCACGGAGCCCCGCCAGCCCTACGGGTCGCGCTTGGTGAGCCCGGCTACGATCACGAAGCCGGCACTCCCACGTATTCTTCCAGCACTTCCAGTAACCGGCGTTTGGCCAGTGGCTTGGTGAGGAAGTCATCCATTCCGGCTGCCAGGCATTCACGGCGATTGTCTTCCAAGACACTGGCAGTAAGCGCGACGATCGGCACGTCGTGTTGTCGCACCGAAGAGTCGGCCGCACGGATCGTACGGGCTGCTTGCGGCCCGTCCATGATCGGCATCTGCATGTCTAGCAATACCAGGTCGTAGTCGTGCCGGGACAGGATCGCGATGGCCTTCTCGCCGTCATCCGCGACGTCGACATGAACTTGCAAGCGTCGCAGCATGGCGCTGACAACGTGTTGATTGATCCGGTTGTCATCGACAACGAGCACGCGGGCGCCGGGGAATCCAGGAACGACGGCGGCCGGCTGCGGGCTGATCAGGGGTGCAGCCGGGCCACCTCGCCGGGCGTGCAAATGCATCGTGCGCTCGAGGTTCTCGACTCGCAACGGCAACGAAAGACGCGAGTGATGCGCGATGCCGGTCGCCGGACTGTTCCGGCTGGCCTGCGATTCGAGCCAGCAAACGCAGTTTCCGCGGCGCGAGATCTCGGCGTGCAGATGATCGTTCTGCTCCATCTGCAACCGCAAGCCGGT
>CAXBFC010000692.1:0-2379 GCA_963974725.1 uncultured bacterium | reverse complement strand
GCCGAGTTTACCCAGCGCGTCAAGCTCTACGCGCCCGCTGACTACACCGTGTTGTTGCGCGGCGAGACCGGCACTGGCAAGGAAGTCGTAGCGCGTGCGCTGCACGAGTTGTCCAAACGGGACAAGGGGCCGTTCGTGCCCGTGAACTGTGCCGCTATC
This sequence comes from uncultured bacterium, assembly GCA_963974725.1. GTDB lineage: Bacteria > Planctomycetota > UBA1135 > UBA1135 > UBA2386. The sequence continues at coordinate 2,220 of CAXBFC010000692.1, read as the reverse complement.
CCCGAGCAGTTGATGGAGAGCATGCTCTTCGGTCATGAGAAGGGCTCGTTTACCGGTGCCATGCAAGCGCGCCGCGGCCACTTCGAAGAGGCGCATGGAGGCACGATTCTGCTCGATGAGATCGGCGACATGGCGCTCGAACTGCAGGCCAAGATCTTGCGGGTTCTGCAAGATCGCGTCGTGATGCCGATTGGTTCCCGACGTCAAGTGCGCGTCGATGTTCGCATCGTGGCAGCGACCCACCAGGATCTCGAACGCATGGTGCGGGAAGGCCGGTTCCGCCAGGACCTCTACTATCGTCTGCGGGAACTTGAGATCGTGCTGCCTTCGTTGCGCGAGCGCAGTGAGGACTTGCCGCGTCTGGCCGCGCGGTTCTTGGCGGAAGCTGCCGATGAGTTGGGCTACCCCGACGCGTCGGAACTGTCCGTCGACGTCGCCGAACGGCTTCAATCGCACCCGTGGCCCGGCAACATTCGCGAGTTGCGTCACGTCATCAAAGGAGCCGTGTTGCGCGCTGGTGGTGAGGCGATCCGGGTTGTCGATCTCGACCTCGATCGGCCCAGCCTCGAGCCAGCACCGGCAACCGAACCGCGCCAGACGATGGGGTTGGCAGCGACGCCGCCCGAGACACACGATTCGGCGACCTGGAAGCAGCGACTCGAGGCCCAGGAGAAGGCTGTCTTGCAGCGCACGTATTCTGAGGCCAACGGCAACCTGACCAAGGCAGCGGAGTTGTTCGGCGTGCCGCGCACGACCTACCGCGAGAAGCTGGTACGACACGGCTTACTCGAGGCCTAGAGCATCGGCCGAGAGAACATCGGGCCGGCAGAGTATTGGCCGACAGTGTAGTGGGCTGCAGAGCATCGGGCTGCAGAGCATCGGGCGGCCGAGGATCGACCGGCCGAGGATCGACCGACAAGGAGTCGTTCCAGCAGGGAATGTGCGCTGTCGGCCAGATATGCGGGGCCCAAACGCGCGGGCTCCGGACCGCGGTTCGCATTTCGCTCGGTTTGTCCTGCTACTTGGCCCGCCACGCTGGCTACCCTCATCCACTTGACCCCCCGCGAACATCGCAACTCGGCCACCCTCGTGGCAATCGGCGACATCCACCGCTGCTGGCGGGAGGTGGATTCGGTCTATCTCGAGCGTACGCAGCCGGATCTGGCCATGTTCGTCGGCGATCTCGGGGACGAAGACGTCGAGATGGTGACGCGTATCGCCAATCTGTCGGTCAACAAAGCAGTCATTCTCGGCAACCACGACGCCTGGCAGAGCTTCGCCAAGAAGGAAGTAACTGACAAGCTCAACGACAGCTTGGATGTGCTCGGGGAAGACCACATCGCCTACACCGTGCGCGAGGTGCCGTCGGCGGGTGTTTCGGTGGTTGGCGCGCGTCCCTTTTCGTGGGGTGGCCAGAGCCTGCGCAGCCCGGAGGTCTACGACTACATCTACGGCGTGCACACGATGCGCCAGTCGGCCGCCGCGATTGTTGACGCCGCGCGCAACGCGCAGCATCGCGACATCGTCATCCTGGCACACAACGGCCCGACCGGTCTCGGCAAGGAGACCAATGACATCTACGGCAAGGACTTTGGCAAGCCGGGTGGTGATTGGGGCGACTACGACCTCGAACTCGCGCTGCAACGCATCTACGGCTTTGGCCTCAACGTGCGCGCGGTGATCGCCGGCCACATGCACCATCGTCTGTTGCATCCACGCGGTGCCGAACGCAAGCGGTTCATCAAGCGCGGCGACACGATGTTCATCAACACGGCGGTCGTGCCGCGCGTCGAGCGCGACAAGGACGGCAACGAACTTTCCTACTTCGTGCGCACCAACTGGCGGGAAGGCGAGTGTCTGTCGGTCGAAGAAGTCTGGGTCGACACGCACGGTGGCGAATACTCTTCGACACCGGTGACGTGCGAGTCGATCGATGATGTCGGTCCGGCAATCGACCAGGTCGACGAGCAGTAGCGGCGGCAAGCGATGGCAGGCCGCTCGTCTCAGGCTCGGTTCGCAGCGACCCGTTGGAGCCTGGTGCGTCGCGCTCGCGGTGACGATGAACAAGGGCAGAAGGCGCTGAGTGAACTGTGCTCGATGTATTGGCCGCCGGTCTACGCGTTCTTCCGACGCGATGGCATGGCGGACGCGGATGCGCGGGATCTGACCCAAGGACTGTTCGCCGAACTACTAGAACGCGGCGATGTTGCTGGTGGTGAT
>CAXBFC010000691.1:0-2384 GCA_963974725.1 uncultured bacterium | reverse complement strand
CAGCTCTTCGGCGTATTCCGCCTTACCGCTGCGCGCGTCGACCATGCGTGCCGCAACCAACACGGTCTCGACGCCGTAGCGCGTACGCCGGGCATCCTCCAAGAAGATGCGCTCGGCGAGCGCCTGCGGAGTTCCGATGACCTTGCTGGTATTCAGCATCTGCTGCACCGACTGCCAGGTCTCCTCACTGACACCGCCGAGGTCGATGCGTCGGAAATTGGTCGCAGCCCAGGTCGCGATTCCCAGGAACGTCCTGACCGTTGACTGATCGAAGCGAGCCGGCGGCAGATCATCGATACACAGCAGAGCCTTGATGACCCCCGACGCGTCCGCAAGCGGCGCGACCAACAACGGGCCGCTGCGTTCGACATCGGTATCGCTGAGCGTGACGATTGGCCGCGCTTCGACCAGAGCCCTCTGGACACGATGGTTGTGACGCATCGACTGCAGGCGCGTCAGCATGTCGTCTTCGTCCCAACCGCGATGCGCCGCCAGGTCGATGACCCCGTCGGGCAACACGTAGAGCACCGAGCATTTGCTTGCTCCACAGAAGTCGACCAACATGCCGAGCGGCACATCGAACGATTTCTCGGCATGCCCATCCGTTGAGCTGGCCACCGTCGACATCACGCTCGGGAAGTCGAACGATCGATCGAAGACGCGTCGCTTCAACTCGCGGTTTACATGCTGCAGCATGTCGAGGTCGCTTTGCTGCTGTTCCGCCTCGTGCTGCCACTTGGTCGCGAGGTGACGCGCAAAGCGCCGATCTGAATCGATCTTGTCGCGCGCCTGCCCGACCAGGAACGCGACCCCGGCGAACAATCCGAGTGGCCAGGTCACGGCCGGGTCGACGATCAGACTCTGGTCAAAGCCAACGATCGTGGCGTAGCCAATGGCATGCAGCAGCGCGGCCGCGAACGCGGTGAGCAACCCGATAACCAGGCCCCCTCGCAGCGCCGCCCAGACCACCGGGAACCAGAGCGGGTTGGGCTCGATACCGACAAATCCGATGCCGTTGCCGCGCGTAAAGAACTCGATGCCGACCAGTACAACGAACCACGTCGCGACCTCGGTCACTACGTGTACGCGCTGATTCGCCAGAGGAACCAAACTCGCGGGGGTCGTCGATGTCGTGTCCTCAACAACGACCTGCTGCTGCTCTGGGGTCACGTTCACCATCGCAATACCCCCTCGACGTGCAACTCGTCGACTTCGCCGCCACCGGCACGTCCAAGTGCCGACGCATGGCGCAACGCGACACTCAATTCGACCAAGGGTCGAGGTCGCCAGGTCAGCGCTGCATTGGCGCCCCAGATCTGTTCGCCATCATCCAGGTCGACACCGACATTGCCCGAGACGGAGCAACCCAAGCCCGGCGCAAGGCGGTGATCGACACGCCCGGCAACGAAAGCTTGCTGGTCGCTGTCGGCGATCGGCAACAACGCCGGTAAGTCAGCGTCTCCTATCAGTGACATCACCTGAACGGACGCCCAGGCGCTGACCGCCCAACGTTCGCCGTTCTCGGCATCATCAAACAAGAACGGAGAACTCGGCCGGGATGGTACGCGCCGCGGCTGAAACCGCGAGGCAACTGCGAGTTCGGTGCCGACGAAGCGCCGGCCGAAGGTCACCTCGCCGCGCCAACGCAGATCCGCGAATGGATCGCTGAGAGGAGGATCGATCGAGAGTCGTTCCACCGCACCAGCGGCACCAAACCAAAAGTCCGCCGGCAGCTGACGGTAGAGCTGCGCATCAAGCCCACTGCGCCGCCCGTTCAGGGCTGGCGCTGCCGCTGGTTCGGTCCACAGCTCGTTGAAGTAGCCGCGCAGCTCAAGCGATGCGAATGGCACCGCGTCCGCGAAGTAGGCGGTCGCGAAACCGCCGAGCGCCAGATTGCCCGGTGCTCCCGGGGCCGCCGTCAGGCCAAATCCCCATCGCATCGAGTCGCCGTAGTTGGCTTCTGCGGCGAGGTCCAAGATCCCGACCTTCGTCGTGCGCTTCGCACCAGCGAAGGCCTGGGCCGCACCGGTGTATTCCGCGTGGCCGACGCGAAGATTGAGTTGCCAGGTGTTGTCGATCGGCACGATCGCGCCAATTGTCGCTTCGCGCACGCGATCGTCGCCCAAACTCAGTGAGCGCACGCTGGGCACGACGGTAGCAGCCAACCTGTCACGCAGTTCGCCGACGACGCGTTGTGCGACCTGGTTGTCGGATTGCAGCTGCAGCCATCGTTCGTAGCTCGCCAGCGCACCTCGCCAATCGCCCATTTGGTAGCGCAAGCCGCCGAGATCGGCGGAGATGCCTGCGTCTGCACCGTGCAGTTCGATCGCACGCGTCAAGACTTGCTCGGCAACTCGCGTGTTGCCGCGCTGCGTTTCCAGTTC
>CAXBFC010000690.1:0-2396 GCA_963974725.1 uncultured bacterium | reverse complement strand
ACCGTTGGCGCTGTGCTGCGGCTGTGCTGTTGCACGATGTCTTGACAGTGCTGTTGCAGCGCTGCCCGATCGAGGTTTGCATGAGGCGCAACCTTGAGGATCAGTTCTGCCTCGTCGGCCTCGAACGCGTGTGCAAAGGCCGGCAGCAGAACGTCCATGCCTTTGCGCAGGGACCAGTCGATCACGGATAGCAGGCGACGTACTCCCGGGCGACGCGGCGGCAATCCATCCCATGGTTGGCCGGTCCATGTCTGAGCCGCTGCCGCGAAGGCAGCCATGTTGATCGGCGGCGCAATCGCGTGCACTCGATGCGCAGCGACTCCGCCACGCACGAATGCGTTCGCGATCGGTGGTGCCGGTACGACCACCGCATCAGCGCGGTTGAGATGAGGTCCCCAGCCAGCCGGCAGCGAGGTAGTTTCGAAGACGGTGATCACGACATCGGCGATCGCGTTGGGATCGGGCGCGAAGTGTGGTGGCAGGACGTGCTGTACGGTAATGCCACCAGGTTGTTGGCGGCGCGCCGCACAACGTGCGATCAGTTCTTGCTCGGCCAGACTCTCGCCGCCTTCGATCGATCCAAGTCGCGCGCCGTGCAGAGACGGTTTGAGACCTAGAGCTTCGAACAGCGCTAGCCACTCGCGCCCCTGCGCCGCGAAGCCCGAAGGCCCGAGTACTATGCCGCGAACGTGCAGCGGCGGCGGGGCCGACTGCGGTGGGGCACTCATACGGAGAGCGTTCGGTTGTCGATATGTCGTGCCAATGCTTCGACGATCTTTTGTGCGTTTTTGCGATCACTCTCGCTCTTGAGAGTGGTCGCAGCAAACCGCATGTCGTCGAGTGCCGCTTCCGGCTGTTCGATTGCGACCAGGCATGTGCCGCGCAAGAACTTGGTTTCGGCAATCTCGATGCAGGCTGACGGTGGCAGCAACTGCAGGTGAGCGTCAAGTAGCTTGATGGCTCCTGCGGGGTCTTCTACCCTGCGCAACATCGTCGCCCAACTCAGCGCCTGCCCGTGATGCGGCTGCGCTGATTGCAGATGGTCATGTAGTTGAGCGCGGAGCTTGCTGCGCACGGCATCGTCTTCGATGCCCTTTGCCACGGCGGCGACGGCACGGATGACATGCTCGCGATCTGGGGCCTCGCCCGTCTCTTCGCGATAGATGTCGAAGAGCTGTTGACGGATCTTCGCGCCGGCAGGTTCTTGGATGAAAATGCCGAGTGCGCGGTGTAGCAGGGCGCTCGCATGTCCGCGGTAAGCAGCCCTGGCTCGGCCGCGTTCGCCTCGCACCATGGCTCCACAGTGAGCAATGCCCGCGGCGATGGATTGCATTGCCGCGTGGTTTTCGCCGAGCCGGTGGCACTGCGCGGCAATCATGGCTAGCACGTTGAAGCCCTGCGCTGGTTCGACGCCGTCGCGAATCGACTCCAGCAGGGCTGGAGCATCCTCAAGGCTGCCAGTAGGTGTGCTGACGGCGCTGGCGAGACGAACGTGCTTTGCCAAGGTGGCTTGGTCGAATCCGGCTGCCAGTGTCTTGCATGGCGCGGGCGTGGTGCGGCCAGCAGCTGCTCTTGCAGGTGCCGCGCTCGGCAGTGGCGTCGTAGGCGTGCCGGTGAAGTACTGGTCGACACTCTTGACGAGTGACGGACCGTCTGGGCTCGCGACGCAAAGCGCTGGCTCGGTCCCCCAATACTCGCACTGCTCGCCGATGGTGCCAGCGAGCACTTCGTGCAGGCGTGGCAACACGGCGTCCGCCGCGAGTCCGGCGGCGCCACAGTTGCGTTCTGGACATGGGCTGACCCCGCAAGGTACGGGGCAGCACGAAGCTGCTTGCACGGAACACGAACCGTGCGCTCGCGGCGGCGCGACCCGCAAGTGCGAGCCACCAAAGAGGGCGAGACTGCGCGTGCCGAATGCGGAGGCGATGTGCAGTGGTCCGGAGTCCGGGCCGATGAACAGTTCGGCTCCGGCGATTGCGGCGGCGCTCAATTGACCGGCGAGATTGCAGGCGCTGGCGTGGTCGATGCGTTCGCCGCGGCCACCGATCACAACCGGAGTCAGGCCCACGTTGGCAAGCTCTGCAGCGATCTGCTGGGTTAGCGACGTCGGCAACGACTTTTCTGGCCAGCCAGCGCGCGTATGGATGACCGCGTAGGATTCGTTGAGCCCGTGCGTGCTCCGAAGTTCTTGCCAACCTGCGGCCGCGTTCGCTGCGAGGTGCATTTCCGGCGGTTGGCCGCAAGCTTCGGGGACACCCGCCTGGATCGCATAGTGGTCGGCCAGGGTGAGGCCGTTGTGATGGTAGGTGACGCTCTCCAAGCGATCCGACAGCACCACCAGCCGATCGTGGTTGCCGTTGCGCAACGCTTGGGTGATGGCGTGGTCTTCGGCCCAG
>CAXBFC010000689.1:0-2397 GCA_963974725.1 uncultured bacterium | reverse complement strand
GGCCATTCCGAATCCGTCGATGGCGCAGTGTCCGAATACTCGGCCGAGCCCGTTTGCCACCGAATTGGTCAATCGAAGTCCGCGATGGCAAATGCGTGTTGGTCTAGTTCGCTGGCACTGTGGGCAGCAAGCGAACGCTACGTGCCGCAGTTCTGTCGGCCCGAGGTCGATGCATTCTTGCGTTGCGGAATCTTGGCGGCCGGCTTCGCGCGAGTTTGTGGCCAGGAGTGTCGTCAGGGTGACGTCGTAGCCTTCTCTTGCAAGGGCCGTGGCTTTTGCCCGTCGTGCGGTGCGCGGCACATGGCCGCGATGGAGGCGCACCTGGTGGATCACGTGATCCCGGATGCTGCGCCGGTGCGGCACTTTACCCACATGCGCGGAAACGGCCGCGCTCGGGCAGGCATAGGCAGGTCGATCCCGTTAAGGTCGTGACCCCCTTGATCCTGGAGGACTCGTGAATCCGAGAATGCGCCCGCGGCTCATTGGCCGCTCATGTCTGGTTGCCTGGCTCGCAGTATTCTCCCGCCTCGCCGCCCAAGAGCTTCAACCTCAAGAGCTTGCCTTCTGTCTCACCAAGGACCGCACGACCGACATCTACGCCGTTGACCTCGCGGGCCGCAATCAGAAGCAGCTGACATTCGGTGGGTCAGACCACGCACCCTGTTGGTCACCGGACGGCCGTTGCATCGCCTTCCACTCACATCGCAGCGGAGGTTGGAAGATCCACGTGTTGGAGTTGTCCCTGGTCGGTGAAGGGCGCGTGCGGCGGCTCACCGAATCGCAGCCCGGCGGGTTCCGATACGAGTACTTTCCAGCTTGGTCTCCTGACGGTCGTTCGATCGCATTCGAACGCTGGGATCCTCAGCAGAAGAACTTTGAGATCCACGTTGTTTCGACCGATGGCAAGAACGAGGCCAACTTGACCAAGCATTCTGCACATGATCGGCAGCCCGTTTGGTCGCCAGACGGCAGTCAGATCCTGTTCACGAGCCAACGCGATGGCAATGCGGAGATCTACCGCATGCGCGCGGACGGCTCCGAGGTCACCAACCTGACGCACAACCATGCCAGCGACTATGCAGCGGCTTGGTCTCCAAGTGGGCAACGCATTCTGTTCCACTCCAATCGCGACGGCAAGTTTCGCACGTATGTCATGGACCAAGATGGCAAGCAAGCTAAAGCCGTCGACGGAATGACCGCGGTCGATCACGCGCAGGGCTGGACAGAGCGCGATTCGAGCACCGATAGCATTCCTTTCCGCGCCTTGCGCAGCAGTGCCCAGGTTTTTGCAAGCGACGATTCTGTGCTGGTCACTTCGCACCGCAGCGGCTCGGAAGGTGTCTATCTCGTCTCCCTCAAGCGACACAACGTCCGCAAGGTTGTGGATACTGAGTTGCGCGAGTTTCTGCCCGCGCTGCGCCCGTTGTCGCGCGATGCTGCCGGGCACTAGGCTCGGAGGCAGCGCGGGCAATCGGAGCCAGATCCGCCGCGGATTCGGATTCACGTTGGCGGTCCATGGCGTGTGGTTCTCGACGGCACCATGAGCCATACCCGGCACCGACCACAACAGACCATCATCAGCACAACCAAACGCTCCGACCACAGCATGGCCCGCGTACAGGCCTGAATGGCGAATTGTCTTTACCGATGCGGAGCACAGATCCCGATCATCGTAGTTTCACTAGCATGCCTAGCAAGGAACAGCTGGCAGCGCCGCTGGCGCATCCGAGCGTGGCAGCCGCGCGGTTGCAGTTTGCCGAGGTCGGCGAACGGCTCGTTGGGCGCTGGGTGATCCCGTGGGGTTGGGTGGTATTCACCTTTGTGCTCGCCACAGGTTCGATCACCGCTGGCGCACTGACTGCGAACCAGTTCGGCAAGCTTGGTGACGGTGAGACCAAGGTCATCCTTTGGCTGGTATGGGGCCTATTCGCGCCATTGCTGTTGCTAGGCTTCTTTTGGATCCTGCGCCGCGCACAGCGAAACCCCGAGCACGTCGTGATTGACCGCGCGCAGCAATTCTTGCAAGTGGCGACTAAGAGCGGTGAGCTACGGTCCATTGCCTTCGAGCAGGTGCGTGCATTTGTCGCCGTGTCGAGGGCAGTGAAGATCGCGACCGGATCAAGTGGCCCTGCTTCCCGCTGGACGAGGCGACTCGAGCTTTCTCTCCTCCACGTCGAACCCGGGGGACTGCTTGTGCAGACGTCGCTTTACGCGATCCAGGACGAGGGCAAGCGCTTGGTCGAGCTAAGGCAACATAGCGATCAGATCCCGCGCATCCTGAACTGCGAGCGTCTCTATGTGACCCTCGACCGGGCGGGCAACGTGCGTGGCGGCAGCGACTCGGCGTGATGGTGCGCGCAAGTGCCCGTGCATGGTCGCTAGCGAATTGCCTGAGTT
>CAXBFC010000688.1:0-2430 GCA_963974725.1 uncultured bacterium | reverse complement strand
CTGGTCGTGGTTGTGGGCAGCGCCCGAGTTGCAAAGCACATGCTCGCCACGATTGCCGGCAACCAGATGCGCCAATGGCTACAGCACGACATCAGGTGGCCGCCTTGCGGAAGTCGCGCCAAAACGATGGCTGCCATAGTTGGCGCGGGTGGATTGTATCGCCGCTCAACGTAACCACGAGGTCGGCGATGGTCGGCCACTTGCGGATTGTGCCAAGGAAGCGCCGCACGACCCATGGGGACCGCAATCCTCGTTGCAGCGCCTTGGTGCCGCACAGACGCGCATTGAGCTCGCGGCTCCGGGTTTGGCGGTACTTCGCCATGGCCCTTGCTTCGTGCTCGGGCGCATCCAGCGCGGATCGGATCGCCGTGCCGAGTGCTTTGGCGCAGAACAGTGCGAAGTAGATTCCTTCACCCGTCATTGGATCGACGTAGCCGGCGGCATCACCGACCAGTGCGGCGCCTGGCACCGTTGCCGTTGTGGTCGCAAACGCGAACGGGCCGGTGCCTCGCCACGGCCGGGTACGGGTGGCGGTACGCAGCCTTTCTTGTAGGTGCGGTGCGATTGCCATATGGCTCGATGCAAACTCATCCCACGAACGCTCGCCACGTAGCTTGAGAGCTTGTTTGGGCAATACGAGATTCAGTGAGAATCGGGCGCCGTCCACGGTGGTTGCCGCGAAGAAGCCGCCGCGCAGCAGGTGCACTTCGGCTGTATCCATGGCCTCGACACCATCGAAGTGGGTGACCAATGCGAATTGCTGCAACCACTCGATCTGCCGTTGCACGCCGAGGTCCCGCGCAACCCGTGAATGCACTCCGTCGGCACCGATCACCCAGCGGGCGTGGCACGTTTTGCTCTCGCCGTCAGGTGTTGTCAGTGCTGCACCCAGGATGCGGCCATCGCTACTGCGAATGAGGTGCTGGAAGTTGTGTCGCAGCAGTGCCCGTGCGCCCTGTTGTTCGGCAGCTTGCAACAGCGCGTGATCGAAGACCTCGCGACGAATCGCGAAGCCGTTGGCTGGAGCCTGTGTCTTGGCCAGTTGCCGGAACTTGCCAGTGGCGATCGCTGAACCGCCGTGAATACGCATGCCGGTGACGGAGTGCGAATCGAGGTTGGCAAGCAGCGAGGGCAATCCGAGTTCTGCCAGCAGCGGTTGGCACTGTGGGCTGAGAAACTCGCCGCACGGCTTGGCGCGCGGGAAGTCCTTCTTGTCGGCGATCACGACGGCGCACCCAGAGCTTGCCAATTGCCGCGCAAGAGCGCTGCCGGCGGGGCCGGCACCAATGATCAAGACATCCGTCTGCATGGTTTGCGGCGATTGCTTGTTCCTGGTGGCCACTAAGAGAATGCCTCTGTTTCGCTGGCCCCATCATGCGGCTGCCCATCATGCGGCTGCACGCGCGGTAGCAACAGGGTCGGCAACAATACCGTCGAGCCAAGCCAGGCGACGCCAATGGTGACCGTCGCCAGCAGTGCAAACTCCACGGTCGTTTCCAGTTGGCTGGTCGTTGCAACCAGGAAGCCCAGCATCAAGACCACGCTCGAGAGAGTCATGGCACGACCACAGCGATCGAGCGCTCGCTGCAGCGCGGCTGTCGGAGGCAGCGCGGCAAGGGCTGCGCGGTAGTGGTGCAGCAAGTGCAACGTGTTGTCGACGATCAGGCCGAGCATCGTGCAGCCGATCATCGCGGTTGCCACCGATACTGGTTTGCCGCTCCAGCCGAGACCGCCATAGAGCCAAAGCGACGGCAGTAGGTTCGGAATCATGGCGAGCAGGCTCAGGCGCAAGGAGCCGAGGCCGATCGCCATCGCTACAGTCAGCAGAATCAGGGAGATGCTGAGGCTACCCAGCAGCCCGTGCACAAGGCGAACGGAGTCACGTGCAATCTGTGCCGATGGTCCCGCAACGACTACTCCAGGCAATCCCAGCACCTCGGCGGTGGTTTCGATGTTGTCGAACAGTGACTGCCGTTCGAAGCTCCCGCCTGGAGCGAGCAGCAAGGGCACCGCGAGATCCCCGGTGATGCCGCGTTGCACTGGGCCAGCAAGCCCCGCGATGCCAGGGTCCGTGCGGATCTGCGCGAGGAATGGCAGTAGGCGTGTGGGCTGCGCGGCAGCACTGGCCTTGGGGACGAGCAGGTGACAGACTTCGACCGCGCCGAGGCGTGCCGTCAACTCGTCGTGTTGCTGCCGCGCGCTGGCGGTCGCCGGGAGCACCCGCATCGGGTCGTTGTCGGTCGCAACGCGGGTCAGGCCAGCGGCTGCCAGCGCGGTCATCGCGGCGAACACGGCGACGATTGGTAGCTGATGGCGGCGCAGCCCGCGCAGCCAGCTGCGGCCGAAGCTGCGCTTGCTGGGTGGTTGTAGTTCGGTGTTGGTCGCGGCAAGCCACGCAGGCAAAAGTGAGAACGCGAACAAGTGGGTCAG
>CAXBFC010000687.1:0-2492 GCA_963974725.1 uncultured bacterium | reverse complement strand
GAGCCTGGAGCGGCGACGGTGCCCTTCTCGCAACTCGTTCCGGAGAGCCTTGTACGCAATACCGAACAGCCACGCCCGGAAGCGCCCCTTGGATCGATCGAAGGAGTCAAAGTTCGTCCAGGCGCGCACCCAGACTTCCTGAGCCAATTCGTCGGGACTGATCCAGCCTCGAACTTCTCTCGGCAGCTGGAATTCGGCCCACGCGATCACCTGTGGTGAGAGGTGCGTGTGAAGCGCGGCGAAGCTGCCGGGGCGCAGATCGGACAAGTCGGCAACGAGACCACCCGTGGTGCTCAGGGGCATCGGCTAAGCATCGCAGATCCGATGGGACCCGTCGACCCGTCTTGGTGCCCAGGCGACGGATCGTTACGCGCTTGACGCACCGCCGAAAGCGAGCTTCTTGACGAACGGCAGCATTTGTCGATTTGGTTGTCGGATTCGCGACCGCCCGGGCGAAGTCCTTCCAGACTCTTGAACGCGATTTCTCTGGCCTCTTCGTGGCCGGAGTCTCGTGCCTCCACAGCACCGCCAATTCCCCCACATGAGATCCTCACTCTTCACTGCCACTGTCGCCGCGATCCTGGCATCTGCCGCGATTGCTCAGATCCCGCTCCCACCCGTGTCGGCGCTCTACAACGGGTTCTCCCGTGGATTCAACTTCACCGCGAGCACCGGGTTCATCATCACGCAGCTCGATTTGCCGCCGAATGCCTTCCAAGCTGGCGATACCGCGAGCTACATGATCCGTCTGAACGGCACCGAAGTACTGCGTAGTGTCGGCAATGCCGGCCCGATCACGACGAGCATCCCAGTCGCGCCGGGCGATGTCGTCGACGTGCTCGGCAACTGGTCCCCGGCCATAACTGGTGCCACCAGTGCGCACAACTCCTACGGCGCTGGCGGTGGCACGTTTGCGACGACGATCTTGGGTGTTTCCCATACCCTCTATCGCACTGGCTGGTCGATCGACATCGGCGACCCGGGCTACGCGGCGGGTAGCTACACTGCCCCGACGACCGGAAACATGGGGCTCGTCAACGTGTGGGTGACGCCGCCATCCGGCACGTTCGCGGACTTCACTGCCGACCCGAGCGTAGTCGGCCCCGGCGAGACCGTCACCTTCACCGACACGACCTTCACGTCCGATCCGGGCGGGATCATCGCGTGGAACTGGGATCTCGACGGTGACGGTGTGTTCGGCGACTCGACGCTGCAGAACCCGACCTGGATCTACACCGCGTGTGGCCCCCACGACGTTTCGCTGACCGTGACCGACGCGAGCGCGGTCTCCGACACGGTTACCAAGACTGCGATTGTCAGCGTCGCCGCACCGACGGCGAGCTTCACCTACACAACGCTGGTCCCGACGGCCCCGATTCTGGTGCAGTTCAACAGCACTTCGACCGCGACGGGCCCCACTGCGATCTACGACTGGGACCTCGACGGCGACGGTGTCTTTGAGACTCTGAACGGGGGGCCCAGCCCGGTGGGTGTGTTCGCGAGCGCGGGGTTGTATCCAAACATCGGCCTGACGGTCACCAACGGTTGCGGTTCGGACACGACAACGCTGTCGGTCGACACGCGACTTGGCCTGTGCACGACCTTCCAGGGCGGCAACGGCCTGACTGCGACCGGCGACGGCGCCGGCAACATGTTCGACCTGACGGTTCTCAACCCGGCAGGCCTCACGATCACCGGCTTGGCGGGCAACCTCGACAGCACGGCATCGCCAAGTGTGACCGTTGAGGTGTATGTCACGCCGACCACATACGTCGGTGTCGAGACCACCGCCGCGGTCTGGACCAAGGTCGCGACTGGCGTTGGCATCGGCGCCGGCGCTGGCAACGAGACCCAGTTCGCGATCAATGGCTTCTGCCTCGCTCCGGGATCGTACGGCGTGCTCGTCTACTACGTCTCTTCCGCGGGAGGCCTCGACTACACGACCGGCGCCTTTAGCTACGGCAACGCCGACATGTCGATCCAGACCGGCAACGGCATGGGCGCGCTACTGACGGGCAGCAACAACTCCCCGCGCACCTGGAACGGCTGCCTGTTCTACGATGTTGGCATGCAGACCGGCACCTACACCTTTGCCGGTTCGGGTGGCTGCCCGGCCTCCACTGGTGTCATCGGCAACGCGATGACCGGCGGTGTCATGCCGACTCTCGGTCTGCCGTTCTCGGTCACGATGACGAACGCGCCGGCCAATGAGCCAGTAGCGTTCTTCGCGATGGGCGTGAACGACCTCGGTGGCGTGCCGCTCACCTCGGTCGGCATGACCGGTTGCCTGTTGTGGGCCGAGCCCACGATCCTTTCCACGGCTTCGACCGACGCGACGGGAACCGGCAGCACCGTGCCGTTTGTGATGCCGAACAATCCGCTGCTGTTCGGCCAATCGATCTGGACCCAACCGTTCGTCAGGGACGTCGGCACGAACCCGTTTAACGCGGTGCTCGGCGATGCCTACCAGGCGACCATCGGCTGCCAGTGAG
>CAXBFC010000686.1:0-2504 GCA_963974725.1 uncultured bacterium | reverse complement strand
TATTCGCATTGCACGAGCGCGAACGGGTCGTGACCAACACGCGCATACATCGCGTCCTGAACCACGCGCTCGCGGTGACCCTTGCCGTGCCAGAAGTCAAACCCGTTGACGCTGCCGTGCGCCAACCAGAACGACTGGTGATGCGGGTGATCGCTCTGCTCGCCATCCCGCTCCCCCATCGGATGGTTGCGCGTCACCGCGACGCCGCCAGGGGCAAACAGCGGCCAGACGTAGGGGCGCGGCTCCGCGGCGGTGTGCACCGTTGCAAACGGTTCGCCGTTGCTGAGAATGTGCACGACATCCCCCGCCACATTCATGCTCAGCGGAGAACTGGCACAACTGGGCAACCAGGCAAGCAACATAATCAGGGCAACAAGAGGCAAAGGGCGAACGCGCATACCAGCAGTCTGCCGTAGGCGGCAGCGCGGGTCGAGATCGCGTCTCGTCAACCCCCATAGAAGCAGCTGATGTACCAGCTTCGGTACTGACAGACGCGGGTAAGTGAGCCCCGGCTTGGTAGACTTCGTCACACTTCTCAGAACCGAGCACTATGTCGCACCCACCCGATCACGGCGTCTCCCGCCGTTCGTTCCTCAAGGGATCTGCCGTCGCCGGCATCGCAACGACAGGCATCACTGCCGCAACCAAGGCTGCGGCCGGGCCACCGGTGCCCGAAACGTTCGGCCCCGGCGAGCATGAGATCACCTTGTCGGTCAACGGCCAGCAGAAGCGGGTCAAGGTCGAGACGCGCACGACGCTGCTCGATGCGTTGCGCGACCGCATGGACATGACCGGCGCCAAGAAGATCTGCGACCGCGGCGCCTGTGGTGGCTGCACGGTGCTGGTCGACAACCAACCGGTCAACAGCTGCCTGATGCTCGCGATGGACGCGGTCGGCACCAAGCTGCGCACCATCGAAGGCTTGTCCAACGGCGACGACGCCCACCCGTTGGTGAAGAACTTCGTCACCTGCGACGCCTTGCAGTGCGGCTTCTGCACGCCGGGCATGGTGATGAGTTCGCTCGCGTGCCTTGAGACGCGCGGCCAACCCACGAAAGAACAGATGCGCCAAGACCTGTCCGGCAACCTGTGCCGGTGCGGCACCTATGGCCGAGTCATGGAAGCGATCGACAAGACCGCCAAGGGAGGCAAGTGATGGCTACGCCTAACGAACCTAACAGCAACGTGCCGCGCGCCACCGAGATCACCGTTGGCTACAAGGCGCTCAGTCCAAAGGGCAAGGACCGACTCGAGAAGATCCAGGTCAACCCGGAAGCAGGCGATGCACCGCCTTGGGATGCACTGACCAACTACAAGACCGTCGGCACCGACGTCGATCGCATCGACGGCATGCAGAAGGCGACCGGTCGGGCAAAGTATGCCTACGACATCAACTTCCCAGATCTGCAGCAGGCGATGATCTTGCGCGCCCCGATCGCGCGCGGCATCCTCAAGACGCTCAACCTCGAAGAAGCCAAGGCAATGCCCGGCATCAGCGCCGTGGTCGCCCTGAAGAAGGACGGTAGCAAGATCCGCTTGGTCGGCGATGCAGTCGCCGCCGTGTCCGGCAAGACGCTCGACCTGGTGCGCGATGCGATCGAGAAGATCCGCGCCGAATACGAAGCCGAACAGCACAACGTCGACTACCTCATGGATGAGGAAGCGCCGATGATCGATGCCTCGGGCGAACTCGATGAAGAGTGGGCCGAAGACGGCAAACTCGACAAGGCGCTCGCCGCCTCGGCGCACACCCACTCAGGCACCTACCGCACCGAAGTGCAGACCCACAGTTCGCTGGAAACGCACGGCAACACGTGCCGCTGGGACGGCAACAACCTTGAGGTCTGGGCCTCGACCCAAGCGACGTTCGGTGTGCAGGGCGAACTGGCCCGCGCACTCGGCGCCCAAAACATCAAGGTCGAGTCGGTCGACGTGCACGCTGAGTTCGTCGGCGGCGGCTTCGGCTCGAAGTTCTCAGCCGGCATCGAAGGCCTGGCTTGCGCGCTGCTGGCGCACGAAGCCAAGCTGCCGGTCAAGTTGATGCTCGATCGCTTCGAAGAGCACACCGCGGCCGGCAACCGGCCGTCGGCGCTGATGCAAGTTCGCGGCGGCGTCGACAACAACGGCAAGATCACTGCCTGGGATTGGCGCAGCTTCGGTGGCTGTGGCTACAACGGCCGCGGCGGTGCCGTTCGCTATCCGAACTACTACATGATTGGCGCAGCGACGCGGCGCAAGCACAAGGACATCGCATGCGACACCGATCCGGCGCGTTCGATGCGCGCCCCGGGTTACCCGCAGGGTTGGTTTGGCGCCGAGATGTTCCTCGACGAACTGGCGGCGAAGGCCGGCATGGACCCGCTCGCATTCCGCCTCAAGAACGACTCTGAAACGATGCGTCTCGACCAGTGGCAATTCGCTGCCGAGAAGTTCGGCTGGGACCAAGCGCGCGCCAAGAAAAACGCGCCCGATGCCCGCTACGTCACCGGCGTCGGCTGCGCCAG
>CAXBFC010000685.1:0-2521 GCA_963974725.1 uncultured bacterium | reverse complement strand
ACCGGCAAGATCGGGTTCAACGTCGGCGGTGGCTTCAACTGGGTAGAAACTGCAGCGGGCACGATCACAGCAGACAACTGGCACCACATCGCAGGCACCTGGGACGGTGCCCAGGCTCGCATCTATTTGGATGGTGTCGAAGTCGCAACCAGCGTGGTGGGCACACTGAACGACCCGACCGCGCAATCAGCGAGGATCGGCGCGGAAAGCTCAGCTGGTGGGCGTGGATGGAACGGCATGCTCGACGACGTACGCGCCTACGACGACGCTTTGGACGCAAGCATCATCGCAGCCCTGGCCGGCAACGGCGACCCCGCTCCTTCGGCCGATGCTGGCGTCGACCAGACCGTCAACGAAGGGGATCTGGTGACGCTCGACGCCACCGGCAGCGCAGACCCGCAGGGGGACGCGTTGACCTACACCTGGGTACAGACCAGCGGACCAGCAGTTGTACTTAGCGACGCCAACGCCGCGCAACCTACCTTCACCGCACCCGATCTAGGCAGCAACACCAGCGTGTCGTTCTCGGTGAGCGTCAGCGACGGTACGAACGTGCCCGTCGTGGATACTGTGACCGTCAACGTCGGCACCTGGATCGAAGGTGACGCCGGTAGCAACACCGTCAACGGCACCGCTGGCAATGACAAGATCCGAGCCTTCGCGGGTGACGACACGCTGACCGGCAGCGCTGGTAACGACACCCTCGAAGGTGGCACCGGTAACGACACCATCGACTACAGCAGTTCGACGGGCAGTGTCTCCGTCGACCTGACGGTCACCTCGGCGCAGGACACCGGTAATTCGGGAACGGACACTCTGAGCAGCATCGAGGGCGCGATCGGCAGCGCCTTCAACGACACGTTCTGGTTCAGCAATCCGGTAGACGGTGCGGTCTACACGATCGACGGCGGCGGCGCCAACAACACGATCGACCTGATGAACTTCACGTCGAGCGACGTCACGTTCGGCGACGGCGTACTGACGGTCGATCTCGGCGGTGGCGAGTCGTTCCAAATCGTGCACAGCAATGTGCGCGACATCGACTTGGGTGACACGACCGCCACAGTACTGACGTCGAACATCAACGTCGGAGGCTTCTCCGGATCGAGAATCTTCGTCGACGGCCCACAGGCGTTCCGCATCGATCAGAGCGGCCCCGGCTCGATCAACTGGAGCTACGCCGTCAGCACGGACACGTTCACGATCACGGATACCACCGGCACGACCGGAGCAACCAACGTCGCCCTACAGGATCTGAACGGCAACGACCTCGTTCTGGACTCAATCACGATCGATCGGATCCTCGCCTCGGTAACGACGAACGTCGACATCGGCTCGATCACGATCACCTCCGGCAGCGACTACATCGGCACGATCACGGTCGCCGGCGGCAGCGGCACGATTGGCAGCTTCGCGACGACTGCGGGCAGCCTCGGCGGATCGACGGTGATCAACGCCAATGTCAGCACCGTCAGCCTGAACAACGATCTGACGGGATCGTTCGCCGTGAATGGCAACGTCGGCAGCATGAGCGCCATCGACCTCCACGGCAATGTGACCATCACCGGCAACGTCAGCTCACTGGCAGTCGAAGACGTCAACGGCGACCTGCAAGTAGATGGCTCGCTGGCCGTCATGAGCGCTATCCGAGTCGACGGCCTGGTGACGATCGGTGGCAGTGTCACCAGCATCACGGCGGACAACCTCAACAACGACCTGACCATCGGCGGCGATCTCGATGTCTCCACGATCACGGCGATCCACCCCGGTGCGACGGTCACGGCCAGCAACGTGATCGGCACGCTCGACTTCCAGGTCAACGCCGCGCAGCACGGCGGCACCTACCTGACCGCGACCGAGTACACTTTCAGCGGCGCGACGCAGACCGCAACGACCAACACCGTCGGCAACGTCATCCCGATCGCCGACGCCGGCATCGACCAGACCGTCGACGAAGGCGACGTCGTCACCCTGGCGGGACTAGGCAGCTCGGACCCCGACGGCGATCCGTTGACTTACACCTGGGTACAGACCAGCGGCCCAGCCGTCACCCTCAGCGACGCGAACGCCATACAGCCGACGTTCACCGCACCCGAGGGCCTCAGCAACACAGCCGTGCAGTTTGAGTTGCAGGTCAACGACGGCAATGCCTCGTCAGTCGCCGACACCGTCACCGTCACGATCAACGCCGACAACGACTTGCCGTCCGCCAACGCGGGCGCCAACCAGACCGTCGACGAAGGCGACACGGTGACCCTGACCGGCCTCGCCAGCACCGACCCGGAAGGTCAGGCGCTTACCTACACCTGGACCCAGGTCAGTGGCCCGGCCGTCACCCTCAGTGACGCCAATGCTGCGCAACCGACGTTCACCGCACCCGAAGGTCTGACCAACAGCAACGTGCAGTTCCAGCTGCAGGTCACCGACGGCGTCAACACATCCAGCGTCGACACCGTCACCGTCACCATCAACGCCGACAACGACTTGCCGTCCGCCAACGCGGGCGCCAACCAGACCGTCG
>CAXBFC010000684.1:0-2534 GCA_963974725.1 uncultured bacterium | reverse complement strand
CGGCGAAGTGCGCCAACGCAGTGCGGTAGGAGGTGACGGCGTTGTCGGGCTGTTGGCGGCGACGGTGTTGCTCGGCCGCGACCAGCGATGCGTAGCCAGCAAACCACGGGGTCACTGCCGGCGCATCCTTGGCAGCCAGCATGCGCGCATACTCGGCTTCGAGCAGTTTGACGCCGCCCTTGCGCAGCAACTGGGAGCGCAGTCGTTCGTGCAGCGCCGCCGATGCCGGGAAGCGCTTGATGCCGCGCTCGAGCACGACCTCGGTGTCCGGCGAACGGAAGAAGTTGAGGAAATCGTAGTGGTCGGCGACGTTGGCATCGGTGCCGAGCGGGTGCTGCAACAGCAAGCTGTAGGCGGTGTGCACGTCCGTCATCCACTCGCTCGGCCACTTCTGCTTTTCACGCACGGCCTTTTGGATCGCGAACTGGCGACCGTGAGCGAACAGCGTCAGCAGCTCCTTGGCGAGGCGTCCGGGGGCGTCGGGCGGCAACTGCGGCATCGTGGTCGCCGCGAGTTCATGGGCTTGACGGTGGCGGCCTTGCTGCGCCAACAGCACGGCGCGCAACGCGGTCGGTCGCCAACCGGCGGCGCCGGCTGCGTCCGCGCGGTCCAGGTGGCGTTGGCAGTCGTCGAGCAACAGCTTGCGTTGTTGTTGCGCCAGACGCACGCTGCCGCGGCCGGCACTCGGGCGTGTTTCGAGCGCTTGCAGCAAGCTGGTCTCGGCGACGTCCAGGCGAGCCTCTGGATTCTCGGGGTTCTTGGCCAGCGCCACATCGCGCTTGCTCGCCTGCGCGGCGCGGTCGATCGGGGTGGCGCCGGTGTAGGCCGGGCCGACCAAGACGCTCTGCCACTTCTTGCCGTCGATCGCGGACTTGCTGCTGTCGAGGCCCTTGTGGGCTGTTGCCAGGGTGCGGGCGTGCGTTGAGACCTCACTGAAGCCGTCGAGTGCGTTGACCAGGCCGGTGCGTTCGTCTTGCGACAGCGGGCCGCGCAACGTGTCGGCGATCAATTCGACGGCGAGCGGGTCCTTGGTCTGTTGCATGCCCGAACGCGCCTTCTTGGCGAGATCCGGGTCGAGGCCGTAGGCAGCTTGACGAAGCAGTTCGAGTGGCACGTCGGCGCCGGCTTCGAGGCCGAGGTCGAGCATGCGCTGCCGCAACGCCGGGTCAGCCGCGGCAAACTCCTTCTCAACCGCTTCGCGGTCTTCACTGTCGGGACTGGCGATGCGCTCGCGCAGCGAACGGTCACCCTTGACGATCGGCGGCGCTTGGATCTTGCGGTTCTTGATGCCGTCCTTCAGCGTCTTCCAGACGGAGTCGGTGTCCCACGTGTAGAACACGTCGTAGACCTCGGTGCCATCCAGTTCGACCATGATGTGGCGCGGCGAGATGCGTTTGCCATCAAGGAACTTCTCGTAGACGATCGGTTCCATCGCAATGTGCTCGCCACAGGTGACGCAGCCCAGGCGCGGGCACGGAATGCGCCGGCCTTGGTCGTCGTAGTCGCGCGGGTTGTGCCGGTACACCGACGCCATCACGCAGACGTAGGGTTCGTATAGCTTGGCGATCTCGGGATCGCGGTAGCGCACGCCGGCGTAGTGCTCGCTGGCGATCTCGCCGTCCATGTTGACGCAGACGAGGATCGGCTTCTTGGTCTGCTGGGACAATCGCACGGCATCGGCCCAGGTGCGCTGCCAGCGGATCTGCACCGGCTTCGCCCAATCGGCGGCCGTCGGTGCGTACCACATCTGCTCCGGGACCAAACCTTGCGGCTGCGGGACACCTTCCTGAGCCAGGGCCCAGGGAGCCAGGGCACAGGTCAGCAACGACATCAAGACGAGTGGGGTCAGCGAACGACGCATGCTTGGCAGGATAGCCGAACTGGCGGCGCGACGTGTCGCATGGTGATGTCAGTTTCTCGCGACGGCGGTCAACTGCTCTGGTTGCGCAGGGCATCTTTCGCCTGTCCGCGGCTGCGAACCACGCGCGGCTGGCCGTCTTCGACCATCACTTCGGCCGGCGTTGCATGGCTCAAAAATCCCGTTGGGCTGTAGGTCAGGCCGTACGCGCCGGCGTTGAGGATCGCTACCAGGTCGCCGGTTGCTAGCGCGGGCAGCTCGATCTGTTCGGCGAATTGGTCGGCTGGGGTGCATAGCGGCCCGCCGACAGTGACCGGCTGCGTGGTGCCGCTCCGCAGTTGTTCGGCGGCAACCAGCAGTGGTGGCCTCGGCACGATCGTGCCCAGGCCGGCGGCTGCGGCGGCCTGGTGCATGCCGCCGTCGAGCACGACGTGCTGCTGGTCGCCGCTGGTTTTCTGGCGCACGATGCGACTCAAGAACACGCCGGCAGGACCCGCCAGGTAGCGGCCCAGTTCGATAAACCAGCGGCGACCGTCGCGATCGTGTTCGGCTAGTAATTGCCGCAGTCCTGTTGCAGCGAGTTCGAGGTCAAAGGTTGGGTCGCCTTGGAACACCGCGACGCCAAAGCCACCGCCGAGATCGAGTTCGTCGAAGCGCACGTCGAGCTCTTGTTCCC
>CAXBFC010000683.1:0-2559 GCA_963974725.1 uncultured bacterium | reverse complement strand
AGCGCGGGCACGCGCGGCGTTGGATGAGAATGACCTAGTGGGTTCCATCTGCTGGGATCAGTCTACGGAGCGCTACCCCACAGTGCTGGCGACAATGCAAAACTCCCGGCTTATGACCGCCCCAGATCGCCCGAAGCACCTGTCAGTCAGGCAAAACCGGCGACTCATGGGCCGGAGAGCCAACTTCAGATGGGGCAGAGAGTGCCAAGCCATCGATGGATGGGCCTCGAACCGGCCAACCAAGACCGAGATTCGGCAGGCGGCCAGTTCTGCAAACGCAACTCGGACTTGCTACAGCTCGATCGGCACGCCCATCTGGCGGAACTTGCGATAGCGCTGGTCCAACAGCTCGGGAATCTCGATGCCCTTCAGCTCGATCAGCCACTCGCTCAGCTGCGCGCGCACATTGGCAATCGCGCCCTTCTGGTCGCGGTGGGCACCACCGAGCGGCTCGGGGATGACCTTGTCGACCAGTCCCAAGCGCAGCAGGTCCTTACTGGTCAGCTTGAGCGCCTCGGCAGCTTCGGGAGCCTTCTCGCCACTCTTCCACAGAATGGCAGCGCAGCCTTCCGGCGAAATCACCGAGTAGTAGCTGTTCTCCAGCATGCCGACGCGGTCGCCAACGCCAATGCCGAGCGCACCACCCGAACCTCCTTCGCCGATGACCAGCGAGATGATCGGCACTTCGAGGGAGAACATCTCGAGAATGTTGCGCGCGATTGCTGAGGCCTGGCCGCGTTCTTCGGCGCCGATACCAGGGTAGGCACCGGGCGTGTTGATGAACGAGATGATCGGCAGCTTCAGCTTCTGTGCGAGTTGCATCTTCTGCAGCGCCTTGCGGTAGCCCTCTGGGTGGGCGCAGCCGAAGTTGCAGGCGAGGCGATCCTTGACCGTCTTGCCCTTGCGGTGGCCGACCAGCAAGAAGCGGTGCTCCCCCATCGTCGCCAAGCCGGTCATGATCGCTGGATCGTCGCCGTAGACCCGGTCGCCATGCAGCTCGACAAAGTCGTCGAGCATCATCGTGACGTAGTCCGTGGTCATCGGCCGATCCGCGTGGCGCGCGACATTGACGCGCTCCCACGGCGATAGCCCTTCGTAGACTTCGGCAGTCTGACGCTTCAACCGATCCTCAAGTAGATCGATCTCGCCCTGCAGCTCGAGATGCGAACCGGCGCTCAAGCTGCGCAGCTCGTCGATCTTGGTTTGCAGCTCGTTAAGGGGGCGCTCAAAGGCAAGACCGTCTTGCACGGCTGGCTTCGTTGAGGTTTGGCTCATGACTGCCGGGATCCTAGGCCCTAAATCGAGCCCTGACCACCATGCGACCCGCATGCTTTTGGATCGAAGGCACGCCCAGCGGACAAATCGCCGCTCGGCGCGGTTGGCGACTTGAAAACAGGCCGATGAGCGGAACAGCGATTCGGCAATTGGTAAGCTGCCCGCCATGCGGGTAGCAATCATCGGCGGCGGAGCGGTCGGGACGGCCATCGCCGCCGATCTGGCAGGGCTTGCGGAGATCGAGTTGCAGATCTGCTCACGCACGCCGTTCGAGCAGCTCGTCGCCGAATGGCCGGGTGGTTCGTCCCGCACCGCGCAACGCGCCATCGTGGACCCGGCCAGAGCGAGATCCGCCGACTGGATCCTGTTGTGCACGAAGGCCCACCAAACCGAGTCGGCCGCGAACTGGTTTGCGCCGCTCAGTGGCACCACAACCAACCTCGCGATTCTTCAGAACGGCATCGACCACTGCGACCGCGTCGCCGCCTGGACGGATCACTTCCAAAGCATCGAACCGGTCGTCGTCAACCTGCCGGCGACACGTCTCGGCCCTGGCCACACGCGCCAACGCACACTCGGTCACTTGACGGTCGCCAACCAGTCCGCGGGGCGCGCCTTCGCCAACCTGTTTGCCAATGCCCGCACGAATGTCGTAACCGTCGAGGACTTTCCAACCGCCGCCTGGCGAAAGCTCTTGTGGAACGCACCAGTCGGCGGCGTCTGCGCGGTCGAGCAGCGAGGCAGCCACATCCTGCGCGATCCCGAGCTGCGCCAATTCGTGCATCAATGCATGCTCGAGATTTGCGCCGTCGGTCGCCTTGAAGGAGCAGACCTTCGCGACGAACTACCTGCGCAACTACTCGCATCGTTTGACCAGTGCAACACAGACAGCTGGCCGTCGATCGCAGTCGACCGACGCGACGGCCGGCCGATGGAATGGCGTGCACGCAATGACGTCATCCTGCGACTCGCGCAAACGCATGGCATTTCCGTACCGGCGAACACGCAGCTCGTAGCGCGCCTTCGCGCAGCGGACGAGTTGCGGAGCTGTGAATAGGCTGCGGCGCAAACAAGCCAGGCTGACCCCAAATAGGTATTTGTACGCCATTCCTTCTGCCACCTGCGTAGGCATACTGTTCGTCCAAGATCCGCCTCCCCCCCCCACGACAGACAACAAGTCAGACAACAAGTTAGACAGCAACTATGCGCACCACTCTCGCCATCCTCACCGCCCTACTCGCCGCGACCTCGCTAGTCGCGCAAAACAGCTCGGCCTCGACCCTC
>CAXBFC010000682.1:0-2581 GCA_963974725.1 uncultured bacterium | reverse complement strand
GTCGAACTCGATCCAGACGGCACACACCTGCTGATCCGTTTCCCGTATCGCGAAGACCTCGTCGCGATGGTCAAGGATCTGTCCGGGCGACGCTGGGATCCGAAGCAGAAGGTCTGGCGCGTGCCCGCCAAGAACGTCGCGGAAGTCTACGACCAGTGTTCGCGGCACTTGTTTGAGTTTGCTCCGGAGATCGCTTCGCTGCTAGCTGGCACGCTTGCGATCCCCGAGATCAAGAAGGCGCCGAAGGCTGCCCCAAAGCAAGGGCAACTGGCACTGCCGACAATGGACGCGCTCGCCGAGAAGGCGGACGAAACAGATGCCGAGAGCAACGTGCCAACCGCGCTGTCGATCTCGCAACTCAACACGCGCGTGCGCGATTGCTTGCGCGAGACGTTTTCGGATGCGTTCTGGATCACGGGTGAGATCGTTGACTACGACAAGTCCGCCGGCCGCGAGCATCGCTTCTTCCAGCTCGCTGAGAAGGCACCGCGAGCGCAACGCCCCAAAGCGATTGTCGAAGTTGCGTTGTTCGGGCGCACTGCCGATGCCCTGCTGCCGAAACTCGCGCAAGGCGAACCACCACTGACGCTGCGCGACGGCCTCGAAATCCGCGCCCTCGTCAAGGTCGACTTCTACCCCGCCTCGGGACGCTTCCAAGTCATCGTGCAAGACATCGACCCGAGCTTCACGCTCGGCAAGCTTGCGCTGACCAAGGAACAGATCCTGCGCGACCTGGTGAAGATGGGCGTGGCCGAACAGAACCGCTTGCTCGGTTTGCCGGTGCCGGCGCTGCGTATCGGGGTGCTGACCAGCCCCGATGCGGACGGTTGGAATGACTTCCGTCGCCACCTCGAGGAATCCCGCTGCGGGTTCGAGATCACGCTGTTCCCGATCAAGGTGCAAGGCAACGATCTGAAGCCTACGCTGATCGCCGGACTCCGCTGGTTTGCCGAGCACGCGAATCAGTTCGATGTCCTGTGCGTGATGCGCGGCGGCGGCTCGCGAACCGACCTGGCGTGGTTCGACGACATGGACATCGCAGTCGCTGTGGCCAAGCATCCACTGAAGTTGATGGTCGGCATTGGCCACCAACGTGACCAATCCGTGCTCGATGTAATCGCGCATTCGGAGAAGACCCCGACGGCCGTGGCGGAGTTCCTGGTGCGCGGCATTGAGTCGGCGCGCGAAGACGTGCAAGAGCGCGGCGTGCGGCTAGCCGACGCGGTCGCCGACTTGCTGGCCGACGAGAAGAACCGCCTGCGTGAGTTGACCCGGTCAATCGCGCGAGCCACGACCGAACGCGTCCAGGCAGCCAACCGGCGCCTGGCGATCGCTGGCCGAGAACTGGCCAACCAAACGACGTTGCGCCTGGCGCACGAGCGCAGTGGTCTGCGCCAGACGGCGATGCGCCTGACGCACAGCAGTCTGCGCCTGTGCGAGCGCAAGAACACGGCGCTGCAGCAGTGCGAAACCCGGCGTCGACTGCTGGACCCGGTGCGGGTGCTGCAGCGGGGCTTCGCCATCGTGCGCGGCGACGACGGGCGAATCGCCCCATCGGTCACCCGCATCACCCCAAAGCAATCCCTGCGCGTACAGTTCCGAGATGGCCATGCCAACGTGAACGTCGACGCAATCGAACCAAGCCCACCCACATCCGATTCATGAGCAGCAAGAAGAAGAGCGACGAACCGAGTTACGCCGAATTGAGCGGCGAGCTGGAGACCATCCTCGACGAGATCGAGTCCGGCGAGATTGATCTCGACGAACTCAGCGACAAGGTCGAGCGGGCCGCGACGCTACTGAGCCAGTGCCGCAAGAAACTCGCTGCCACCGAGACCAAAGTGAAGAAGGTCACCACGGAACTGCAATCCGCGATGGAAGAGCAAGAGAGCGGAGACGACTAATGGAGTGGGACAAGCTGATCACTCTGTTTCTCGTGCTGATCTTCAGCCTGACGCTGCATGAAGCTGCGCACGGGTTGTTCGCATGGCTTGGCGGCGACCGCACAGCCAAGGACAAGGGGCTGGTCACGCTGAATCCGATTCCGCACATGCGACGCGAGCCGGTTGGCATGGTGGCGATTCCGATTGCGATCCTGATCTTCAGCAACGGCACGATGTGCTTCGGCGGTGCGAGCGCCCCGATTGATGCCTACTGGGCGGCGCGGCATCCGAGGAAGGCGGCACTGATGTCTGCGGCAGGACCGCTCGCGAATGTGCTGCTCGTAGCCGTCGCGTTCACGGTCTTGCACTTTCTCGGCAAACCGGACGGCGACGCCGAGAGGGTCCTGTTCGACACCGCGGTGATCATGCTCAAGATCAACTTGCTGCTGGCGATCTTCAACCTACTGCCGCTGCCGCCGTTCGACGGCGCCGGTGTCGTCGGCGGCCTGGTGCCATCGATAGACCGCCTGTTCCGCTCCTACACGAAGATCCCGTTCTACTCGATCATCTCGATGGTGATCGGCTGGCAACTGCTGCCATACACCGTGTGGCCCGCCTACTACAAGATCCGCGAGTTCCTACCAAACGTGTGGAACTAGGACTCATTGCATTTGGCTGCCTGTGGAACTGGCGCCCCG
>CAXBFC010000681.1:0-2602 GCA_963974725.1 uncultured bacterium | reverse complement strand
ACAACCTCGAGGACGGCGTCTGGTCGACCGCGGGTGGCAGCGAAGACACGATCAACTCGATTGAGTGTGTGTTCGTTCAGAATCCTGCTGCGGGCAATTGGAACATCGAAGTGCTCGCCACTGCGATCGTGCAAGACAGCCACGTGGAGACGCCGGCGGTCGATGCGGACTACGCGCTCGTCGTGACCGGCGGCCAAGGCACGCAGGTTCAGTTCGCCCAGTTCGAAGCCTTCGGCGCTGGTTGTGCGTCGTCGGTCGTCATTCCGACGCCGCCATGCTTCGTCTGGAACTCGCCAGCGGCGCTGTTGCCGAACACTGGCTCGACGGAATACGCCTACCGCGTCGGCTCCGCCACTCCATCGACCGTGACGAGCTTCGAGTTCTACACCCAGTCGACGGGCGGCACCGTTTCCATTCCCGTCCATATCTACACTGGCAGCCAGCCCGGTCTCACTCCGGTCGCCTCGACGACGATGACGGTGACGGGCACGCTTGGCTACCACACAGCCACGTTTACGCCGGCGGTGACCGTTCCTAGCACCTTCCACGTCGGTCTCGATATGTCCGCTGGCAATGTGCAGACTGGTGAGTTTGCGACGGGCACCTTCAACGTCGTGCACACGAGGACCTCGCCTACGACTTGGAGCATCTTCGTGCAGCGCAACGCCTGGCGCGTGACCTGCGCGCCCGTTTTCGGGATGCCCGAGTTGAGCAACACCGGGATGCCGGTGCTCGGCACGGCCTACAACCTCGATCTGGAAGAAGCGCCACCGATGACGTTCGCGGTGCTGGCATCCGGCTTGTCGGACTCGACGTGGTCTGGCGGCATGCTGCCGATGACCCTGCCCGGAGCTCCTGGATGTGATCTGCTGGTCGACCCGATTGTGCTGACCGCCTACGTCACGTCCGCGACGGGCACGGCGACTGGTCCGATCACAGTGCCGAACACGGCTGGCCTGGTTGGCACGGATGTGTTCCACCAGTGGGTCGTGCTCGACGGCCTCGCCAACGTCCTTGGCCTGGTGACGTCGAACGCTGGTCGCGCGCGCATCGGCAACTAGGCCGCCGCGCAGGCTAGTTCGCGCGGTGCCTCGAAAAAGGGCCGCGTGAACTTACGGCCGCGCCAACGAGTGCCGCGGCAATGAGTGTTGCGCCGACAAGTTTCGCGGCCACGCGTGCCGCCCAATGAGGGCGCGCCACAAGGTTCGCGCCAACGAGTGCCGCCCCGACTGGGATGCAGTCTCGGTCGGCGCGTCTAGTCCGTCCCGATGGGCTTCTTGGCGGCCGGCTGGCTCTTGGCGAGCAGTGACTTGATCAACTGCTGCACCTGTGCTGCCGGCAGCGCGAGCGTTTCGATGCGTCCAGCGCGGGCGATGTTCACCCCGAGCACTTTGCCGTCGAGGTCGACGATGGGGCCGCCGCAGTCCGCAGGTTTGAGCACCGTGTCGTGCTGTAGCACCTGCTGGAAGCCACTGCGCACGTCGCTCAGGGCGCCCCAGACGTTTTCTTGACCCGAGGTCGCGGCGTTGTTGTTGGTGCCGAGTTCGACTTCGAACGTCTTCTCTTCGGCGTCGCGCAACACCGTGATGCTCACCTTGTCGCCGGGCTTGCAGTTGGGGATGGCTTCGCGCAGTTGTTGGGTCTCGGTGATCACTTCGTCTTGGAACTTGACGACGATGTCGTCGACCAGCAAGCCCGCGGCGCGCGCCGCACCGTGTGCCACGACTTGGCCGAGTTTGGCCGGTTGGTCTTCTGCGTTCGCGAACTGAACGCCGAGAAACGCCTTCTTGATGGTGTGCTGGTAAGGGGCTGAACCAACGATGCCGACGCCGCGGGGCGTTTGTGTGCCGTCTGGCGATGCGGTGAACGCGCCGGTCTCAGGAACGGTGGTCTGCCATTGCACTGGGGTCAGCTGGGCGGTGGCGACGCGCAGCAGCGCCAGGTCCGCCGGACGGTTGAAGCCGAGTTGGGTCGCCGACCACGTGTCCTTGCCTTGCTTGCACTGCAGTTTGGCTGGGTTGTCGGCCTTCTTGGTCTTGCGCGCCAACTCGCTGTACTTCGTGACCACGAGGTCCTTGCCGACGACGGTGCCAAGAATGCGAACTTCGCCGTCAACGACGACTTCGACAACGCTGCGGTTCGCTTCCTTGATGATCGGCGCGTAGACCTGTCGAACCGAATCGCATTGGCTCAGGGTTCGGATGCTCTGCGCGACCAGCGAGCCCGACAGGGAACTTGCGGCGATCGCGGCAACTGCGGCCAGCAGCAGGTTGGGGGTGTGGTAGTGGTTGCTCATCGTGCTTGTCCTGTGACCAGCGGGATCTTCAGTTCGATGCCCTTGCCGTTGCGCTCGACGACGATCGTGATGATCTCGCCACTGCGGAAATCCCGCAGCACGCGTTGCACCGAACGGCGGTCTTCGATGTCGGTGCCGTCCATCTCAAACAAGCGATCGCCCTTCTGCAGTCCGGCTTTGGCTGCCTTGCTTTCGCTTGGCACGTCGCCAAACACCGGGCACCCTTTGCCGTAGACTAGCGGAGCCCCTAGGCCAAGTTGGCCACGGCGTCCTCGGCGGCGAGCTTGGGTGACCTTGCCGTCTTGC
>CAXBFC010000680.1:0-2626 GCA_963974725.1 uncultured bacterium | reverse complement strand
GGCACCGAGCCGACTGGTGGCCGCCCCAGACGCATGTGGGAGCTTGCGCAATGAGCTGCGCGATAAGCGCAATAAGCGCGGAAACCCACGGCCGACCGTATCGACTTACCGCGCTTTTCGCGCTTTCCGCGCATACCGCGCATACCGCGCAGAGCGTGTCGAGCATGACTCGCTGCCCGCACGGGAGAGAGTCACTCGTTCAATCCCGGCTGCTGCCGACGAGCAACCTGCGACTCCGCAAGCCTTTGCGGATGGTGACAGTCCCGGCCGCCAATCCGAGCGGCGGACGTGTCACCAAATCACTGTCACAAACGCACCGAAACACCGGGCACCGACGCCCAAACCAAAGGACCGATAGACCTATGACACTGACCGAACGATTCGAACTTCTCGCCGCCCGCTCCAACGCTCGCGGCCCACTTGACCCCGACGCCATTGGCCAGGCCGCGCTGAACTTCAGTGAGCATGGCCAAGCCCCAGCCGACCCCGAGCTTCTCGCGGCCGTTCTCGACCTTGAGGAAGCCTGTTCGCTGGCTCTCGGTGCTGACCCGGCTGGCGAGTGGCTCCAGTTCATCGACGCGCTACGGATTGGCGCGCCGGGACTCGCGAACGATCTACGCAATCACGTCGTCGCTGGCGGCATGTCCGTCTTGCAGCAGATGCGCATCGGCAAGCCAGGCGCTTGCGCCGTCAAGGTGCTCGCTGCGGTCGAGGCCCAATAACTCAACGGCACGGGACTCGCGGCATCTTGTATCGCTGCTGCGGAGCCCGTGCTGCCCGTCGCGTTTCGCCCTCTCTCGGGGATCGCGGCGGGCTTTTCATCACAACCAACACCAGGACCAACATGAGCCTCTTCGACACAACCCCATCCCCAAGCCACATCGACTGGCAGACTACGGCGCGATCCAACGCCGCCAAACTCCGCGAGGGAGCTGCTAAAGCCGAATCCGCTATCGAGCGCCTCCAACGAAACAAGGAGATAACGGCCAGCGCCAAGGCCGCAAGAACCCGCGCCATCCGTTCCGCCGCAGGAGTTCACGCCCTTGAGGTGTTGGCAGAAACCCACGGCTCGCGTCACAGTGGCATGACCGCAGCAAAGGGTGCGTTGCGAGTGAAACCACCGGCAGACGCAACCGAAACCCTCATCGCGATGCGCGAGCTCGACCGAATCGCAGCTCTGCCCGTTGGCCGACTACTCGATACGTTGCGGCATAGCGACCGTGCGCGCTATCTGGTTGCGGCGATCGCCGGAGACCTTGAACGCGCCGAGCTGCAGCGACAGGTTGCGGATCAACTAGACATCGGCGAACTGTGCGAAGAAGTATCACGAGCACAACGGCCAGGCGAATGGGCATCTGTTGATCAAACCCAACAGGAGCTAGACGCCACGGCGGAAATTGCTTCCCGCATCGCTGCACAAGCGTCGGCAGGCCTGGTGCTCTCTGAGAAGGACACGATCCCGAGCCGGACAATCGCCGAGAGAACGCACATTGAGCACAACCGGCGCTACACGGACCCGACATGGGCCGGAGCCGAAGACCCCGTTCACCGTGCAGACGTTCTAGCATTCGAGAAGATCGCCGGCAGTGTTCCGCAACCTGACCAAGCCCCGGTGTTCACCTAATGGCAAAGCCGGTTTCAAAGCGAGCAACCAAGGGCCGGAAAGCCAACGGGCGCTTTGTCGCTGGTTGCGCCCCTGGCCCTGGAAACCCGCACGTACGGCGCGCTGCGGAGCTTCAAGAGGCTGTTCGCGGTGCGGTGACTGGCAAGCAATTGTCTCAGGTGATGCAGGCGCTTTACGAGCTAGCTATGGGCGGTGATGTGCAAGCTGCGCGGGTCTTGCTCGAAAGGATCGTCGGCAAACCAAGCGACGAGGTACGCCAACACAACCTCGATCTTGGTGATCTATCGACCGTCGAAGGTGTGGCCGCTGCAATGCGCACCGTTGCTGTTGCTGTTGCCGCCGGCGACATCGCTGCGGCTGACGCCCAAGCGGTTACGAGCGTGCTCACGAGCGTTGCAAATGCTGATGCGTACTCGATGTTGGAGGAACGTGTCACTCAGATCGAAGGAGCCAAATCATGAACGTCCGATCCCTAGCCCGGCGCATTCGCGGGTTGTTCGATCCGCAGGCCGACGAGTTGAGCAAGCACACGCTGGCGATGCTCCGCAGGTGCTCGGTTGATCCGCTGCCCGACGATCTCGAAAGCGCCGATGTCCTTCTGCGTCTGGTCGCTAGCGCGATCGATGCCGGCATCAGACCAAACCCATGCGCCAGTGATCTCCGGGCGGCATTTGGTCGCGATCCGCGCTTCGGCGACCCGTGCCCACCGCCTGACCCCGCGTTCGCGGAGCTGCGGCGACAGATCGAGGAGCTAACCCCTCCAAACCCGTTTGCGTAGGCGCGAGCTTCGGCGGAATTATCGGCACGCTACTTTTTGAACGTGCCGCCAAGTCCCCCAGGGACCGCCAAGCAAGTGGGAATGATCGCGCGCGTATCTTGGCGTTCAGACCATTCTCGCGACCTTTGCCCAACGTCTTTGGATGATCAGCTGCGATGCGCAGCATCGTCAGCTGCATCATCTAGTTGGGCCGCGCCATCACGCGGCCGAATGAACAACCACAC
>CAXBFC010000679.1:0-2644 GCA_963974725.1 uncultured bacterium | reverse complement strand
CGCACGGGAGAATGTTCCTGCGGGTGGCTCTGGCGGCGGCGACTGACACTCGGAGCGAGGATGTGTTTTTTTGTCCTGGCACGGTACGCACATGCTGACGGCATAATCCGGGGATGACGCGTATTGCGGAGCTCATCCACGATTGGAACCAGACGGAAGGTATCTTTCGGCCCACAAGGCCGCTGCAGTTTGACGACGAAACCCTGCGTGACGGCCTGCAATCGCCGGCCGTCAGCGATCCGACTCTCGATCTGAAGATCGACCTGGTCGAGCGCATGGACAAGCTCGGTATCCATACGGCGAACCTGGGTTTGCCCGGTGCCGGCGGACGGCCGCGGGAAGACATCACGAAACTGGCGAAACACATCGCCGACAACAAATTGAAGATCGGCGCGAACGTCGCGTGCCGCACGCTGGTCGGCGACATCGCGCCGGTGGTCGACATGACGCAGGAGTCCGGCATGCCGGTCGAAGTCTGCGCGTTCATCGGTAGCAGCTACATCCGTCAGTACGCCGAGGACTGGACCCTCGAGCGCATGCTGAAGAACACGACGGACGCGTTGACGTTCGCTCGCGACAACAACCTGCCGGTGATGTATGTCACCGAAGACACGACGCGGGCCAAGACCGAAACGATTCGCGCGCTGTATTCGACGGCGATGGAACTGGGCGCCCGGCGCCTGTGCGTCTGTGACACGGTTGGCCACTCGACGCCTGCTGGTGCCCGCGCGGTGGTCAAGTTCGTGCGCGCCCTCGCCGACGAACACGACCCGACGATCGGCGTCGACTGGCACGGCCATCGCGACCGCGACCTCGGCATCGCCAACTGCCTCGCGGCGATCGAAGCCGGTGCCGACCGCGTGCATGGCACGGCTCTCGGTGTTGGCGAACGCGCCGGCAACGCACCGATGGACCAGCTGCTGGTCAACTGCAAGCTGCTTGGCTGGATCGACAACGACCTGACCAGCCTGCCCCAATACGTCGCCGCCGCCGGCAGAGCCCTCGAAATCGAGACGCCACACAACTACCCGGTATTTGGCACCGACGCGTTCGAGACCGGCACCGGAGTGCACGCTGCAGCCGTTATCAAGGCGTTCCGCAAGGGTGATGTGGAATTGGCCGACTCGGTCTATTCCGGCGTTCCTGCCCACATGGTGGGCCTTGAGCAGCGCATTGCGATCGGTCCGATGGCTGGACGCTCGAATGCATCGTTCGTACTTGAGCGCCTTGGCATCGAACCGACGGACGAATGCGTCGCGCGCGTGCTCGAAGTTGGCAAATCCAGCAAGCGCCTGCTGACCGACGACGAAGTGCGAGCTGCGGCGAAATCCTGATCCGGGACGTCATTCGTCGCAGATCAAGTTCCACCCTGCGCAAGCCGATCCTCTCACTCAGAGGGGAATATGGACAACGTTCTGGATCACGCAGTTTTGGATGAGCTCTTATCTTTCGCCGACGATGGCGATCCGGAGCTCCTCGTCGACCTAATCCAGATGTTCCTCGAGGATGGCCCCTCGAAGGTTGAGGCAGTCAGCCAAGGTCTTGCCGTTGGCGACTTCGATATGGCGGAGCGCGCCGCGCACTCGCTAAAGGGATCGTCCGGCAACCTAGGTGCCAAGATCGTGCAAGAGATCTGCGAGCAACTGCAGATCTCAACGCGCGCCCACGAGCTAGAGACGTCACGCAAGCTGGCGCCAATGCTCAAAGAGAACTACGCGGTTGCCGAAGACGCACTCAAGCAAGTGCTCGCGCAATACCAGTAGCAGTTGGCCTCGCCGCTTGAGAGCGGCATGCGGTCTTGGCAAGCGGGCCTGGCACTAGCCAGGCCAACAACCCCCTAGCCGTTCGCGGCGACGCTCGTCTTCTTCGGCTCCGGCCGCGGGATGACGACTCCCGGTGCATCGGCTGCCATGCTGAGCCCTGGCGCATCAGGCGCCCAGTCAGCAGCCTCGCCGCGATAGACGCAGCGGTGGCACTTGTGGAAGTTCGTCGCTTGCCGAGCGAGACAGACTTCCGCGCCGATCCGATGAGTGATCAACGGGGAGGCAGAGCCTTCGACGGAGGGGCAGAGTCTCATGCGGTGGGCTTTGGCGTTTCGAAACGGTGCCTGGGGGCAGCCGCGGGGTCGACAGAGTAGACCCGATTGCCAAGTGGTCAACGACGCGATGTCGGCAAGAATTGGGTCCAAAGTTCGCGGCATGTCGCCACCGCGGTCGGCGCACAGTGGCTCTGACGCGACAATTCGAAGCACACAGAACCGCCGTAACCAGATTCCTCAAGAGCCTTTAGCACTCCCTCAAAGTCGACTTCGCCGTCGCCCGGAAGCAGGTGTTCGTGCACTCCTCGACGATGATCTTCGAGGTGAACCTGGGCCATAAACGGTGCAGCCCGGGTGATAATCTCCGCGGGATCGCCTTCCCAGACAGCGTAAAGGTGCCCGATGTCTAAGGTTAGCTGAGGCGCACCCGCCCCCAGAGCGGTCCGGATGCGCTCGTAATCGGCGAACGTTTCGAGCGCCATTCCCGGCTCCGGCTCGATCGACGGCACCAGCCCGTGCTCACGAATCGCCGCACACGTCGCCGCGATGCCCTCAAGCATCCAGGCCTCGCTGTCGGGTCCTGGTGCCCGGTCAATGCCCGCCCAG
>CAXBFC010000678.1:0-2661 GCA_963974725.1 uncultured bacterium | reverse complement strand
AACACCCGCCACCTGCCTCGGCCGCCACAGCAGCAACCGCAGTTGTTGGTCGAGGTAGCCATCCTCAGTCGCTGCAACCAACAGACTTCGCCCAATGCGCGAATGGTGTGCACGCACCAGTATACGGTCGCTGGTCACGTCCAAGGTGCAAATGCCTTCACTGTTGGTTCGCCCCGCAATGCTGGCCGCGCCCCGCCTGGACTCCTGCACTTCGACGGCAGCGGCCGCGACTGGGTCCCCGTTCGCATCGACGACCTTGACGATCAATGGCCAGGCTCCGGCCGTCATCTCACCAATCACCTCGCGCGAAGATGCTTGCCGAACCTGATCGGTCGCCGCACTGCCCGCCAACTCAGCAGGGGCTTGCTCAGCGCGCATTCCGGATTGGCTGGGCACCGGTGGCGCAACCTCATCGCCACCCCACCACCACCACGCGAACCCGACCACCGCCAAAACCAGAAACGCCGCACGCAGCCACGGAGCGCCTTGTTTGGTCGGCATCGAAGAATCCATCATCGCGACAAATCCACGTGCACGATCGCGCGCCCAGTGCCGGCGCTCGGCACGTGCACTTCACGCGTAGCAAGCAGTTCGGGGCCACGCATGACGTGAACTTCCATCGGCCCATGATGCACCATCGTGTAGCGCGCGTAGCCATCGCTATCCAAATGCGCCTTCGCGAGCTTGCCCCAAGACATCAACTGGGTGTGCACACCACGGGCTCGCTGACCGTGGTGCAACACCTGGATCTCGATGTCGCCAGGTGGCTGCAGCACGACACCGACGCTGGTCGGCAGGGTCCCATCGTCAAAGGCGAGCGTCGCCGCGTAGCCGTTGCGACCGCGAACCAACATGCGGGCCGGCTTGCGCTTCACCTCGCACGTGTGCATGCGGTAGCGATGACCGTCGCGCGCCTGTGCATAGAACTGATCGGGTGTGCGCCCCGGCAGGATCCAATGCAAACCCGCCCAGGTCGCCGGAGCGCCGCCAGGCATCGTGACTTCGATCCAGAACGGCTCCATCTGTGCCGCCGTGAGGCGACGCGTTTGGGCATAGTGGCCGCGAATGCGCTCGGCCTGCTCCGCACCCCACTTCACTTGACTATGCCACTCGAGTGCGTCATCGACTGATTCCACATCCCGCTCATGGCTGCTTGCGGTGACCTCGACACCGTCTTTCGCCACAAACGCGTTGCGAGGATCACGGCCCATGATGACGCGCACTCCAACGAGTGCCTCAAATTCGAAGCGGCCATGAACGTCGGTCACCACTTCGCTTGGCGCCACCGTGAGACTGCCAGGAAAGAGGCCATGCGCTGCATCGATCAGCCTCACCAACTGCCCGGCAATGGGCTGAAAACGGTCGCCGACAACGACACCGGTCATCTTCGCGGGGCGCGCCAACATCAAACTTGTCTCGACACCACGTTCCTCGACCACATCCACGGCGAGACTGCGACCGATGTCCCGGTGGTAAGCGCGCACGAATGCCCTCTCGCCAGAAGCCAGCAACGTGGCCGCCCCAGCGACATCAGTGTAGGCGGTGGTCAACACGCGAGTCTTCTGGCCAGCACTCAGATCCACCCTGGCGTGGTCAACGGGTGCCCCGAGTGCATCGACAACGAAGACGCGCGCCCGCCAGAAGCCATCGGCCAACGGCTCATCCTGCTCACCACAGAGAACGGCCTGACGATGGTTCGTTGTTTCGGCAGGTGTCGAACGGAGAGGCTCGACGTCCGGTTGCTGTTCGCGTTCTACCAGCGCACCTGAACCGCTCGGTGGAGCGACATCGCCGACGCCGCCATCGCAGCAAACCCAAACGGCAACCCCAACCACTGCGCATCCAAGCAGGATCATGGCGCGCGACTTGGCGATGCTTGCGACGCTCATTTCGCCAAGTCGACGGGCAACATCGCCTCGGTGCGCTGACCGGATCTCACCGCTACAATCTGCGTCGCCAACGACTCAACGCCGCGCAACACACGCACGACCACCTGGCCCGGAGGCACGCGAAAGCGCGCGATGCCATCCGAGCGGAGACGCGCGGTCTGAGTATTGCCGCAAGGTTCGATCATCACGTGGACTCCACGGGCCGCAACGCCATTGTGCGTCACGCCCACATGCAACGAACCGTGGGCGCCGAGGTTCAGCCGGCCACTAGCCATGACTTGCGCAGACTGCCCGCTTGCCGGATCGGCGACAAACCACCACTGCCTGTCCCCGCTGACGTAGCCCTTGTGCTGGCCATGCATCACCGGGAGCTGCCATTCGAGCATGGTCCGGCCGTAACTGAGAGTCCGTGAACCAACTTGCACACGCTTGGGAACACTGCCATCGGCGAGGGACACCTGCGTTTCCCCACGAGACAGCCGCCGGGCAGCCAGCTGCGCAAGCAACTGGCGCTCGCGCATCCATGCCTGCCGGTCGGACCACGACTGGCGCATGGACGACGACGACGGCGATGGCTCGATGTCTTCCGAAGACGTTTCGTCTGCGGGTCCGCCCGAAGCGTTGAAGATCCCGGGCTTGGGTTCGACCTTCTCATCGATCTTGCGACGCTCGACGCACGCGACACCGTTCGGCCCGACGGTTACAAACTCATCCAGGCCGGCCGCGAACGAACACCGGAATTGCGCCGCGTTAACATCTCCCGCCATCAACA
>CAXBFC010000677.1:0-2688 GCA_963974725.1 uncultured bacterium | reverse complement strand
GGGAAGCCGCGCCTATCGAGCCGGCCGCGGATCTGCATCAGGCACGAACTATCGATGGCGCCGAGCACATCGATCGGGGTCATCTGCAGCTCGTCGAGTTTGTGGTCGACCATCGCCGTGGATACTTCCGGCAGCTTGACGGAGAACGTGCCGCCGAAGCCGCAGCACGATTCGCAGGTCTTCAGTTCAACCAGTTCGAGGCCTTCGACGTGCGCCAGCAGTTGTCGTGGCTGTTGCTTTACGCCCAGTTCGCGCATCCCGTGGCAGGCGTCGTGCCAGCCGACGCGGGCGTCGAGCTTGGCACCGAGATCGGTGACGCCGAGTTGTCCGACCAGGTAGCTCGATAGTTCAAACGTCCTGTGCGCCATTGCCTCGGCACGCGGCAGTAGCACCGCGTCATCACGGAACAGATCGACGAAGCGATGCACCATCGCCACGCAGGATCCCGACGGGGCAACGATGACTTCGGCGTCTGCGAACACGTCGAGGAAGTGGCGAGCGACTTCGCGTGCTTCTTGCCAGTAGCCGGAGTTGAACGCGGGCTGGCCACAGCATGTTTGGCGCGGGTCAAAGGTGACCTTGCAGCCGGCGCGTTCGAGCACGGTTACGGTGGCGTGCACGGCGTCGGGGCTCAGTTGGTCGCCGAGGCACGTCGCGAACAGTGATATGTTGCGGCTGATGGGGGAGTTGCTACTCATGACAGCACCGCGATGCCTTTGACGTAGTCGCGGTCGGTGTGGGCGCCAGAGAATGCGTCGGGGATATGGGCGAGGCCGGCATACTGGTGGGTTAGCAATCCGTCGACTTGGATGTCGCCTCGTTCGAGCATGCGCAAGGCGTCGCGGTAGATGCTCGGGCGGCCATCATCATCGAAGCCACCACTTGCGCCGACAGAGGTGACCAACACCGCTTCGCGCCATTGCAGCGGGTTGAGTAGTTCGAGCGACGCTCCGCCGTGGCCGACGCCGTAGAGCAGCACGGTCGCTTGCTTTCGAATCAGGTTGGGGATGGCTGCGAACACCGGGCCGCTGCCGGTCGCTTCGATCAGCAGCTCGGCACGGCGCCCGTTGGACTGATCCATGACGGTTGCTTGCAGTTGTTCTGGCGCGACCGCGATGGCGCCGAATGACGTGGCGAGGGCGCGCTTCTTGGCGCTCGGGTCACTGACAACGATCGGGCCATCAAACGCGTAGCGGGTGCGCAAGATCTGCACAAACAACAGACCGGCCGGGCCGGCGCCGAGCACTACCGCGGTGCGCACCCGTTCGTTGGTGCCGGCATTCGGGGCCAAGCGATACCGGCCGCTGCTGCGCACGCCGAAGTCCGTGCAGTGCAGGATACATGCAATCGGTTCGGTCATGACGGCTTTAGCAAACGACGCGTCGGACTCGATCGCAATCACATTGAGCGCCGGGGTCACGAGCTCTTCGGCGAAGCCGCCGGCCAGACCTGTGATGCCGTGCTCTTCGAAGAACTCGCATTGGTGCGAGTGGCCACTTGCACAGTATTCGCACGCCGGCTCGCGCCGTTCGCTGCGGCAATTGCGGCCCTGATCGATGACCACGCGGGCACCGATGTCGAGGTCGTACACGGCGTTGCCGCGCTCGATGATCGTGCCCGTGATCTCGTGGCCCAGAATCTGCGGTGCTTGCTCGAGCGGGATCGCCTGCCCGTTCTCATCGCAGTGGAAGTTGGATTCGCCGCTGTAGATGTGGAAGTCCGTGCCACAGACGCCGACGGCTGCGGGTTGGATTCGCACGTCGTGTGGCCCTAGATCGGGCGACTTCACGTCGATCAGTTCGAGCCGGCCAGGGGCCGTGATTGCACAGGCGCGCATCATTGTGCGGCAGTCTAGCCGCAACGTTGCTCGGCTGGATATGCCGATTGCATTGTCTGGCGGATGCTGCCGGCGTGGCTCTTTGCGGTTTGTGGGCGAATCCAGATTGTGCTTCGCAGCGACGTCTGAAGGCGGCAACACCGCGGCGCCTTCGTGGCACCAGCGAGCGCAACTAGCCCTTGGGCAGATCGCGCCTGTCGAGTTGGCCGTCAGCATGCAGCTTGCCGAAGCGCTGCAACGTTTCGCCAATGCCATCCTGCAACGACGTATCGGGAAGGCCCGGGAAGTCGCGATGGATCGCGCTGCCGTCGAGCTGCGGCGGAATCGGCAGTTCGGGGCCGTTCTGAGTCAGTGTGCCGGCAGCGCTCGGGTGCAGGGTTTCGATCGTGGCGATGATGTCCGACACCGCAACGGTCGCGCCGTGCAAGTTGTA
The DNA here is from genome assembly GCA_963974725.1 of uncultured bacterium. Classification (GTDB taxonomy): domain Bacteria; phylum Planctomycetota; class UBA1135; order UBA1135; family UBA2386. The sequence continues at coordinate 418 of CAXBFC010000677.1, read as the reverse complement.
GACGTGCGCGCCCTTGCCGCTGGCCGGGTCGCTGTCGGCGCAGGCGATGAACATGGCGGCCGTGTCGCCGACGTAGTTGAAATCGGTCGAACCGGTGAAGCCAATCGCGTGCGGCTTGCCGAGCACGGCGGCCTTCATTGCAGTGGTCGGGCCAGATGTCAGGCCTTGGTCGCGACCGACACCGTAGACCGTTAACGGGCGCAGGCCAACGCTAGGCATCTGGTTGTCTTGCCAGTAGATCCGCGCGGTACCTTCGTTGGCTCGCTTGTAGACGCCGTAGTGCGTGGTCGGTTCGCACTGGGTGTTTTCGTCGGGCGCAGCAGCCCCGTCTTCGCCGGGACCAAACACCGCCGCGCTGCTGGCGTAGACCACCCGTTCGACGTTGGCGGCGATGGCCGCTTCAAACACGTGGATCGTG
>CAXBFC010000676.1:0-2700 GCA_963974725.1 uncultured bacterium | reverse complement strand
CACATGGATGCGCAATACAACTTCGTGGATCGTTACGTCGATCGGCAGCAAGTCACGCTAATGGATCGCGAGCAAGCGCTCATTGTTCGCATCAAGAAGGCGCCGGACATGGCAATCGATGTGCACTTGCCGCACGGCATGTGGGAGGGGTGGGAGTGGCATGCTGAAGCGATCAGGCTAAGTACCGGTGACAAGCTGGTGCATGACTGGATCGAGCTGGTTGTCGACAGGGGCGAAACACTGCAGCAAGCAGCCAGCGTCGCGCTCGGCGAAGTCGCCGCGTTCCTGGATGTAGTGGTCGATGCGGAGGTTCGACTGATCACCAAACAGCAGTCGCGTTGGCTGCCCTTCCTGAGGCCGCACCGGGTGCACGTGCTCGAAGCGAAGGTAGCTGGTGTGTGGCGCGTGGTGATCCCGTTTGAAGAGGGCCTGGAAGCTGGCACCATGATCTAGCTCCGGTGGTCGTGCCCACATGGGAGCGGCCGGCCAATCATGATTGTTGATTGGTCGGGCCGCCGCGCGACGATCCTACGACATCATCGCTTGGTCGCGGTTGGCGTGTGCGATCGCGTGATACGTCGCCGACAATGGCTCGAATGCCGTTGCTGGTGACTACGTTTAGACGCACCCGTTCGCGAAACGCCAGCATGCCTTGAGGATCGTCACCCGTTGAGAACGTCGTCGTCACGCCACCCGCGAGATACAGCAGCGCTTAGGGCTCGAACAGATCCGCGATCCGCCCAACGTTGCCGTAGTAGTAACCGTGCATCTCGAACAAGCCGGGGATGGACGTCTTGCCCGCGATGTCTCGCACTTCGGCACCTTCCGGCACTTCGACTTCCGGCCCCACCGAGACGATGCGTTCGCCGTCCATCAAGATCGTGCAACCTCGACACGGTCGCTACCGGTGCCATCTACCACGGCGCCTCCCACCAATGCGATCTGCTGTGCGGATGCTGCGGTACCCGACAACAAGACCACGAACGTCAAGCCACGCATGGCACGGATAGAATCGTCGAACCGGCACGCACCTGACGACGACGACTCCATTCCGTCGCCGCCCTCACCGTAGGTATGGTGGCCGAAGCACTGCGCGGCTCAATTCTTGCCCTGAAACCAATCGAGCACCTGCTGAAGGATCCGGTCCATCTCTGCATAGGCGTTCTCCGCCTTGGGGTCGTTGACCGGCTCGAAGGCGTGGCCACCACCTTCGACACGTCGCACGGTTACTTCGCGACCATGTGCCAGCAGCGAAGCGACCAGCATTTCGTGGCTCTCCATTGGCACCGCCTGATCGTGCGTGCCGTAGGCGACGAACAGGTTGCTGGTTGCTTGTTTCAGGTTGTCGATGACGCTCTCCTTGGCAAACGTTGACCAGCGGCGGTACGGGTGGCCCATCCAGAACTTCTCAGTGCTGAGTGGATCGGCTTGCACTCTGCGCCAATCCTCGAGCACCTGTTGCCGGCGTTTTTCCGCCGCGGCAACCGTGTCGTCAGGACTGGTACGACGCAATGCGAGTTGCAGTAGATCGAACAATTGCGTCGGCCCACCACAGCTGAGAATAGCTGTATGGGTAACTGCCTTTGAGTTGGCGGCGAGGTGACTGGCCATGTGGCCACCATCCGACATGCCAACGAGCAGAAGCTTCTGGTCAGCGCACCCGAGCAACTGCTGCGCGGCACGGATGGCGACCAGTTGGTGGTCACCCCATGCCTTTGGCGTGTAGTGTTCGAGAAACGGCTTTGAGGCGCCTATGGACGAACCCGGTTGTTCGGGTTGGTCGAGCAACTTCACGCCTGGTTTCTCCGTCGCGAGCAGATGGCACGAGCCGCTGACAAAATGCTGGATCATCTGCAGCATGCCCGCGTGCAACTGTCCATTGTGAGTAGCGAACAGCGATTGGCATCCCGAGCCATCGAGGAACACAACCAGTGGCTGTGGCCCCTTGGTGGTGGCGGGGCTGACGTAGAAGTCGACGTCGAGGGCGCCTTCCTGCCGGAGGCGATACGCATCAAAGCCGAGAGCCTTGAGGCCGGGTTCGTCGAGTCGCTTTGGCAGCGACGGCTGCTGGGCCAGCACCGTGGCGTTGGCGAGCGCAACCGCCAACAAAGAAGGAATCAGTTGGCGGAATTGGGGCATAGACCAAGCCATGGACGTTCCAGAAGTTTGCGAACTCCCATCAAACCAGGACGCCGCGCACCTGTGCAACACGACTCATGCACCAACACCCGTCAAGGCCGCGTCCAGTTGTTCTTCGGCGCAGCCGCGCGCTCGATGTTTTGCTCAGTAGGCCGTGATCAAGCTGGCGTCGGTCGTCGTGATCGCGCCGGGCGCCAGCCACACAGCCTGCGAATAGAGCGTGATCGGCCGGACCGCCGCTGGGATCGGAAGCACGTGCGTGTAGGACGTCGGCGACAAGAAGGTCACCAGGTCGGGAGACGGCACCAGCGAGCACGGCATCACGATGCTGCTGTTGGGCCACGCGTAATTGCCTAGATAGATCGGCTGCGTCTGCAGGCCGAACACGGCGAACATCGACCCGGCTAAGACGTTGTTGGTGCCGTATTCGAGGCCGCCGTCAAACCGCGGAGTGACCTGGAACGGCGCCGTCGTGCAGCCGCTAGCCAATTGGTTGACGAGGGTGTCTGCTGGTCGGAGGTTCAACGTGAACGTCGCCAGGGAGGCCCCCGGGACTGCTAG
>CAXBFC010000675.1:0-2701 GCA_963974725.1 uncultured bacterium | reverse complement strand
AAACACGAACTGCCGGCGTGGATGAGCCCGCTGAGCAAGCACGTCGACAACCTGACGATCCTGCAGGGTTTGTCGGGCAAGATGTGCACAACCGGACACCACTCGTGGTGTTCGTCGCTCGGCGTTTTCAAGGCCAACGAACGACTGAGTTCGATCCGCTGGGCCACGGTCGATTTCGAACTCGCGCGACTGTTCCCATCGCCCGCCGAGCACATCGAACTGGCCTGCTTCCCCGACGGCGGTGGCAACGCCCGCGGCAGTCTCGACGGCATCGCCACCGGCTTCTCAGCGCGCGGTGCGCAACAACCCAACTACGCGTTTGGTTCGCCGCGCGTCGCGCTCGACGAACTGTTCAAGTCCGTATCACAGGACGCGACCGCCCGCACGCAGTACCAACTCGAACGCAAGCTGCTGGCCTTTGTCGCCAAGAACGAAGGCGCCACAGCCAGCGATCTGGCCGCTATCGAGAAGGCCAAGGTGCAAGGCTACGCCGATTCCATCCAGGCGATCCGAGAACGCAACCGCAAGATCGACGGCATGGCGGAGCGCATCCGCAAGCATGTGCCCCGGTTGGATGAGAAGCTGATGACCGGCGAGATCAACACGTTCGAACGCCAGATCGGCCACACCGAGGTCCTGCTCGGCGCGTTGATCTCCGGCCTGAGCAACGTCATCGCGTTCACGGTCGATGAACTCGGCCACCCCTATACCGGCATTACCGGGATCGAGGGGGAGAAGGTCAACATGCACGATGTCGGCCACAACAAGTCGTTCGGCGGAGTCGACGCAACCGAGATTCGCGCCCGCTGCCGCAAGCACCACATGTCGCTCGTCGACCGCATCGTGACCAGACTCAAGTCGGTCCCCGAAGCCGGCGGCACGATGTTCGACAACACGATGCTGTGCTACTTCCCCGACGGCGGCGAAGCGCACCACAGTCACGGCACCGAGTATCCGTTCGTCGTCTTGGCAGGCGACAATGCCAAACTGCAACTGGGCGGCCGCTACGTGCGCCTGCCCAACTACGGCAAGCCGGGCCACAAGACGCTGGGCAACTGGTACACCACGCTACTCAACGCCTACGGCAACCCGATCGAGCACTACGGCGCCGTCGACACCGGCTTGGACAAGTTCGGCATCAACCAGCTAGGCCCGATCGCCCAGTTCTTGCCGTAGCGCCAACTGCCGCCTAGCGAGGGATTCGAAGAGGTTCGGGCCGCTTGCCTGGTTGATGGCGAGATCTGGCGGCTAGCGCTTCTTCGCGATCTTCAGCTTGTCGATCTTGGCCCTCGCCTTGATCGACTCTTCGCTGCGCGTCATCGACTTGCTGATGGCCTTCAGGCCCATGCCCTTCTCGATCAGTCGGTGAAGGGTCGCAATCTCGCTAGGCGTCCAAGCCTGACGGTGCCGTTCGAATCGTTCGCTCATACTTCGACCTACTTTCGCACCGATCGGTCGAGCAAGCAACTCAGCGACACGCGCTTCCGCCGAGCGTCACTTCTTTAACGACGGTGTCTCGTCGAGGAACGCGCGTCGCTCCTGGAAGAACTTCTCGAGGCCGGGAGTGCGTTCCGAACCCGCGCCGAGCCCCTCCTTGAAGGCTGCGTAGCCGTAGAGGCCCTTGTCGTCCTTGCTGACAATGGGCTCGATCATCACGCGCCACCCGGCGACGATCGGGCCGACCCTTTGCCAGTCGACCCACGTGTCGCGCAGCTCGCGGCAACGGTCGAGGTATTGCTCCCGCCATTTCGGCACGGCCAAGAGCTTGCTCGACAGCGCCGCGCGTTCTTCGTCCACCAACTTCAGCGGATCCATGACCGCCCCACGGCTGCGCGTGCGGCTACCGCCATCGCGACCGAAGCCGCCCGGGCCGCCGCCGTAGTTGAACGACTCGTTGTTGTCGCGGAACAGTGGATAGAACTTGCCGTTCGGGTGCAGATAGAGCGCGTAGTCGCTGCCGCGGTAGTGGTAGCCATCGCCGTCCATCAGCACGTTGTCGAGCGCGAGGAACCACAGCGCATGGTCGATGTCGAGCATCGCCGCCAGGTTCTTCTCGAGCTCTGCGGGAGAGCTCTCACTGAGCGTCGAACAAAGCTTGATCAACGCCCGCCACGATTTCTTCTTTGGGCCGGACTTCAACTCGTACTTCGATTCGTAGTCTGCTCGGTCCGGACCTTGGTAAGCCAACGCCGACTCGCCGTTGAAGTTGGGCCCGATCTTCCAGCGCGAGCCCTTGCGGGTCTCGAAGGCCTGTTCGATGAAGTCCTTGTTGAGTTGCTGATCATTGATGTAGAGCCCCCAGCTCTCGCCATTGATCACCAGGTGCACAAAGCACGCCTTCGGCATCTTGACGTAGTTGCCGGCAATGTGCGCAAACAGCACCGTGCGCATGTAGGACGGATCAGCGTGTGCGCTCAGCAAGTTGACGGCCTTGCAACCAGCCAACCGCTGTTCCTTGTTCTCGTGATCGAACGACAACGACATCGACTTCTTGGGGCGATTGACGACCGAGAAGTACGACGAAGAACCGCGAAAATGCACGCCGACTCCCGGGTAGACGACCCCGTCCACCGTGACCGTCGCCGGCTCGTCGATATCGGTGCGGTAGAACAACTTCATGTCCTCGGACCAGTTCGCGTTGGCGAAGTCGATGAAGATCGTGCGCACCACCGACGTGTCGTAGAGATCGTGATCGCCGTAG
>CAXBFC010000674.1:0-2713 GCA_963974725.1 uncultured bacterium | reverse complement strand
AATGGTTCGCCGTTGCAGATGCGCGGCATCTTGCATTGGGGCTACTCGCCGCCAGCGCTCGCGCCACCGAACGACCCGCTGCATTGGCGCGCGCAGATCAAGTACTTCCGCAGCCTCGGCTTCAACACGATCAAGTGTTGCCTCTGGGTGCCACCGCGCGGGTTCTACGAACTGTGCGACGAGCTCGGCATGTTGGTCTGGCAAGAGTATCCGACGTGGCACCCCACGATGGATCAGGGCCACAAACGCGAACTGCTGCGCGAGTACAACGAGTTCTTCCGGTTCGACCGCAGCCACCCATCGGTCGCGTTCCGCAGCATCACGTGCGAGACCGGTCAATCCGCGGACCTCGACGTGATCAAGACGTTGTTCGACGCCTGCAAGACGATGGTGCCCGACACGCTGGTCGTCGACGACAGCAGCTGGATCGGCTGGCAACGCGTCACCGACTTCTGGGACGAACACCCCTACGGCAACAACTCGTGGTTTCCGGGGCGCCTCAAGGAGTTTCAAAAGCACATCGCAGAGAAGGGTGAGAAGCCGCTGCTGCTCGGCGAATGCATCGCCGCCGACACCTGGGTCGATCGCGACGCGTGGCTGCGCACCCATGGCACGCAGGATCTCTGGTGGCGGCCATTGTGCTGGGACGCCCAAGCGGGGGCTGAGACGTGGCTGCTCGAACAGTTCGGTAGCGCGGCGCTGGCGAAGCTGGCCACAACTGCAGACGCTTTTGCGATGCAGAATCGCAAGTTCCAGATCGAACAGCTGCGCCTGCGCATTCCCGAAGCTGGCTACGTGGTCTCGGTTGCCCGCGACTTCACCAAGGCGCGCATGGGCCTGCTCGATGACTTGGACCGCCCCAAGTTCTCCGACGCGCAATGGCGATGGCATCGCGACACGATGCTGTGCCTCGACTTGGACTGGGACCAACGCGACATCTCCGAAAACGGCGGCATCGTGCCGGTCCGCATCTCGCACTTCGGCAACGCACGGCTTCAGGGTCAGCTCAAACTCTGGTGTGAAGGCACGGACATCGCCGCGACGTTCGCCGTCGACCAGGCCAGCGGCACGGTGTCGAAACCGTTTGCGATCACCGTTCCCAGCTTGCACCCAGGCCTTCACGACGTGCGCGTGCACGCCGAACTGACCGGCTCGCATCCTGGACGCAATCAATGGCACCTCTGGCAAAGCCCGCCGGAGTGGCACTATCGAGGCTTCGGCGAGATCATCGAAACGGACCGGCTGACACCGGAATTGATCGACCAGATGGTCGACGGTGCCCGCGTGTTTCTGCACGTCAAAGACCAGAAGCACACGGTCAACAGCGAGTCAATCTGGGAACTGAAGGGCGCGCCGTTCGCTCCGGACCATCCAGCCCACCGACTGGTGCCCGCCGACCTGCTAACCAGCCAATCGTCGTTCGCACTCGCCACGGGACGCGTGATGCCTTGGCTGCCGTGGCGTGACCAGGTCGACCCGATCCTGGCGTTCTGGGAAACCCACGACATCGCGGACGTGCGCATGCACCTGCAAGCGTTCGACACCAACGTCGGCAAGGGCCGCCTGCTGGCCTCGTCCCTCAATACGACGGGACCGATTCACAGCATGAGGTTTCACGTCAACTATTGCCTGCAAGAGCACCTGGCCCAAGGGCCCAAACCGCAGCGGTCTTTGCGCAAGGAAACCATCGCAGCACTCAAAGCCAAGCTGCACGAGAAGACCATCGAACTGCCGACGTGGCGGTTCCGCATGGACCCTCAGAACGTTGGCCTGACCAACGGTTGGCACGAACCATCTGTGGATGTATCCACCGACGACTGGCGCGACCTCAAGGCCGGCTCGCACTGGGAGAACCAAGGCGAAGACCTGAAGCACTTCACCGGCGTTGGCTGGTACCGCGTCGACGTCGACATTCCGGCAGACTGGGGCGGCGTCGATGCGCGCTGCGTGCTCGAAGGGGTCGACGACAGCTTCCACATCTGGCTCAACGGCGAACTGCTCGGTGTGTTTGGCGACGAAGCAACCAAGACCACGATTTGGCTCGAACAGCAAGTTGCCGAACTGAACCAGAAGCTACGGTCCGGGCAGCGCAATTCGATTGTGCTGCGGGTCGTCGATCACGCCGGTGCTGGCGGTCTCTGGAAGCCGGTGCGCCTTACCACCGGTCCAATCGGCGCCACCGGCAAGTTGCTGCGGTAAGCCCGAGGCTGCAAAACTGGCCAAACCGGCCAGGCAAGCCCCCTTGCATTGCACCGGATTCGGACCAAGAGCGCGTTCTAGTACCAATCCTGCTATCCTGATTGCGCAATGAAGGTCACGAGCATCCAGCCCACCCCGAATCCCAACGCGTTCAAGTTCCTGATGGACCAGCCTATGGCCCAAGCAGGAAAGACGCTGGCCTACGCCAAACCCGAGCAAGCGCAGAACGACGTGCTCGCCCAGGGCATGTTCGCGATCCCTGGCGTCGAGACCCTGTTCTTCTGCGATAACTTCGTGACCGTCAGCATGACGGCCGAAGCCGATTGGCGCGCGGTTGCCGAGCAATGCACCAAGTTGCTCGAAAGCCACGTCCCGGCGGAGTTCGGCCCGGCCGAGACCGCCGCCGAAGAAAAGACTGACCCGCTGGCCTCGATCCCGCAAGGCGGTGACCCAGTCGTTCTCGCCAAGATCAACGAGCTGCTCGACGACCGCGTGCGCCCGGCACTGGCCGGCG
>CAXBFC010000673.1:0-2718 GCA_963974725.1 uncultured bacterium | reverse complement strand
CGTCATCGGCGTGCGATGGATCAATTGCGCAACGCGCTTGACCAGCAAGTTGGCGGTGGCCGCGCGGCGTGGTCGGCCGCACTACTGCCGCTCGTTGGGCCGGATGCGACGCCACCACCGGTGGTCGTCACAACCACAACCAAAACCGTTCTCGGAGGAGCCTTGCTGATGTCGACGAAGTTCAAAGTAGGTGTCGCGGCCGTCGCCGTCGCCACCGCACTTGCAATCTGGATGACGCTACCACCCGTCGCGCCCCCTCCGATGGTAGGCGACGCGAACGGTGCGGCACCGCATGCCTTGGCCGCGGAAGCGCATGGTCAGGGTGGTGTCGATACTGCTGATTCCGGTGAGATCGCCGCCCTGCCAAGCGGAGTCGAGCGTGACTCAGCCGAAGTCGTAACCCCGACGACTGGTGCCGTTCATGTTCGCGTCAAATGGGCCGTAGATGGCAAGCCCGCTGCAAACGTGACGGTCTACGTCTCCGGTGATGGCGCCAGCAAACTGATACTGACGAACGCCGGCGGACTGGCTCGACTTGAAAACCTACCTCCGGGCCACTACCGCACCAACATCATGCGGCCCGATGTGATGTACTTCGGGCCGGAGATCGAGCAGCCAAAGTTCGAAGTGACCGCTGGCGTCACGGCCACAATCGAACTGACCGTGCCCGACGCGCTCGACGTGAGCGGCATCGTCGTGGATGGCCAAGATCGACCGATTCCCGATGCAGAGGTCACCATTGGCATGTCGTCGATTGTAGTCGCCACGACTGGAGCGGATGGCCGCTTTGCAGCGCGTGATCTGGCGACTCGCTGTGTCGTCGGAGCCCGGGCTTCAGGAGTCGCTCCATCCAATCTTCGCTCGGTGCAGGGCAGCGTTGGAGGTTCGGTCGAGTTGCGCTTCGTGCTTGACAAGCCTGGAGTTCGCGTCACTGGAGTTGTGCTTGGTCCGGATGCGAAGCCCATTGCCGGAGCGCGGGTAACGATCGGCAAACGCTATGCAGTTCCGATACGACTCCCCGACGGAAGCAGTGGCCGTGCACCACCCGGCAGCACTCAAGTGACGGACCAGCACGGCAGGTTCTCGATGATGTCGGTAAACCCAGGAACCCACCCTTTGCAAGTGACTGCACCGGGACTGTCACGTCACCGCGAAGAACTCACACTGCTGCCCGGATCGAAGCATGACATCCGGATTCACATGTTGCCTGGCGTCACGGTACACGGCGTCATTCGCACCTCGAACGGTGCACCAATCGCCAACGCCTCGGTGACGACCAGCCGGGGCACCAACCTGTCACGGTGGGCCAGGACCAACGCCGACGGCACCTACACGATTGTTGGCGCAGCATCTGGCGAACTGCCCATTCAGGTGGAATGCGGGTCCTTCGATACCAAGACCGAGACGCTGCACGCCGTCGCCGGCCAAACGCTGCGCTGGGATCCCGTTCTGGCTTCGTCTGGCATCGCCTTGCGTGGCCGCGTGCTCGATGCCGATGGGCTGCCAGCCGCCGACGTGACCGTACAGGCCTCCCGGTCACTTCGCCACGCCGGCCACTGGCATCGAACGGGCAAAGCGCGCCCGGACGGACGATTCGAGTTGGACAACTGCACTCCCGGCATCCCGCTCTACCTAAGCGTGCAAAGTCGGCAACGGCCTTCCGTGCGAGTGGACGCAGTGCTGCCAGAGGCCGGCGAACACATCATCCGCGTTCCGGATCCTGTCACCGTACGCATCCGTGGCATCTTGCTTGACGACCACGGCAAGCCACTGCCCAACGTCGAGATCTGGGCAGCACTTCGGGGTCATGGCTCGCAACGCACGACCAACGATCTCGAGACCGGCGCGTTCGCGCTCGAATTGCAACGGGCCGGCGACTACATGGTCTGGATCCGCCCACCTGGATTCGCGCCGTTCCGCACCAAGTACCGACCGCTCGTCGACCAGGACTCCTGGGACCTTGGCGAACTTCGCATGACGCGCGGCGGCACCGTGCAAGTCGCGTTCGTTGGGGATCACATCGCGTTTGCCGATCGCTACCTGCCGATCAACGGCCAGAATGGCGACAACGGCCATGGTGTCCAGATCGTTGACGGCACAGGCATCGCAGGTCCGCTAGCTCCGGGCGACTACCAACTTCATCTCGAGGGCGCTGACGTCGTCTCAGAAATCGTGTCCTTCCGAATCCGTGATGGCGTGCAAACGCAACTCGACGTGGCGGTGCGGCGCGGCACGCCAACGGTGCTGCAGGTCGAAGGTCGCCCAGGTTCGCACCCACCTTTGAGCGCGTTGGTGACCGTCACCAACGACGCCGGCACCGTGGTGCTCCGGCGAGAACCGTCCCGCCGTGAAGGCGAGGCCCTGGCACTGCAAACCATGCTGTTGCCTGGCAAATACCGTGTCGATGCCACTACCGCAGCCGACGAAGTCCCCGGCCGCGTTGCATCCATGGAGTTGATCGTTGCAACGGATCCCGTGACGAAGCGCATCGAAGTCGAGCGTCGCAACTGAAGCGACCAAGGCGATGCGCTGTGCTCTGGGCGCGCAACAGAAACCGAATCGCATGTCGCCAAACAGGTCCGCACTGCGGCGCGCTATGATCGCAGCGTGCTCAAGCCACTTGCAATCGCATGCCTCGCCGTCTCCACCTCGCTGTCGCCAGCTCGCGCGCAGGAAGACCAGCTCCGGTCCCCGGTCGAACGTGTTACCCACGATGGT
>CAXBFC010000672.1:0-2720 GCA_963974725.1 uncultured bacterium | reverse complement strand
CCAAGGGCGAGCCGATTCAGCCGCGCCTGGCCACGCCGATGACCGCCAGTTCCAGCACAAGCAAGACAGCCCTTACCGCCAGCACCGACGACGCCGACCCGGGTGCAGTCGAGGCCGCCACGACCAAGAAGACCAAGAAGAACAGCGGCAAGAAGAAGTCGCGTTGGTGGTGGCGTTGGACCAAGCGCCTGGCCATCGCGGGCCTGGCGGCGCGCATCGCGTTGTGGTTGTTCCTCGAGCAGCTGGCAAACTTCGGCGCCGGCTTCGCGGGACTGTCGGTCGAGTGGCGCAGCGCGTCGCTATCGATTTCTGGTCTGTCGCTGCACATCGAAGACCTGGTCGTGCGCAACGTCGAGGACGCCGGCGGCTCGGCCCTGCTCTCGGCCCAAGAAGTTGTCGCCGACTTGTCGATGCGACAGCTGCTCAGCGGCCAGATCTCGGTGGTCGACGCCGGCATCGCAGGCGCACGCGTCACCGTGCATCGCAATCCCGACGGCACCCTGCGACTGCCCAAGGCGTGGCTGGAACCGGCCGCCGTGACACTGCCACCGGAAGAAGAAGCAGAAGTCGACGACGACCAACCACTGAGCTTCGAACTGCCGCTCTGGATCGCATCGACACGCCTGCACGATCTGCAGTTTGATTTCGTCGACGAGAGCGTCACACCGCAGACGCGTCACACGGGCAAGCTCGACCTCGACGTCTCGGACGTCGGCTTCCCCGATCGCAACGGCTCGGTCATGCTGCGCGTGCATGCCCCACAACTGTGCGACGAACTGTTCGCGCACGCCCAGGTGCAGGCAGCGACCAGCAAGGCCGACGTAACCTTCCAAGCAGCAGTGCGCGGCTTCCGCCCGCAGCAGTTTGACTTGCCGCAGGAGTTCGTCGATATGATCGAGAACGCGCACGTTGTCGACGTGCGGCTCGGCGGCGACCTGCACGCGACCATCCTGCCAAGTGCGCCGAAGCATCCGGCACTGGCAGGCGGGATGAGCTTTGGCTTGGCACTCGACGGCATCGAACGCAGCACCATCACTTCAAAGTTTGGACCGACCGAGGCTATCGGTGCAGGCACGGTCGACGCTGGCGTGAAGACGCCGTTCTCGCTCTCAATGCACGCCGACGGCATCGTCGAAATGCTGCGCCTGCAAGATGGCCAACTCGTACTGTCCGGCACGCGCACCGGCGTGAATGCCGATCTGCGCGGGGAAGGCCTGACCGGTGTGCGGATTCGGCCGGTGCTCGAGGCCGCCGGACTGGAGCTTCCCGAGAGCGGCCTGGATCTCGATGCTTCGCTCAACGCCGAGTTCGGTGACTCGATGTCGGTCGATCTATCTGGCGTCAAGATCCGTTCGCAGCAAGAGCAGCTACTGGAGATCAAGCGCGTCGCAATTCGCGATGTGCGCACAGTCGACGACACCTTGGCGATTGGCACGGTCGAATTGATCGGACCCGTACTGCCCATCCGCAAGGAAGCAGACGGTTCGATGTTGCTGGCAGGACTGCGCATCAAGACGCCAACAACCGTTGCGGCCGAAACACCGCAGCCAGCCGCTACCGTCGCGGTAGCCGAACCGGTCTCGCTGCCAAAGCTGCGGCTTGGCTCACTGGATTGGACCGGCACCAAGATCGTCTACACCGACGCAACGCAGACGCCCGAAACCACGGTGTCACTGCAAGACCTTCACGTGCATGCCGATGCAATCGCAATCGGCGAAGTCGCTCCTCCAGGTCGGCTCACGGTGCAGTTTTCGGTGCCCGATGTGTTGCAGCGCTTCACGGCGGAACTAAACGTCAAGAGCACCGAAAACAGCCTGGGCATGAGCTTGCAGTCGACGACCAGCGGCATCACGTTGCAGGGCGTGCGCAACTGGCTCGAGCCGCTTGGCATTCAGTCCGAACTGCAGAGCGGTGAATTCCGGTTCGGGGTCGGCGCCGAACTGACGCTGCGCGAGAACGGATTCGCAGCCAATGCCGAACTTGCCAACCTGCGGTTCAGCGATGGCGATCAAAAGCTGCTGTCGCTGCGCAGTGTTCGCGGCTCTGGTATCAACGAGTCGAACCTCGGCACGTGGGCCATCCAAGATCCATTTGTCAAGGTACACCGCGATGCGGAGCAAGTGCTACACGCGGTCGGCTTGCGCTTGGGACCGAGCACTACGGCCGCGACCGCAAGCACCGCAGCGCCCGCGAGTCCTGACAACCAGGCAACCACGCCCAAGCCCAGGCGCCGCCCAAACACGCTCGAGCCAGTTTTCCGGCACGGCGAGCTGAGCCTCGATCGCACCACGATCGCATGGACGGACGCGCGCTATCCGGACCGTATCTTCGCGATCGGACTCGACGCCAAGATTGGCGCGAACGGTGGCGACGGCAAACTGCCGGTCGAACTGACGCTACGGCTCGACCGCGCCATGCAGAGTTGCGGCATCGAAGCGGTTGTGCAACTGAGCCCGACGAGCGACACGATCAACGGCAAGCTGAGAGCCTTGGGTATCCAAGGCAGCGAGCTCGCAATGCTGCTGCCAGAAGGCATGAGCTGCACGCTTGTCGATGGCGAACTCAATGCAAGCTTCGACGCCGGCATCCACAAGGTCGACAGCTCGGCGATGCACGCCAAGCTGCTCGGATTGAAGCTGCAGGACCGCACCGTGGAATTGGCGGCGATCGACGAAGTCGTTTTCGACGTCGCGTCCGCCAGCGAAACGGAGGTGCATATC
>CAXBFC010000671.1:0-2754 GCA_963974725.1 uncultured bacterium | reverse complement strand
CTGCAACGGCAACAGCTTGCGGCGCGCGCGCAGTTCGTGGATCGGATAGCGCGCCGCAGTGATCGCTGCCTGCAAGTGGCGTTCGTAGTCTGCAACCGGCAATTCGCGACGGCCGCGCACGGCAGCATTCCAAACCGCTACGGCGCGATTGTAGTGCGCCACGGCATTCGCTTCGTCGACCTCGATGCTCGACTCCCACAGCGTTGCTTCGTCTTGGAAGTCGTGCGCGCGGCTGCCCGCGAGCCAGATCAGCGGCAACGTCAACGCCGCCGCCAACCAAGGCCCACGCCGATGCAACAACGCCAAAAGCGCAACCACCGCGAGCGCGAGCCCAGGCACCGCGAGGTAGAGGTAGCGATCCGCGGCCGCAATCGAGGACGCCGGGAACGCGGTATTGAACGGCAACAACGCCACGACGAACGCCAGCAAGCCAGCCGCCAGCGCACGCGTCGATCGCCAGAACCAGAGCACGGCACCACAAACGACGAACGCACTGATCGCAATCACGCCTGGCAACCACTGCTCGCGGAACACCTGCAGCGTGTCGACTTCGGGATAGAGAACGTTCAACTCGGTCGGCCAGACGGCCGTCTTCAAGTAGTGCCAGAATGCCCCGGGAACTTGCTGCAATCGCTGCATCGTGTCCGCGGCGACCAAGGTGCCTTGGGCCGCCGCGACACTTTGGTGATAGAGCGCGATCGGAACCGTCACCGCAAACAGCACGAGTGGCGCCAACCAGCGCGAGCGCGGCCCCTGACTCCACAAGACGACGCCAACCGACAACAACGGCAAGACTACCGACGTCGCGTTGCTGAACATCGCTGCCGCCGACAACACGATCAACACAACCGCGCGCCAAAGCGAGGGCCGGTGCGCAAACCGCACGGTCTGATAGAGCGCCGCAAAGGTGAACAAGCCGGACAGCACATACTTCCTGCTGCTCACCCACGCGACCGATTCACACAGACTGGGATGCACAACAAACAACGCAGCCGCGACGTGTGCAACGACCCGCGAGACACCAAGCTGCAACAGCAACCGCGCCAACATCACGCCGGCCAGTCCATGCAACAACAGCGCGTGCACGTGCGGCAACAGCGACGAACCTTCGCCAAGTTTGTAGTCGAACCACAACGACAGGTGCGCAACCGGCAAGTAGGCGTTCGCAATCGGCTGCGTCGCAACCGTCTGGAAGCCCGCTACGAACTCCGGGTTGTCAGGGCCGAAGTAGAACGCGTCGTCGAACATCAACAGATCGGCGCCGAGTGCAGCCGGCAGATACACCAGCATCGCCAAGCCCAACATGATGGCAAAGCTCTGCCAACGTGGCGACGCCGTCGCAGCAACCAGCGCAAACTGCTTCTTCTGCAAGTCGTGAACGAAGTCAATCATTTAGCTTTCGACCACAAGCAAACCAACTGACGACAGAAGGTTATGGGTATCGCTTGTTTGGGGTATCACCGGGAGGGTCAGCAGTTTCGATACTTGGAACGACCAAACTTGTGAAGGGCGACGCGGACGGTGTCTCGCGCCAGCCGACAAGTGAAGCTGATTCTCGCAAGGGAATTGCGCCCGTCGCAGCGGGTTACCGCCACCACGTCATCACGGGTCCAAAGCGGAACAACCAGGATCAGACCGGCGCGCAACGATACCGCCACCGCGACTCGCCAAAAGGCCCAAGTCACCCTGAGGAAGAACTACCGGGGCCGACCTCCGCACTCCTCATCGCCAAACAGGTCGATCGCATCCTGACCGGCGAAACAAGCTGGGCCGTGGCCGGAACTGCTGCAACCAGGAGCCCGCGTGACCGCGAGCCACGCCCTAGCGCGTGCCGCGCATGTGCACGTGGGTCGTCTCTGCGTCGAGAGCCACGCGACGCTCGATCGCTGTGCCGGCGGCGATCACGACGGCAGTCGTTTCGGCGGGTACTTGCAGCAGCATCGGACGATTGACGACCTCCCGGTCCGTCGTGCGGCTGGCGCCACCCTGCCAGATCGCGAACTCCAGGTTGCTGCCGTCCGCCGCGATGCAGGTAATGGTCAATCCGGGCGCGTTCGCCCGTGGCAATAGTCGCAGCCAACGCCCCCCGCCCGACATGGTCAGCGTCACTTCGGCGTCGGCAAGGATTGCTTCGAGTGGCATCACCGCCCGCCGCCCGCTGGCATCCTGAGCGACCAACACACCAGCACCGCGCGGCACCGAGGCCAGTTCGAAACGACCCTCGGCATCTACGCCGACGTTGCGACCGGTGTCCTCCCACATCGTGCCGCCACCGCTGGTCACGTAGGTGCACCACGCAACTCCGACTCGAACGTTGGTGGCAGGCTTACCGTCCGACTCCATGCAACGCCCGATCAACGTGCGGCCGCGAGCAGACTCGGGCAACTGCACGACCAGGTCGCCTTGGCCAGGCGTGAACGGGCCTGCCAGATGCACGAAGCCAGTGCTCGGGTTCCACAACCGAATCCGGTAGGGACGATCGTTGAGCCCGGTCAGCGCGAAGCGGCCGGCGTCGTCGGTTGCAATCGAACGCTTGCGATCGCCGGTGCGGGCCTCCACCGAAGTGAAGGAGTAGCCCAGCAGCGTTGGGTCGACGAGATTCATGCCGTAGCCCACGGCGGGATTGCCGCCTGGTTCGAGCACGACGCCGCGCAGCTGACGGCTCGGCGCTGCCAGGCGGATCCGCAGCCGACGACCGCTGTTCGGATCGTCGCGCAGTCGCCTGCCAAAGCCGGTTGCTTGATAGGCCTGGAG
>CAXBFC010000670.1:0-2770 GCA_963974725.1 uncultured bacterium | reverse complement strand
CATTGCCGTCGCCGTAGTCAAACAGGATGCGGTTCTGCAACGTCTGCGGCTCAAGCCAGAACGACGTCGCGAAACGACCCATGAAGCCCCCGTTGGCCGAGAACGGGAACGAGATCTGGTCGTGGCGTCGATTGCCACCGGCCGGTGGCGTGCCACCGATGGTCTGCGGCCCGGTGTTGTTCATCACATACGGGCCCTCCTTCTGGATGTCGCGACCCCGGCGATGCGCATTGGTCGCAAACACCTCGGTCGCGAACGGCGTCCGCGTGTTGGGCCAGCGACGACGGGGTGCCATCGACACGGCGGGCTCGATGCCGGCGTCGACCGTGTCGTCGACGGCGTAGCGCGCGACGCCGAAGCCGAGAGTCGGGTAAGCGTGCGGCACGATGTGCGCCAGGTAGCGCGCGCTCGGATCGTTGCCAGTCTGGCCAGGCTGCAGATGGCCGAGGTTGACCGGACCGGTCACCCAACCGGGCGAACGGCGATCGAGGATCATGGCCTCCTCAAATGCTGCCTGGGTGTTCCACTTGCGCTCGATGCGGAAGCCGGGCAACACCGCGGCCAAGCCGGTTCGCTCGTGACGACCGACGACACCCAATGCGACCAGACTGCGCGAACGGCTCGCGGCTGCCCGGTAGGTCACCCATGGGCCACTCTTGAAGCAGATCGGCGACGTGCCCATTTCGAGCACGCTGTCACGACCGGTTCGCAAGCAGCGATAGAGATCGATCCACTTGTTGCGTTCTT
This sequence comes from uncultured bacterium, assembly GCA_963974725.1. Classification (GTDB taxonomy): domain Bacteria; phylum Planctomycetota; class UBA1135; order UBA1135; family UBA2386. Next base: position 2,023 of record CAXBFC010000670.1, on the reverse strand, counting down.
CACTGCTGCCGGCTGCCTGCAACTTCGGCACGAATAATCGGTCGACCAGGTCCTTCCAGTTCTCGAATGGCCTGCCACCAGTCTGGCCGTCACCCTGCCGACCACCACGCAAGTCCGCTATTTCGGCGGCGAGTTCGCGCGCTTCCGAAGGACTGATATGGAGCGGTGCAGTGCTGCGACCATTGTTGTTGTGATTGATGCGCAGACTGGAACTACGACGCACGTGCGCCAGCAACGCCACCAATACATCTTCTGGTGCCGTGTTGATGTTGACCGGCGCCGGGATCAGTGGCTCGACCACCGTATCGACCGACTTGAAGCTCTTGGCCACCGGCATCAACAGGCCCAACTGGAACACCGACGGCAGCTGCAACTGGGCCTGACCCGGTCGCTGCGTCGACGCCGTCATCAGCATGCCATACTCCACCTGGCCGGTCGCCAGATCGCGAATGCGAACCGTGCTACCGGCGCTGAGGTGCACCGCGGACTTGACCATCAACGTGCGCGTCAGGCCGGCTTGCAGGGCATTGAAGACGCGTTCGGGGCGACCCCAAGTCGGCGCGGTTTCCGACTGCGCATCGACGGCGAAGACCCGGTCAATGGCATCCAATTCGCCCATCGTGAACGTGCCGAGACCGGCCTTGCCGATGTCGAGCACTTCGCGCTCACTGCGATAGGCGGCGCGCTTGCCGCCGCGGTCCGGGGCAAAGTACGGCCAGATCGCCGCGAGCACGCAGCGGTAGTCGAGCACTAAAGAACGTGCGGCAACGCCTTCGGTGCCGTCGGCGAAGCCTTGGTCGCGGAACAAGCCGCGCTGCAAACCCTGTAGTAGATTGCCGTCGATCGAGTCGTAGCTGACGACTTCGTTGGCAAGCCACAGGTAGCCCTGGTCCGGGAACGACGACGCGTTATCGACCGACATCGACGTTGCGTCGGGTTCGAGGTCTGCCCCGAGTCGCGTCGCGGTGCCAATCGTATTGGCGAGCATCAGCGGCGACATCGAATCGAGCGAGGCGAAGCGTTGCAGGTCTTGCACTTCACCACCGAGCAACACATTGCCACCGTCTTCCAAAGCGCCGAACGCAGCCGGCAGTTCGACACCGCGCGGCCACTCGTCGAGGCCATCAAAGTCGGGGTCGGGATCCACCGATGCGTGCGACAACGCCACGTCCGCGAGCAGCAGCTCACGGACACTCGCCGAGGTTTGCTCGGTCGACGTCTGCTCGACATCGCGCATCGCCGCATCCGCGCCAACACTCATCGAGATCGCGAACGGCAACGCCAGCAACATCAGCAGCGTCAACGCGAACAGTACCGCCAGGAGCGCGAGGCCCTGTTGTTTGGCGAGTGGCTGCTTGGCAAGTGGCTGCTTGGCGAGCGGCTGTTTCGCGAGCGGCTGCTTGGCGACCTGTTGCCTGACAACTGGTTCGCTGACAAGTGGCTCGCTGACAACTGGGTCACAAGCGCACCCAACACGTGCAGATCGATGCATCATGATCCAGCCTCCAGGTCTTCCCAGGTAATCTTGGGCGCCTCGACGGGCTCCCCACGCTTGTCGTAGGTAAACCGGAAGGTGCGGGTCGGCTGCAGCTCCATCGGCAGTTGCTGCGCCGGAGCATACTCGAACACCATCATGCGGAACTCGTCGACCAAGCCGGGGATCGGCGACGTCGTCGGCGACAGCTCAAGCACCATCTCCGCGGTCTGCTCGGGCGAACCGGCAGCGCCAATCCGGCCAAACTCGCGGCCATCGACGGCGAGCCACAACGACGTGCCGTCGGCGCCGATTTCGAGCGTCACCCACTTCTCAAGCGGCAACGACTGCTCGCACTGCAAGTTCTTGCGGACCTTGTCGCCACCAACCATCGTCAGGCTCATACGAGCGTCCGGACGCAGGGCCTGATCCAAGCGCACTTCGAGCAGCGGCGCCATGTCGATCACGACACAGCTGGCGCGCTGTTCCAGGTAGAGGTCGACGCGCAAGACGAAGCCATCGCGCGCGTCGACGACTTCCTTGGCAACC
>CAXBFC010000669.1:0-2778 GCA_963974725.1 uncultured bacterium | reverse complement strand
CCGGCGCTGGCGACTTGCTTGTTCGGGGTCGAGATCGGGCGCCTGTTGCGGCGTGAAGCGAACCCTTTGCAGAGGGTGCCCAAGCTATTGAAGGCCAGTCTACTGTTGTTGGCGATCGGCGCGTTGTGGTCGTTGCTGCTGCCGTTCAACAAGTATCTGTGGACGAGTAGCTACACCGTCTGGACCGCTGGCATCGCGACCGCCGTGTTGGCTGGCTGCGTCTGGGCGTTCGAGCATCGCAAGTGGCAGTGGCTTGCCTATCCGTTGCATGTCTACGGCAGAAACGCGCTGCTGGTTTTCGTTGGCAGTGGCCTGGTCGGTCGCATCGTCTGGAGGCTGATTCGCGTTGACGTCGATGGCAAGTCGACGTCTCCGGCGAACTGGTTCTTCGAGACCGTGTTGTTGCCAATCGGCGACCCGAAGCTTGCCTCGCTGTTGTTCGCGCTACTGTGGATCTTCGCGTGGTTCCTGGTTCTGCGCGTGCTCTACAAGAAGAATTGGATCTGGAAGGTGTGATGAAGAAAATTCTGCTCGTGTTGAGTTCGTCGTTCGCCGCCGCACTGCCGGCACAGGTCACGTTCCACGACGAGGCGGGCAAGCAGCTGGTCGACCAAGACGTCAAGATCGAGCGCCTGCACACCGGCATGAAGTTCGTCGAAGGCCCGGTCTGGATCGCGCGCGACGCCGCCTTGGTGTTCTCCGACATTCCCCGCGCCAAGTTGCTGCGCTGGACGGCGAAGGGTGGCGTTGTCGATTGGCGCGACAGCGAACAGAGCAACGGCAACACCCTGGATCTCGATGGCAAGCTGTTGAGCGCGCAGCATGGCGCGCGCAACGTGGTTCGCCATACCCTGCCGATCGATGCCCAACCGGATGGTAAGCCGGATGGTAAATCCGATCGCAAGCCCGAACCCCAGGTGCTCGCGTCGAACTGCGATGGCAAGAAGTTCCATTCGCCCAACGACCTGGCGGTGCGCAACGACGGCACGATCTGGTTTACCGATCCGACCTACGGACTGCGTCAGCGCAAGCCGGAGGCCGACGGCAACTTCGTCTACCGGCTAGACGAAACGACGGGGGTGGTGACCGTGGTGCAGCACGACTTTGCGATGCCCAACGGCATTTGCTTCTCGCCAGATCACCGCCGCATCTACATCGCGGACAGTGGCAAGAAGCAGCGGGTCGGCGCGTTTTCCGTCTTGAAGGACGGCACGCTTTCGCCGCCGCTGTTCTGGCTTGAAGGCGGCGCCGATGGCATTCGCTGTGATTCTCGTGGAAATCTTTACACGACGGCCCGCGATGGCGTGCGCATCTACAGCGAGGCCGGGGTCCACCTGGCGACGATCAAACTGCCCGAGCAACCCGCCAATTGTGCATTCGGTGGAGCGGATGGCAAGCAGCTGTTCGTGACGGCCCGCACGTCGCTCTACCGCCTCAACTTGCGCGTGTCCGGAGCCGCCATTCCGCCCGCCAAGGCAGTCCAGAATGCGCCGGAATCGGCCGCTGGGACGAAGCCGGGACGACGTCGCTGACCTGCCGCAACCAAGGGAATCTTAGGTGTTTGTGTTACCTCTCCTGGGCAGGCCGCCAGCGGTGATGGCTTGCGACCGAGCCCCCGTTTGGGCACAGTGAATGGCAGATGGATCAGCAAGCGAAGACGGAAGTGAGAGTCCTGGCGGGCGCGGACAGTGCTGTTGCGCTCCTGCTTGAGGAGGTTTGCGCTGTAGTGAAGGCGAAAGGCGCGGACCAGGACCAGCGGCCGCTGGTCAGCTTTGCGACCGGCGACACCTTCACGGCGTTCTTCCGGGCGCTCGATGCCGAGATCCACGCTGGGCGGATCAATCCCAGTGAGTTCGTCGGCACGCATCTTGATGAATACATGGGCTTCGAGCCCGAGCGCGCCGGCGGCATGGTGCACGAGTTGATCCTGCGATGCCCGGCCCTGCGCGACATGCTCGCCCGCGGCTCGTTCCTGCCGGTTCCGTGTCATGGGGCGGAAGGCTCGCTGCGGGCCCACGAAGAGCGCCTCGAGCGCGCCGGTGGCATCAAGCTGCAGTTGCTCGGCATTGGCCGCAATGGCCACGTTGCCTTCAACGAGCCGGGTGCGTCGTTTGACGAGGGTTACCACGTGACGATGCTGGCCGAGTCGACGCGAGCCGATGCCAAGCCGCGCTTCGTGCCGGATCAACCGCCGCGCCGCGCCGTGACGGCGGGCGTCAAGTCGATCCTCGGTGCCGAGCGCATCGTGCTGTGTGCGTTTGGCTCGGGCAAGGCCGAGGCCGTGCGCGCGATGCTCAAGGGCGATATCAGTGCAAACTGCCCGGCGTCGGCGCTCCGTCGCCACAAGAACGTGCTCGTGCTGCTCGATCCGGCCGCGGCTAGCAGCCTCGACGCCGACGCCATTGCTGGCGCGAGCTGCTAAGCACGAACTGCTAGCGCGAATCGTTGGCAGTTGGCTCGTTCTTGCGAGTCCCTCGGGTGCATGCAATTCCGGGCTAGCCGCGCGCCGTCCAGGCCGCCTACGATCGGCGCGTGAAGTTCGCGCACAGTTGGGTCTATCTTCTGCCGTTGTTCCTCGCCGCTTGTGCGACCGGACCCGATGAGACGTCGACAGTCGTCGCCGACACACTGTCCAAGCTGACGCTCGAGGAGAAGGCTGGCCAGCTGTTCGTCTGTTGGAGTTTGTCGCGACCCGCAGGCGACAACCACGAGCAGATGATGCAGTGGGTCGAAGACGTTGGTCTCGGCGGCGTCATCCTCAGCCTTGGCACGACCGAA
>CAXBFC010000668.1:0-2797 GCA_963974725.1 uncultured bacterium | reverse complement strand
TGTTCCTGCGCCACGCGCAAACGGCGCAGCAGCCTGCCGATCGGCAGCAACGTGTCTTCGGTGAGGATTGGTCGATGGCAGAACTTGTAGGCGTCGAATGCAGCGCCTTCGCTCAAGACCGCACGCAGGAACGCATCGGCGTCGAGCACCAAACGCGGCACCTCGGCTTGGTCGGTCAAGATCACCCACTTGTGATCCGACTTCGCAACCGCCATGACGAACGGATCGTCGCCTCGACATTCGAAATCCGGAATGATCGGTAGATCGAGGCGGGCAGGCAGAGCAATCACACTGTCGAGGTCGACCTGCTCGCCTTCCTCGCTAATCGGCAAGTCATCGAGGGACCAGAAGTTGAGCGCACCCTTGCCTTCGCGATGATCGAGGTCTGCTTCGTCAGCCTGCATGTGCTTCTCGATGACGGCCTTCAGATGCTCCTCGTGCACGTAGTGCATGCCGTCGGGGCCCAGCCACGAGTCGAGCAGCTTGGCGCTAGGAAACGCAACCGGCCACAGCAGACGGCGATAGAAACCAATCACCGGTGCCAGGCGTGCCCCCATGCGCAACGCATGGCGCGAGAAGTAGGCCTGCGGAATGATCTCGCCAATGAAGGTGATGCCGAAGGTCGACACGAAGAACGCCGCCATGCCAGCCAACACGGAGTCCATCAACAACGTCAGTAACGTGTTGACGGCGACATTGCCCCACAAGATCGTCGTCAGCAGCAAGTTCGCGTCCTTGCGCAGCGTCATGACCTTGGCGGCGTCCGCGTTGCCTTGCTCGGCTTCGATCTCAAGATGCAGCCGCGGCAGACTGAACAGGGCGAGGTTCAGGCCACTGAACATTGCCGAGTGCAGCAGGCACAACACGATGCCGCCCCAAGTGACGGCTTCGATCCAGGCGGGCGATTCAGCGGGTACAGGCATGGCAAGTCATGAGGGCAGACTGAGGGGGCAAATTGCTAGCAGGACAACCGAGGCGCACCAACGAATGGGCCAAGAACCTCGGCGGACGAGCGCTGCCACTTTGGGCGACCTCGCGTCTCGGTACTCTATGCGACCCGGCACGAATCTAGAGGCTTCCCGTAGCGGCGAACTTGGAAGTCACACGTTCGAAGACACCGCTAGCGGCTCAGTTCCTCGAGCCGTTTTCTGGCCAGCTCGTCGTCCGGCTCGAGTTGCAGCAGAACCTCATAGGCTTCGCGAGCGGCTTGCGCGTTCTGCAGAAGGTCGTGGGTCTCGGCCAGCCCGCGCCGGAACCGAGCATTCGACGCCTCGAGGTTGCAGGCCAGGCGGAACTCTTTCGCAGACGTTTCCAAGTCCTGGCAATCGAACGCCTGGCCGGCGAGCCAACCATGCCACCACGCGACGGCGCGCCGGACCAGGGCGTTGCCCGGAGCGATCGCAAAGGCGCGCTCGTAGGCCTGGCCCGCTTCCGAAAAGCGCTCCAGGTGGACCAACACGCCACCGAGCGCCGCCCACTGATCGGCTGCGTTGGGACTGCGCTGTAGCACCAGGCGCAACTTGGCTTCGGCTTCGGGCCAACGTTCTTGGTCCCGGAGCTGCCAAGCTTCGTAGGCCAGCCCATCCGTATAGTAGGTCGAGGAGTTGAGCTGCGGCCGCAGCGCCGTTGCCGCAATCACTAGCAGCAGCAAGGTGGCCACCATGACGCTGCGCCAAAGCTTGCGGTTGCCAGACACGGCCATCGCACTGAGCGCGCCAAACACCGCGCCAGCACCGTGAGCAATGTTGGCCACCGGCATGACGCCGCTGTAGGTGAGCACGATACAGATGAAGAACCAGGCGACGAACAGCTGGTCTTCTCGTTCCCCGATCGGCCCAGCGACCAAGTAGCGGCGGCGGCGCAAGATCGCGAAGAAGGCCCACAACGCGTAAACAACGCCCGAGAGCCCGACGCCACCATCAAGGAAGACGAACTCGGCGAGTGCCGATGCGGCAGCCCAAAGAGCGAAGCAGACGATCGTGCGCTGCTTGCCAAAGCGGATCTCGAAGAACGACCCCAGCACCACCATCCAATAACAATTGAACAGCAAGTGCACGATGTTGACGTGCGGCAACGCCGACGTGAGCAACGTCCACGGCTGCTGTGCCAAGGGCACAAACGTCATCGCAAGCCAATCGATGCTCATGCCAGCCCACCACGCAAACGAGACCGCACATGCGACCAAAAGAATGCCGCCGGTGATGCGGGATCGATTGAGGTGCTGCAGATACGACATGTCTCTGGGGCTGGGGCTGGGGCTGGGGCTGGCTATCGCTGCTGGCAGACCCTACTGGTCGCCCCTTACTGGTCGACCCAATCCTGATACGCCGCCTCGATGCGCTCGTCATCCCAATCCGCACCGTGCAGCAAGACACGATAGCGTAGCGACAACGTCTCCCCCTTCTTGAGCACGTAGTTGCCGGTGCCCGCCGGTTGTTTCTCAAAGTCGTGCACCCCGAACGGGTTCGCGGCCAACAATCCATACGTGCGCGCATGCCACCACGTCGGGAAGCGCAGGTTCTTGGGGTGGTCCATCATCGTCACGCCGACCGGCTTGCCATCGACGACACCGGAATCATCGATCCAGCGGGCGCGCTTGCCCCAAACAGCCTTGCCATTGCGGCCTTCGCTGTTTCGCAGCGTGCCATTGGCGGCCTCGCCGGAGACGCGCAGCGCTGGATGCACGCGCAGCGCGAACATGCCTTCTTTGGTGTCGCCAAAACGCACGTCGTCGGCTTCGGCGCGAAACTCGACCAGCACATCGATCATGCGCTGATCGCCAACATCTCGGAAGCGC
>CAXBFC010000667.1:0-2807 GCA_963974725.1 uncultured bacterium | reverse complement strand
TTCTCGGTGACGGCCCCCGCCAAGCCCGCGCCGCTGCCGATCCTGCCCGAAGACAAGGTCGACCTCGATCTGTGGAGCTACCGCGATGGGCTGCTGCAAACGATGCAAGCGGTCGGTCGCAGTCGCGGCGGCGATGCCTTGACGGCGGTGTACTGGAGCGATCGCGACAAGCTGGTCGTAGTCGGTGACGAGCGCACGCCGACGCTGAGCTTCCTGGGCACCGATGGCACGCACATGACCGGCAGCGATGGCCGGCCCTACGAACAAGAAGTGCAGTGGGATGGTCGCTACTCGGACCAATGGTTGGTCAACGCTCGCACCGGTGAGCGCACGCGCGTGCTCGAGAAGCTGCGCGGCCGCATGAGTGGCTCGCCGGGCGGCAAATACCTGATGTGGTTCGACAGTGACTACCACTGGATCTGCATGGACGTCGCGACCGGCGAACGCCGCGATTTGACCGGCAAGTTGCAGGTGCCGTTCCACAAACACGACGACGACCATCCGTCGCCGGACTCGGCCTACGGCGTTGCCGGTTGGACCGAAGACGACGGCGCGGTGCTGATCTACGACGAGTTCGATATCTGGAAGGTCGCCCCAAACAGCGGTCGCGCGGTTTGCGTCACCGACGGCTACGGCCGCGAGCACGGCCTGCAACTGCGCATGCAGCGCATGCCGCGCGAGGATGACTCGCCTTGGGTTGCCGACGAACTGCTGCTGTCAGCGCGGGATCTCGAAACGATGGCGATGGGCTTCTACGCCGACGCGGTGCATCGTTCGCAAAAGCCCGCGAAGCTGTGGATGGTCGACAAGGCGATCCGCGGCTTGACCAGCCCGAAGAACAGCTCGCGCTTGTTCTTCAACCTGTCGACGTTCCGCGAATACGGCGACCTGTGGACGGCCAAGGCGGACTTCTCGTCGTTGCAGAAGCTGACCGACGTCAACCCGCAGCAGAGCCAGTTCCGCTGGGGTGATTCGGAGCTGGTGCACTGGACCGACGGCAACGGCGATCGCCGCAAGGGCGTGCTGATCAAGCCGGATGGCTTCGACCCGAGAAAGAAGTACCCGATGATGGTCTACTTCTACGAGAAGCTGTCGCAGAACGTGCACAACTACGTCACGCCCGCCACGGGGACCTCGCCGAATGCCGCCTACTACGTCAGCAATGGCTACCTGTGGTTCATGCCCGACATCGTCTACGAAGTCGGCTACCCCGGTCCGTCGTGCGTCAAGTGCGTGGTCTCCGGTGTGCAGCACCTGATTTCGCAAGGCTTCGTCGACAAGGATGCGATCGGCGCCGCGGGCCACAGTTGGGGTGGTTACCAGACGGCGTTCTTGGTGACGCGCACCAACATCTTCAAGGCCGTCGAGAGTGGCGCGCCGGTCAGCAACATGCTCTCGGCCTACGGTGGCATTCGCTACGACAGTGGCATGTCGCGTCAGTTCCAATACGAGCAGACGCAGTCGCGCATCGGCGGCACGCCGTGGGAATACCCGCTGCGCTACACCGAGAACTCGCCGATTCACTTCGCCGACAAGGTGCAGACGCCGGTGCTGATCCTGCACAATGACAAGGACGGCGCGGTCCCGTGGACGCAGGGCATTGAGTACTTCGTGGCGTTGAAGCGCCTCGGTAAGGAAGCCTACTTGTTCAACTACAACGGCGAGCCGCACGGCTTGCGCAAGAGCCAGAACAAGCGCGATTGGACCCGGCGCATGGCCGAATACTTCGACCACCATCTGCGTGGCGCCGAGGCACCGGAGTGGATGACGACGGGTGTTGCGTACAAGGAACGCGACCTCGAGAAACTGCCGTTCGCGAAGAGCTACATCGATGCGCACGTGAAGCCGTCGGCGAAGTTGTTGGCGGCCGAAGCGAAGGAAGCTGCCGAAGCGAAGCAGCGCGTGGCGGACCGTGCCAAGCGGCGCGCCGAAGCCGGCGAGGCTGCTGAGACGGCAAAGCCTTCTGCGAGCAAGCCCGCGGAAGCGTCGGCAGGCTCGGAGGCAGCTACCGAAGCCCAGCCGGCCCGCGAAGCCAAGCCAGCCCGCGAAGCCAAGGAAGTTGGCAGTGCCATCCCCGTCGTCGGCCAGACCGCACCGGGATTCTCGGTCATGGACGAAGCGGACGTGGAGCACCAACTCGCGGACTACCGTGGTCGGAAGCTGCTGGTCTGGTTCTTCCCGAAGGCGGACACGCCCGGCTGCACCGCGCAAGGCTGTGGCCTGCGGGATGAGTTCGCCGAGTTCGAAAAGAATGGTGTCGCCGTGCTCGGCGTGTCGTTCGACAATGCGCGCGCGAACACGGCATTCCGCGACAAGAACAGCTTGCCGTTCCCGCTGCTGTGCGACACCGAGCGCAAAATGGCCGTGGCCTATGGCGCGGCTGCCGATCACAAGGCGTCGTACGCGCGGCGAATCGCGGTGTTGATCGACGAAGACGGCAAGGTGCTCAAGGCGTGGGAACGCGTCAATCCGCGCAGCTTCGCGACCGAAGCGCTGAGCGAGTTGCCGGAATCCGTGCGCTGATTGGCGGCGGGTCGCTTCTCCTGGCGAAGGTTTGAGCTAACCTTCGCCAGCATAAGATGCCTCGCCGCTACGTGTTCTGGACTGTTGCCGCGCTAGCGGTCGTTGCCGCAGCCGTGCAGGCTTGGATGCTGCGTTGGACCTGTGACGACGCGTTCATCTCGTTTCGCTACGCGCAGCACTTCGTCGACGGCCACGGCCTCGTCTTCAACCTCGACCCGAGCGAAGCGCCGGTCGAGGGCTACAGCAACTTCAGTTGGACGATGTGGCTCGCGCTCGGCGCGATG
>CAXBFC010000666.1:0-2808 GCA_963974725.1 uncultured bacterium | reverse complement strand
CTTCGCTGCGCGTTGCATAGCCAACCTGCAGCCACAGTTCGCCGCCCGCCCCGGCGCCGCCCCGGTCGGAGCGCACGTCGAGCGACACGGTATCGTTGGCGGTCGGCAGCGGCAGCAGGTGGCGGCGGTAGTTGACAATGTCGCGGACAACAATGTCACTGCTGGTTGGCAGCTTGCCCAGCGCGGCCAGTTCACGTGCCCGGGCGTGGCCAAAGGTCGATTGGCCTGCTTGGGCCAATAGCGCCGTGGACGTGCCCAGTAAGGCGTAGAGCAGGGCGTAGAGAAGAGGTGGGGTTCGGTTCAGCATCATGGTCTCGATTCGGTTGGTTCCGGCCTGAGAGACCCTGGCAGTTGCGAGACCTTACATGGAAATGCACGTCGTGATGTAACTAGCGGTGATCACAGGCGTCCCGCCGCTATATTGCTGCTCACACGAACATTGATGACAGGCACTGACACCAATCGCGGGCTCACCTCGAGCACTCCTGAATCTGGCACCCAGGAACTGGACCAAGTCGTCATCCGCTTCGCCGGTGACTCTGGCGACGGCATGCAGTTGACGGGTGACCAGTTCACTCGCACGACGGCGCTGATGGGCAACGACATCGCGACGTTCCCGGACTTCCCAGCTGAGATCCGCGCGCCCGCCGGCACCTTGCCAGGCGTTAGTGCGTTCCAGCTCAGGTTTTCGAACTTCGACATCCACACGCCGGGCGATGCGCCGGATGTGCTCGTCGCGATGAATCCGGCGGCGCTGAAGGCGCATCTCGGGCAACTCAAGAAGAACGGCATCCTGCTGCTCAACACGGCGAGCTTCAAGGCGCTCGACCTGAAGAAGGCAACCTACACCGTCGACCCGCGCACCGATGGTTCGCTCGACGGCTTCCGGGTCATCGAGATTGACCTGACGGAGCGCACCCGCGAAGCGCTAGCGGAGACCGAACTCGACACCCGGGGTAAGGATCGCTGCAAGAACATGTATGCGCTCGGCATCCTCTACTGGTTGTTCCAGCGCGAAGTCGAGCCGACCCAGAAGGCGTTGGCGCAGAAGTTCGCCAAGAAGCCAGCGATCGTCGAGGCCAACCTGAAGGCGATGGCCGCTGGTCACGCCTACGCCGAGACGGTTGAGATCTTTCAGGTCTCCTACAAGGTGGCGCCCGCCAAGATGCCGGCCGGCACCTACCGCAACATCATGGGCAACCAGTCCCTGTGTCTGGGGTTGGTCGCAGCTAGCAAGCAGGGCGGCATCCCGCTGTTTTTGGGTAGTTACCCGATCACACCGGCGTCCGACGTGTTGCACCAGCTGAGCAGCTACAAAAACCACGGCGTCGTGACGTTCCAGGCCGAGGATGAAATCGCCGCGGTCTGCGCTGCGATCGGTGCCAGTTACACCGGCAAGCTCGGCATCACGTCGACGTCGGGTCCGGGCATCGCACTCAAGGCCGAAGCGATTGGTCTCGCGATCATGGCGGAGTTGCCACTGGTCGTGCTCAACATCCAGCGCGCCGGGCCGAGCACCGGCATGCCGACCAAGACCCAGCAAGCCGACCTGTTGCAGGCCATGTATGGCCGCAACGGCGAGTCGCCGATGGTCGTGATCTCATGCTCCACGGCAGCCGATGCGTTTGAAGTTGGTTACGAAGCCGTGCGCATCGCGACCAAGCACATGGTGCCGGTGATGGTGCTGTCCGACGGCTACATCGCGAACGGTAGTGAGCCGTGGCGTTTGCCCGACGTCGACAAGTTGCCGCCGATCGAAGTCCGCTATGCGCCGGAAGGCGTCGACGGCGTCAAGTTCAAGCCCTACGAGCGCAACCCGGAGACGCTGGCGCGACCGTGGGCCAAGCCTGGCACCAAGGGGCTCGTGCACCGCATCGGTGGCCTCGAGAAGCAGGACGTCACCGGCAACATCAGCTACGACCCGGACAACCACCAGCACATGATCAATACGCGCGCCAAGAAGGTCGCACTGGTCGCCAACGACTTGCCGCCGACGGAGACCATCGGTGAAACGTCCGGTGACGTGTTGGTGCTCGGATGGGGCAGCCCACGAGGTGCGATCACGGCCGCAGTGACGCGCTTGCAGAAGCAGGGGGAGAGCATCAGTTGCGCCTTCTTGCGTTACCTCAACCCGCTGCCGAACGACCTCGAAGCGCTGATGCGTTCGTTCAAGAAGGTCGTGCTACCAGAATTGAACTCGGGCCAGCTCGCGATGATGCTGCGTTCGAAGTATTTGATCGACGTTCAGAGTTACAGCCAGGTCAATGGACAACCGTTCCAGAGCCAGGCAGTGGAAGATTACATGCGCAATGTGCTGCAGGAGGTGAAGTGATGACGAGCGTCGATGAACCCAAGTTGACCAAGAAGGACTTCAAGAGCGACCAAGATGTTCGCTGGTGTCCAGGGTGTGGCGACTACGCGATCCTCAATTCGGTGCAGGCAGCGTTCGCGGATCTCGGCAAGAAGTTGCACGAGACCGTGATCATTTCCGGCATCGGTTGCAGCTCGCGCTTTCCGTACTACATGGAGACCTACGGTTTCCACACGATCCACGGCCGCGCGCCGGCGCTTGCGACCGGCGTCAAGCTGAGCAACCCGGAGCTCGATGTCTGGGTCGTCACCGGTGACGGCGATGCGATGTCGATCGGTGGCAACCACTTCATCCACGCGATGCGTCGCAACGTGGGTTTGAAGATCCTGATGTTCAACAACCGCATCTACGGTTTGACCAAGGGGCAGTTCTCGCCGACCAGTCCGCAAGGCAAGGTCACCAAGAGCTCGCCGCTCGGTTCGGTGGACTACCCGTTC
>CAXBFC010000665.1:0-2810 GCA_963974725.1 uncultured bacterium | reverse complement strand
GCTGCGCACCACGCAAGCTAGCCCGCGCCGCCAGGCTTCGGCAAGTCGCCGATCCAGCGCTCGCCGTCGCCATCCTTGAGCTTCTCGCGCTTCCAGATGGGCACTTCGTTTTTCAATCGATCCATCAAGAACTGGCAGGCATCGAACGCGGGACCACGATGCGCGGACGCCACCACGACCACGACCGACGCCTCGCCGACCGGCACGTCGCCGAGCCGATGCACCACTCGTGCGCGGGTGATCGGGAAGCGCTTGACGGCTTCCTCAAACAGGCCGCACATGACACGTTGCGCCATCTCGGTGTAGGTTTCATAGCTGAGCAGCAAGACCTCGGCGCCCTCGTTGTGATTGCGCGTCGTGCCCGCGAACGTCACCACCGCGCCATCTGCATCCGTGCGGCATTCGGCTTCGAGCGGCCGCGGATCGATCACGCCATCGACCAGATCGAAGCGATAGATGTCGACGGCGCCGGAACCGCCGCTGATCGGGGGAATGAACGCAACCTCGTCGCCATCCTTCAGCACCGACTCGGCCCGGGCGTAATCTCGATTGACGGCATACGCCACCGGCAACCGCAGCAACGCGGGGTGCTGTTGGCCCAGCTTTTTCCGTAGGCCGTCAATGGAGGTGCCTGCCGGCACTTCCACCTGCATCACCTCGGTGCCAAGGGTTTCTCGCACGGATGCGAAGCAGCGGAGCGTGACGTGGATCGAATCGACAGTTTCGGACATGAGGACATTCTGCATAGCCGGTAGGCACCTATGCCAACTCTGGGCTAGATTCCTATGGATCCTATCCGGTGCAGGAACACCCCACCACGCCGGCAACGTACGACCTATGCGCATCACCCAAGTTCTTCCGCTTCTTACGGTCTTTGCCGCCTCCCTCCCAGCCCAGTGGGCGGAGGTCACGTCAACCGCCCCACCCGGACAACGTCGCGCTGCCGCGATGGCGTTTCATCCCGGCACCAACCGGTTGATCATGTATGGCGGCCTGTCCTCGACGCCGAGCCAATCGCTCAGTGACACCTGGGCCTTCACCACGACTTGGACGCAGCTTTCGCCCGGTGGCGGAGCGCCGCCTCGCTGGGGCCACCAGATGGTGACCAACACCGCGACCGGCAACATCATCACGTTCGGTGGTCGCTCGCCAACCATCGCCGGCCTGTCGAACGACACCATGGAATGGAATGGCACCGCCTGGAGCACCGTGCCGGCACCCAACAAGCCGAGCGCCCGCTTCCTTTACGGAATGTCTTACGACTCGGCCCGCAACGTCGTGGTTCTGTTTGGTGGCCGCAGCAACGCCGGCGCCAGCAACGAAACCTGGGAGTTCAACGGCATCACCTGGAGCCAGGTGCCGACGCTCAACGCTCCCGCCCCGCGCGAGGAGATGGGCATGGTCTACGATGCCTCACGCAACCGCACGATCGTGTTCGGTGGCTGCGACGAAGGCATCTCCGCGATCTACGGCGACACGTGGGAATACAACGGAAGCGACTGGGTCGAGGTCACCCCGACGGCCAGCCCGACGCCCCGTTTCCGCGGCATGATGGAATACGACTCGAACCGCAGCCGCACCGTATACTTCGGCGGCTACGATGGCACGATCCAGCGTACCGAGACGTGGGAATACGGCGGCGACCAATGGGTGCAAATCCCGAGCGGGCTGAACGTCCCGACCAGCCTGACGGAAATGGCGGCCGCCTATGACCCGAGCCGCAGCAAGCTGACGATGTTTGGCGGCTTCGGCACAACGTTCAACAACGACACGTGGCAATACACCGGCGACACCAGCGGCACGTTCACGTTGTATGGCACTGGCTGCGACTCCGGTGCAGGCCCGATCGGACTCACTGGCTCGATCCCGAACATCGGCACGACGCTTAACCTGACCTACAGCAACCTCGGCACCGCGCCGGGCATCGTCGTCGTGCTCGGCCTGTCGGACCAAGCGTGGAGCGGCCTGCCATTGCCGTTCGATCTCGGCCTGATCGGTCTCAATGGCTGCAACTTGCTCGCGTCGGGTGACTTCCTCGAGGTCGCGCTCGCGACAGCCGGCAGCGCGACCTACGCCGTGCCGATTCCGGTCAACTCCGCGCTGGTCAACCAGTCGGTCTACTGCCAAGGCATCACCATCCAGTTGCCACCGTTGACGTTCACCGGAACGAGCCGCGGCGGCCGCGCGCTCATCGGCCAGTAGCGCCTCGAGGGGCCCCGACACGGGGCCCGCACGGCAACAGGCACAAAGATTGGTGCGTGCCACGCGTGGGTCCGTTGCGTGTTGGAGCTTCTGACCTGAAACTCCTTCCGATCCGCCAGGCTTCCTGGCGCACAGCGCTAGTTTCCAGCACTGAAGGAGTCGGCGAATCCGCCGGGGGCATTACTGGCACCAGAGCTTCTGGCACCAACACGCTTGTGGCAGCAAGACCGCTGGCACGAGATTCCGGAGGCCAACCGCCACCGCTTCAGATCACCACCACGCGGTGTAGGCAACGGTGACGGGCGCAGCTTTCTATGCTGCGCCCTCAAGAGCCCAAGCCTCGAGAACCTGAACGGCTTCGCCTCTAGCCGTTCAGGCGGCGCACGGCTTCTTCGACGTCGCCCTTGCTGCCAATGAACAGCGGCGTGCGTTGGTGCAAGCCATCGGCGACGATATCGAGGATCGGCATCTTGCCGTTGCTGGCAGCGCCACCGGCGCGCTCCACAAGGTAGGCCATCGGCGCGTTCTCATAGAGTAGGCGCAGCTTGCCATCCGGCTTCTCGACCTCACCGGGATACATGTAGATGCCACCCTTGATCAGCGTGCGA
>CAXBFC010000664.1:0-2828 GCA_963974725.1 uncultured bacterium | reverse complement strand
ACATCGTGGCTGGCCTGGCCGCGACCAAGAACCGGGGGGGGCGCAATCGGGTCGTGTTCGGATTTGCGCTCGAATCGGTCTCTGCAGGCCTGCCGGCGGCGATTGCGCGCGGCAAGCGCAAGATCATCAACAAGCAACTCGATGCCGTCGTCGTGAACCTTCACGATACGATTGGCAGCGAACAAGCCGAGTTCGTGCTGTGCCACGCCACCGGCAAGGAGCAACCGCTGGCGCGCTGTGACAAGCGCCGCGCCGCGGACTTCATTGTCGCCGAGGCTGTCGATTTGTGGCAGCAGCGCAATCCCGGCAGCAGTAGCTCTGGCAGCAGTAGCTCTAGCAGCAGTAGTTCTGGCTCTGGCAGCAGTAGCAGCGCTGGCAGCGGTAGCTCCGGGGACAGCAACTGAGATGCAACCGAGATCCACACCCGAGACCGACCACGCTAGTGGCAGGCAACCGATGACCGCGGAGTCGATGTGACCAAGAAGAAAGACAAGCAGGAAGAGCCGAAGCCCAAGCGCGGTACTCGCTTCGTTCCTGCAGAGGACGTGGCGCTGCCCGGGCTGTCGCAGCGATCTCGCGAGGTCGTGGCGTTGGCGCTGTGTGGATTCTCGCTCTACGCGATGCTCGCTCTGGCTACGTTTCGACTGGCGGACCTGGATGCCGTCGCGATCCCGAGCGGCAACATGGAGAACCTCGGCGGCGCAGTCGGCTACTACCTGGCCTTCGGTTTTGCGCGGGCCCTCGGTTTCGCCGGTTGGGTGCCGTTCTTGCTTCTGCTGGCGTTTGCGATGCTGCTGTTTGTCGGCCGCAAGTGCGAGCGCGTCACGATCAAGCTGCTCGGTGCCGTCTGCTTCGCCGCGATGCTTTCGATCCTGTTCGCTGGCGACGATGGCATGAATCTCGGCTTCGCCACGACGCCGTATGGGGCCGGTGGCGTGTTCGGGGCGACGGTGTCGCCCAAGCTTGATTCGGCGTTTGGTGGCACTGGCCGCTTGTTGCTGGTTTGGTTCGGGGCGTTGTTGTCGCTGTTGATCGCCACCGAGTGGATGTTCTCGCAGCTGCTGCTCCGTGCCTACTCCGCCCTTGAGCTACTGGTTCGCCGCTGGTTCCGTCGCCCGGCAGTGGCCGCTGCTGGCGTCGGCGAAATCGACGAAGAAGAGGAAGAGGTTGCGGTCGCCAAGCCGCGCCGTAGCCGCCGCAAGCCCAAGAAGGCGGTGATCGAAGTCGACGAAGAAGAGGACGAAGAAGAAGTCGAAGAGGAAGAAGAGGACGAAGACGAAGAGGAAGAGGAGGCCGAAGACGAAGAGGAAGAGGAGGCCGAAGAAGAGGAGGAAGAAGAGGTCGAGGCGCCGCCGCCGCCTCGCTCCCGCCGCCGCTCCCGTTCTCGCCGTAAGTCCAAGCAGGACGAAGAGGACCTCGAAGAGGCGCAGGCTGTCGCAGAGCCCGAGCCAGAGCCCGAGCCCGAGCCCGAGCCCGAGCCAGTGCCCGAGCCAGAACCAGTGCCCGAGCCGCGGAAGCCCATGGTGATCGTGCGGCCGAAGGCCAAGAAGCGGCGCAAGAAGCCGGCTGCCCAGAGCGATCTGCCGTTTGCGGACTATCCATTCCCGCCCGTGGAACTGTTCCAAGAGCCACAAACCAACGATTTGGGGTCGACGACTGAAGCGCTCGAAAAGGGTGGTGCGGCCATCGTCAACAAGCTTGCGAACTTCAAGATCGAGTCCGAAGTCGTCGCCGCATCCGTTGGTCCGGCGGTGACGCAGTTCGAGTTGCGACTCGCCGAGAGCATTCGCGTCAACAAGATCGTCGGCTTCGAATCCGACCTTGCGGCCGCGTTGAAGGCCTACTCGGTTCGTGTGGTTGCGCCGATCCCGGGCAAGGACACGGTTGGCATCGAGGTGCCCAACGAGGAGCGCGAGAAGGTCTACATGCGCGACTTGCTCGACATGTTCGGGCGCGCCGATGACCACGCAATTCCTCTGTTCCTCGGCAAGGACGTCGCCGGCAATCCGATTGTTGAAGACCTGGCGCGCATGCCGCACTTGCTGATCGCCGGCACGACCGGGTCCGGTAAGTCGGTCTGCATCAATACGATCTTGCTGTCGATTCTGATGACCCGCACACCGCAGCAGGTCAAACTGATCCTGGTCGACCCCAAGATGGTCGAGCTGCAGGCCTACAAGCAGGTGCCGCACCTCTGCTGCGAGGTGGTCACCAACATGAAGAAGGCGCCGGGCGTCTTGCAGTGGGCCGTCGACGAGATGGAGAACCGCTACGGGATGTTGTCCGTCGCCGGCGTCAACCACATCAAGAACTACAACCGCCTCGGCCAGCAAGAGTTGGCCAAGCGCATTGGCCGGGAGCCGGATCCCGATCGGGTGCACCTGAGCTACATCGTAATCGTGATCGACGAGTTTGCCGACTTGATGAACGTCTCGTCGAACGAAGTCGAAGACCTGATCCAGCGATTGGCCCAGAAGTCGCGCGCAGTCGGCATGCACATCATCCTGGCGACGCAGCGCCCGAGTAGCGATGTGATCACCGGCATCATCAAGGCCAACCTGCCTTGCCAGATCTCGTTCAAGGTCAACCGCCGCATCGATTCGCGCGTCATCCTAGACGTCAACGGCGCCGAGAAGCTGCTCGGCCACGGTGACATGCTCTACATGCCGCCGAGTGGCGGAGCGCTGCTGCGCGCCCAGGGCACGTTCGTGTCCGACGAAGAGATGCATGGAGTCGTCAAGTATCTTGAGGACCAAGGGCAGCAGCCGTCGTTCAACCCCGACCTGGTGCAAAGCCAGAGCAGTTCGCGGCCGTCGTCGGCGGATCGC
>CAXBFC010000663.1:0-2835 GCA_963974725.1 uncultured bacterium | reverse complement strand
CTACTGGTGATGCAGCCGCGCGGTCGCGCTCCCACGACCCAGCAAGTCACGGTATCCGGCGAACAGACGGTCGTAGTCGCAGTCGGCGCGGTCGTCGCCAACCCGACCCCGAACGGCAACGGAGGCGGCAATGGTGCCGGCAATGCCGGGGGTGGCCGCGGCAACCGTGGCGGCGGCGGCGGACGCGGCAACCGCGGCGGTGGCGGTGGCGGCGGCGGTGGCGGCAGGAGAGGCGGCTAGGCACTACGGCGGTTCAGCACTGCGACTCGGCACAGCTCAGCACCACGGGTGCGCGCCGCACGACAGATCCACAGCGGTCAAAGCTAGTGGCGCCGTTCGGCCCGCGGTTAAGGTAGTGGCTCCCCCAAGGAGCCCGAACCATCCGCACTCTCGCAACGATCCTGATCTCGCTGCTCATCGCTGTCGCGATGGGAACCGTGCTCTACGCACTGATTCTCGCGATCGGCCGCGACCCCCTACCGGGCGCAGACGAACGGTTCACGCCGCCTGCACTTGAGCAACCGGCCAAGCCACAGCGCCTGGACCCGATTGCCGGCATCGAAACCAGCAATATCCCGGCGCTTGACGACCAGCTTCGGGACCGGGTGGCGGTGCCGATCCAGGTCCTGAATGTGCCGACGCTTGCCGGCGACAACGCCGGCGCGGGCGTCGCCACGTTCCACACCCTCACCGGTGGCGAGTTCCGCTGGCTGCCGCTCAGCGAAGCGATGCGCGGGGCGGACAACTCGCTGCTCGTAACCGCCGACGCTCAGCTGGGCACCAGACTGACGGTTACCTTGGCATCGAAGCGAGAACATGCACGGCACGGCTACATCTCGAAGAAGGTGCTCGATGTCACCACGGAGAATGGCAGCGCAACGCCCATCGTGAGCCTGCAGGGCCAGGTCCACGACGTGCAGTTCAACCTGCCAACCAATGTCGAACTCGCCGGTCCAATGCGCCTGCAGCGAGTCGACGACCGTCAATGGCTGCCGATGCGCTACGACACGTCTGGCCTGAACTTGCGCCGCGGCACGGTCACCAGCCTCAAGCTCGGTGCCGGCACCTACGAACTGCAGGATCCACTGCTGCCAGATCGCAGCCAGCAGTTCACCGTGCCCGAAACCACAACCGTTGAGGTCAGCGCGAGTCTTGCACCGGCTCGAGACGACCGTCCTTGACGCGGAACAGGTGCGACGAAACCGGGTACTGCGAGCGGTCAGCAATCTGCTCGGTCACTGCCATCAGCGTCGCCAGGTCCTGGCCTTCTTCGGGGCCAGCCCACAGCGTGTCGCGGTCCGGGATCGCCACCAACAGGCCGTCTTGTTGATCAATCAGCAGCAGACGTGATGCGTCGAAGCCATCTCCCGACTGCAACAACACCGCTTCCGCGCTGACGTTGTCGATGCCGTTGCGGCCGAGGCGCGCCAGGTTGGCCAATGCGAGGTTGTGCAAGTCGCGCACATCCTTCTGCCAGCGTTTCAGGTGCGCGCGGCACAAGAACACCATGCAACTCGAGTCATCGACGACATAGACCGTGACCAACTGCTCATTGATCGGAGTATGCACGAGTCCTGAGTCGCCAAAGGTGCCTTGCTGCTCGAGCCAATCCTTGCTGCGAACCTGCGGCATCAACAGTTGCGCCGCGGTTGCGAACTCAAGTTCGTCGGCACGGTCGAGGCCAACCTCGCGAATGTCGCCGACCAGCTGGGCAACCATGCGGGTAAAGCTCTCCGGGAATGCCTCAGCGTGTCGGAATGCCTCATAGAGGCCAACCGGCGTTTCCTGACCATCCACGCGCATCAAGCACGCAAAGCGATCGGGCAACATCCCCAAAAACTGTACGTCCGGGTGCGCCGCGAGCAGTTCATTCTCGAGCTGCAGCACAAACGCAGCCACTTCAGGGGGGTAGCGCGAAGACTTGCTCCGCAGACGGTGGTGAAAGACAACGCCAGCAAGCGCCAACACACACCATCCACCACTAGCCCACAGCCACATGGCGAAGCTATCGGCCAATGGCGACCGAAGCTTCAGGGGTTCGAGCCAGAGGGTGTTTGAGCCCGAGACTGGGTCAGTCCCGACGAACGGCACTTCGACCCGAACCTGAGTCGCGGGCCCGGCCATCGCTGGCCTTCTCAACCTCGAACTGCCCTTGCCGTCGCCCGCAGGTCCGAAACGCCGACTGGGCCTGCGGCTAAGCCGGCTGGGCTGCTGGGCTTCTGGGTGGGCTGGGCTGCTGGGCGGGCTAAAGAGAATGCCCAAACCATCCCGCGATATCACGGCACGCAACCGGGGCTGTCCAGCGACGGGAACTTGACGACTACCTCTTCAATTCTCGCTTACCAATGTAGTTCGGTCCGCGCCACCCGGTCAATGACAGAGCCGCCGATTTCCGAAGCATCCAAGGCGGCGCTCCGATAGTCTCCGGAAATCGGAGAGTCCTCCTCACCAAGCATCTCTTGACGACCACAACGCCCGATTCTCACTACCGCCTGCTGATCCTCGGCGACGGCTCGGTCCGGACGATCCCGCTGACGGGAACGCGCTGGACCATTGGACGCGCCCTGGATTGCGCGATCACCCTGCGCGATCCAACCGTCAGCCGGCGCCACCTGCTGATCGAACGCGTCGGGGATTCGTTCCAGTTCCAAGACCTGGGCGGCGCCAACCCGGCGCAGCTCGATGGCCAGCCGGTCCGACAAGGCACCATACGAGCCGGCCAACAATTGAGCATCGGACTCACCAGACTGGTGATCGAAGCGAGAAGACAGCCGGTGCCGGTATCCACGAACCAGAACCACACAGTCGTGATCTCGCGCGAAGTTGCCGACGAAG
>CAXBFC010000662.1:0-2854 GCA_963974725.1 uncultured bacterium | reverse complement strand
GGAGATGGGCGTGCTGCGGCAGCCGGTTGCGCGCGAACTGCCATTGCACTTGCGCTTGACGCTGCAGCGGCGCCAACCGCGCCAGACGTCAGTGCCGTGGCGGGTTGCTCAAGTGTTGCTGACGCCGCCGGCAGTGGTGGCCGACCTCGTGGTGACGCCGGTGATCATCGGCTGGTTTCTGATCGAGCGGCCGAGGCTGATCTTCTAGCCCCATATATCACCAAAGAATGCGTAGCTGCCAGCGCCCGTCCCGGTAGCCAGCCATCGTCACGAGGTCGGTCAGCGCATGGTGCTCGATTAGCGGTAGCAGGGCCTCGAGCATGTCCTGGGTTTGCTCGGGTTCGAGCTCGAATCCCAACGCGCGTGCCATTGGATTGTCGAGCAACTGCATCACCATTGCCGCTTGGCCGCCGAGCATGGCGCGCAGGTTGGTGGCGCCGACTGCGTTCCAACCTTTGGGGGCCAGGTGGCGGATACGGAGCACGCTTGCCGGTAGGGGGGCTTGCGTGGGTTGGCTCTTGCCGGCGACGAGTGCTTCGAGTTGGGCCACGGATTCTTCGCCGATGGCGATCGCGAACAGGTCTTGGCCGACCGCCATGTGCACGCCGGTTACAAACATCGAACCGAGCTTGGTGATCTTGACGCCGTCGACGACGCGCGCCTTGGATTGACGAATGTGGGCACCAAGGTAGTTGAGCACCTTGTCGAGGCCCGCTGCAAACGCGGCAGTGTCACGCAGCGAGAAGGCAACACAGCCGGCCAACGGCAGGTCTTCTCCCTCTTGGAATGCTTTGCGATCTTCGGGTTGCCACATGTCACCCAGCAACATGACTTCGCCGCCGAGATGGGCGAGTAGTTCGGTATCGAGATGCAGGCCGAGTTCCTTGTGCATGGCCTCGCGCACCCCCTCGCGGCCATCGGGCTCGGAGTTCGCGGCTGCATCGAGCACGGCGCGCAGGATGAGGTCTGGGCGCAACGGAGCCGTCAGCCACGGGGTCGCGGTTGCGGGCATTCGCGACAGCATGTTCGGCAGTTGTTGCACGTCAGGTAGCAGGCCGGCGAAGATTCCTCGTGGGCCTTCGTGCCATGCAACGTCGGCGCTGACCTCGACGCGGTTGCCATTCGGTCGCAGCTGCAGTTGCAGAGATTTCATGCTGCCGAGGCCGAACAGCGGGCGCAACACGGGGTCGTGCTCTTCGCCGCTGGCGTGCACCAGCTGGGCCAGGTCGACGTCTAGCGATGCCGGAGCCGCACGCGGAGCGATGTCGGCTGCCAGGGTCTGCAGGCCGTGCGTTACCGCGAGTTCGAGCGTGCCGGCTTCGCCGAAGAATGCGACCACGCGGCGATCGATCAGCATTGGCATCGAGAGGAAGATCTCCGATTCGTCGATGGCGAGCTGCACCTTGTGGTTGGCCACTGTGTGTTGCGCAGGTTCTGCTTGTTGGAGCGACCGCAGTGGCTGGGACAGGTCGACGGCTAGCGCTGCCATGTCGGTTTGCTCGTCCAGCTCGAGTGACAGCACGCCGAACATGCGATGTCGATCGCTTGTGTCCGGCTCCAGCAACCACAGCACGCGGATGCGGCCGGCGTAATCGAGAGCTCGGTTTCGCGCGGCGCGGAACTCGTCCCCTCGGCCATCCCATTGTTGCCACAGCGCCTCGATCGGGGCGAGCAGTGGCCGCCAAAGCTTCTCGCCGTCCGGTGATGAGAGCATCGCGCTGAGGTTGGTTGGTGCGAACGCGCGTCGAAACGCTGCGGGTCCAGCTACATGCAATCGCATCACAGGCTTCAGCGGTGGTCGCTTGGCGATTGCGCTGCTGCTGGGGTCATCGGCTGCGCTGCTAGCCTTCGAGGTGGGTGCGCGCTCGGCATCGCCGGGCGAGAGCACGTTTGCAGTCGCACTCTCCGGTTGCCCTGGATCGTCGTGCAGTTCGGCAGCTTGCTCGGTCTTGGCGGTGGCTGGGCCGTTCATCATCCAGGCGAACAAGGCGAGCGGTAGGAGGATCGTGAGTGTGATGAGCAGTTTGCTGGAACTGAGCATTGGGGTAGATGCGTTGGCTTTGGTTAAGGGTTGGGTGGCAAAGGTGGCTGCAAACGCAACGCGCCAATCGTTGTTGTTGTGGTCGAGTCGCTCGCGCAGCATCACGAGTCCACGTTGCAACCGAGTCTTGACGGTGCTGACGGGTGTGTTGGTCTCAGCTGCGATTTCGGTCGGCGTTTGCTCTCGCAGATACCGCATCAAGATGGCGGTGCGGTAGGGCTCCGGTAGCGAGGTCACGGCGTCGGTCAGCGCCCGCATGTTGTCGGCGTCCTCGGCACCGCGATCCGCAGCTTCTTGGTGCGTATTGCTTATCGCCGACTCGTAGCGGCGCCTGGTAGATTCTCTACGCCTCGTCTTGTTGGCGAGGTTGCGCACCACAGCGACCAACCAACCGGTTGTTGCTCCTTCTCGGCGGGGTGGTTTGCGCAGTGATTCGAGCGCCGCTTCTTGCAGCACATCATCCGCATGCGCTTCACCAACCAAGGCGCACGCGAGTCCGCGCAAGGCGCTGGTGTGGGCTAATAGGTCGTCGAGGATCTGCGGTGTCATCGGGCTTCACCTGTAGATTCCCCGCGGCACCCTGCGGGGACTCAAGTGATCAGCATATTCCTATCCGAGGGGCACTGACTTCGCAGAGCGGTGGCCGATGACGTGCCTCGTGGCGGAATAAGGGCGTAGCGCGACGGTCCGTCGCGCCGCTTCTCGCGCGGGTGGCGAAACGGTTCGTGCAAGAACCGTGCGGACAAGCTCCGCTACGGCATCTTGTGCGGGTAGAGCACGACCTTCTGTTCGAGCCCTCCACCGAAGCGGTCC
>CAXBFC010000661.1:0-2859 GCA_963974725.1 uncultured bacterium | reverse complement strand
GCATTCCAGGCGCAGCTCGAGAACTTCGTGGCGTGCGTGCAAGGCGACGGCGAGCCGGTTATCGGAGACACTGACGCAATGGCCTCGGTTGTCGTCATCGACTGCGCCTACCAATCGGCTCAGCAAGAACGGTGGGTCAGCATTCCGGTCTAGCAGTGCGCCATAATGACTTGCCCGCAAGCAATGCCAGTAAGCAATGAATGACTCCGTGCAAATCCACCCCACCGCCATCATCGAACCGGACGTTCGCATCGGCGACCGCACCAGCATCTGGGATGGCGTTCACATTCGGCACGGGGCCAGTATCGGCAGCGACTGCATCGTCGGCGAGAAAAGCTACATCGCCTACGACGTGGTCATTGGCAACCTGTGCAAGATCAACGCGAGCGTGTATCTGTGCGCCGGCGTCACGCTTCACGATGGCGTCATGGTTGCTGCACACTCCGTATTCACCAACGACATCACGCCGCGCGCGACGGATCCGGACGTTCGCGAGCTGCGCTCGAGTGATCCGGATGAAGCGACGCTGTCGACGGTTGTCGGTCGCGGTGCGACCATCGGCGCGAACTGCACGATTGGACCAGGCGTGACGCTCGGCGAGTTCTGCATGATTGGCATGGGCAGCGTCGTCACACGTGATGTGCCAACGCATGCACTCGTCGTTGGCAACCCCGCGCGTGTCACCGGCTTGGTCTGCGCCTGCGGCAAACTCGTTACCCGAGTGGACGAGCACGGCAACCTACCGACCGGCTCACAATCCTGTGCGTGCGGCCGCGTCGTGACGGCCCAATAGGTGAGGGCCTTCTAGGTCAGCACGCTCTAGGTCAGCACCTTCTAGATCAGGGCCTCCTAGAAGAAGGCATCGCCGCAAGACAGTGCGCGGGCAAACAACGTCAGAACTCAGTTCGCCCGGGGCTTGGCCGGTACGCGACTGCGCAGACGCGGCACCAGCAGCAGCGCCTCGATGGCGATCTTGCCGTCCATTTTCGACTGGCCGACGCGGCGGTCGATGAAGTGGATCGGGATCTCGCGCACCCGGAACCCGCCGCGCTTCATCCGGAACGCCATCTCGATCTGGAAGGCGTAGCCCTGGGCATGCACGGAATCGAGGTCGAGTTGGGCCAGCGCCTCAACCTGGAAGCAACGGAAGCCAGCCGTGTTGTCGCTGACTCCCGACGCCAGCACCATGCGGGCATAGAGATTGGCGCCGCGCGACAGCATGCGGCGACGAAAGCTCCAACCCACCGTGCAACCACCGGGCACGTAGCGACTACCGATCACCAGTTCTGCGCCGTCGCATGCATGCACGAGTCGCGGCAAGTCCCAAGGTGCGTGACTGAAATCGGCGTCCATCTCACACACCCGCGAGAATCCGTGCTCGATCGCAAAGCGGAACCCGGCGATGTAGGCCGTTCCCAGACCCTGCTTGCCCTCCCGGTGCAGCACGTGGATGCGCGGATCGGCCGCCGCCATGCGATCGGCGATCGCACCAGTGCCATCGGGAGAACCGTCGTCGACGATCAGCACGTCGCAATCGAGATAGTCGTGCGCCGCGTGCACGATCGCTTCGAGGTTGTCCTTCTCGTTGTAGGTCGGAATCACGACCAGAGTGCGCCAGGGCGCCTGGTGTGGGCGCGTCGGAACCGGACCGCGGCCTTCGCGACAGCCGAGCTCGGCGGCAGCAACCGCTTCCGCCTCATCCTGTCCCTGCAGAATGACCAGTCGACGACTGTCGACGCCGCTGCGCACCTTGGCCTCAGCGGCGGGAAAATCCGCTACGACCACCAGCGGCTCACTCTTCGTCGGCTGTTCGCCGCCGGGATTCTGGTTGGCTGGGATGGTCAATGGGCGTCGCGGGGTTGCGCGCGACCATACCCGCGAGGCGGCCCGAAACCACTACTACCGAAACCGACGCAGCGGTGACATGATCGAGCGCAATGTCTGGGTTCACCCTGCGCCCCGCGCGACTGGTCTTCATCCTGGCGCTGGCGGCGACCGTGCGAATCGGCCTCGCCCTGCTGCTGCCCAACCTGTTCTGGCCGGACGAGATCTTCCAGACGATCGAACCGGCCCACCGCCTGGCCTTCGGCAACGGCATCGAGTCGTTCGAGTGGCACATCGGACTGCGGTCCTACGTGCTGCCCGGCGTTCTCGCCGGAATCCTCCGAGTGACCGAGCCCCTCGGGGCAGGCTCGGCGGGCTACCTGGGCGGCGTGCTGATCGCGCTCTCGTTGTTGTCGACCTGGCCGGTAGCGGCTGCCGCGCGCATCGCCGGACACCGAGGTGATCAGGTCGCGGCACTGTTTGCAGCGTGTCTTGCGGCGGTCTGGTTCGACCTCGTGTATTTCGCGCCGAAGGCACTGACCGAAGTCGTGGCCGGCCATCTGCTCGTGCCAGCCATCGCCATCGGCCTGACCGCCGCAACGACCTCACGGCGCCCTGTGCTGATCGCAACATTCCTACTGGGACTGGCGGTTGCGCTGCGACCACACGTGGTTCCAGGTGCCGCCATCGCGTGGCTGTGGTTCGTTTCGAGAGCCCCAAAACTGCGCCTTCTGCCCGCGCTAGCAGGAGCGGTCTTACCGACGTTGCTGTTCGGCCTTGTCGATTGGTTCACCCACGGCCGTGCGTTCGACAGCTTCTTGGTCAACGTCAGCTTCAACGTTGGCGAAGGGCGCAGCCTCGATTGGGGGTGGCTCCCGAAGTACTACTACGCGGTCTACCTGTGGAACACGTGGACGCCGCCCATCGCGGTGCTGTTCGGCTTGCTTTGGGTGATCGGACTCCGCCGAGCGCCGCTGCCCGCCGCGGTCGCGATTGCGATCATCGGCGTACACTCGCTGCTCGGTCACAAGGAGT
>CAXBFC010000660.1:0-2880 GCA_963974725.1 uncultured bacterium | reverse complement strand
CTCTTGCCCGAGCCCTCCATGGTCGAATGCATCAACACCGCCGTATCCAGCTTGCCTTCGGTGACCAGCACGTCGACGTAGTCCAAGACCAGGTCCAAATCGCGCGGGCTGTGGGCGACCAGGTCGCGATACGCAGTCACCGCTTCCCGACTTCGGCCAACCCGTGCGAGCATTGTGGCGATGATGCTTCGGGTGGTGAAATCGGGAGCCGTCAGGCTTTCGAGTTCTGCGAGGGCTTCGACCTGCAACTGTCGCGCACGTGCAGGTTCTCCGGTCACCCACAGAGACTCGCCGAGGTAGAAGCGCACGAGCGCGCCATTTTGCGCGCTCGCCGCCAACCGGCGCTCGAGGTAACCACGTGCCACCACCGGATCGTTGGACCAGGCGTGGATTTGTCCAAGCCGCAGCAGCGCGTGAAGGTGCGCAGGTTCCTCACGCAGCAAGCTAGCGTAGAGCACCTTGGCGCGATCGTAGCTACGGCGATAGAACAGCTCGTCGGCTGCACGCATGCGATGGGCGTTGGTAGCCGCGGGATCGGTCGCCAACTGCTCTAGCAGCTGCAAAGCCTCCGGTTCGCGGCCAAGCTCGAACAGGCTCTCGACGAGCATCGGAACAGCCGCCGATACGATGCCTTCCTCGTCGACCAATTGCCGCCAGAGCGGCACGGCGCTCTCGGTGTTGCCAGCGAACGCGAGTGCATCGGCGAGCGCATGCCGGTTGTTCAAGTCGTGCGGTTGCAGCTTCAGCAAGGCCCTGCGCGCATCGACTTCGGCAGCCGTCATGCCGGCCCAGCTAGCGCGCTCGACCCACAAACCGATCAGCTCGACATCGTCAGGATACGTCGCCGCGAGGTCGGCTGCGGCAAGCGTCGACTGTTCGGGCGTGCGCCCGAGATCGACCATCTCGATGCGCATCGATCTGGCAGCCGGATCGTTCTTATAGCGAATCAGCAGCGCCTCGGCGGCATCGCGGAATTGTGGTTCCTGTAAGAACGGACGCAGTCGCTCGAGCACGTTGCCGAGCAAGGTGGCATCTTGGTCCGCAGCCAGTGCCATCGAGAGTGCCTGACGACGAATCGCAGTGGCTTGGGCGCGAACGTCAGACGGCAACGTCTCGAGAAACGCCTGCGGATCCGCGATCGCGGCGTTGCGGCGAACTTCCAGTTGCCGAGCCTGCCGCGACTGCCCGAGTGCATAGCGCAGGCCAACGACTTCGTCCCAGAGCTTTGCGTTGGCTGGTTCGCGAAGCACACGTCGCTCCAATAAGTCTGCCAACAACTCTGGCTTGTCGGTTCGGCGATAGAGCGATTCGAGCGCGTGATCTTCCTGACCTGAGTCGAACGCAACCATTCGTTCGAGTTCGGCGGTGGCACGGTCCACGCGCAGATCGTGCAGCGCATGCTCGGCCACTCGCTGCAACCAGGGCGTTGGGTCAACCGCTCGCGAAGCCGCCCGGGTCAACATCGACAAGCCCTCATCGACGTAGCCGGAAACGAAGGCGGTGTTCGCGGCCACCTCTGCCTCGGAGATCTCCGCGGCGCCATCTGCCAACGCAATCGCATGTGGCAGAGCCTTGTCTGGCATGCGCAAGAAGGCATAGATTTCGAGTAGGCGACTGCGATCGGCAGGCAACCCTTCGAGAGCAACGAGCTGCTCGAGCGCCGCGACTTCTACCTCGCTGCGACCGAGCCAAGACCCCAGTTTCGCGCGGATCCGCAGGTGGTCGTGATCTCGACTTCGATCTGCGCCACTGGCGTTCGCCACCGCCAATGCCTGGGTCAGTAGACCGTGCGCAATGCAGATATCGATCAGGTCATCGACTGCCCGCGGCTCAGAAGGATACAGCCCAAACGTGCGGGTCAACCAACGCCAGTGCGCACGCTGCCGGCCACGGCTAGCGAACTCCGAGCTCAGCTCCAGCAACTCCTCGACGCCCGGCGCAGGCTCACGGTCGATGCGTCGCCGCAACTCGGCGGCCTGCGCATCCAAACCGGTCGAACCGGGTGGCAGATCGCGGAAGAAGTGCTCAACCGATTTGCCCGTGCGATCGTCCGCAGCTGCAAGCAACGCGCGCGACAGCAGCGCTGCTTCCGAAGGCACGTCGCCCGTCATGCGGAGGTGCAGCGGCAGCAACTCACGTTGCATCAGCTCGACAATGCCCTTGAGCAATGGATGTTCGGATTGCGGGTCGTCGCCAGCCAGCTTGGCGATCACGACGTCGAGCTCGCCACTGCCGCGAGCATCCTGCAAACGATGCCAGGCACTGAGCACCGGAGAACCAGTATGCCGGTCCACGGCAACACCCGGTGCATACGGTGAAGGCACCGCCAGCAGTAGCAGCGTGCTCAGCACGATCACCCACGCGAAGGTGGCGATCTGGGTCCGTGTCAGGACTACGGCCGCCACACCCGCACCTCGCTAGTGCCGCCGCCGGGCAGTTCGACAACGTAACGACCATCAGAGTCGCAAGTGATCAAGCGTTCCTGACCGTCGAACGCCACCCTCAGGTTGGCCTCCGGAGGGGCGCCAGCGATCACGATGCGACGGGCACGGAATCCCTTCGCATCGAATCGCAGTTCCCGCGGCGCAAGGCGCACGCGCGCCAAGTCACAGTCGGCGTGCTCGATGTGTAGCCATGCTGCGGCGCCAGCTGCGAACGCAATCTCGCCATCACTCGCTGCCAAGTGCAGGAACAAACGATCACCCAGTCGCCGCATGCCAAGCAACCCGCGACTGTTTTCCCAATCGACAGCGTCACTCAGGCCTTCGATGCGCAGCGTCCGACAGTTCCCGAAGCCGCGCCAACGGAAGCCACTCGCCGTGCGCAGCACTTCGCACGAATACTGTGCATCCTGCACGGCCTTCGCGTAGGTCGATGCGA
>CAXBFC010000659.1:0-2884 GCA_963974725.1 uncultured bacterium | reverse complement strand
CTAGCCAACCCGCGGCGAAGGCGTTACTTCTCCTTCTGCGCCTGCGCGCGCTCGTCCTTCTGCTTCTGCACCATCGCCGCGACATCGGCTAGCAGCTGCTTGGCGTCATACACAATGCCATCCTTGATGGTGTAGCGAATGCCACCGACGCGCCGGACTTGATCGGTCTCGTCGTCGAGTTCGACCGCCCCGGTGCCATACAGCACCTTCAAGTTCTTCAGCGGGTTGCGCTCGACCAGGATCATGTCGGCGAGCATGCCCTTCTTGATCGTGCCGAACTCGGGCCGCTCGCCCTTCGGCTCCATCAACGTCTTGGCGCCGTTCATCGTCGCGCACTGCAAGATCTCAAGCGGATGGAAGCCGGCTTCTTGCAGCAGCTCGAGCTCTTCGATGTAGCCGAAGCCATACGTCTTGTAGATAAACCCCGAATCGGAACCGCACGTGATGCGACCGCCGAGCTTCTTGTAGTCGTTCACCAGGCGCATCCACACTTGGTAGAAGTTGCGCCACGCCACTTCGTCCTCGGTCGTCCAGTAGAACCAGAACGAACCGTGCCGCTTGCGACTGGGGGAGAAGAAGTCCATCAGTGACGGCAGCGTGTATTGATCGTGCCACTCTGCAGTGCGGGCGCGCATCAAGTCACGGCCGGCGGCGTAGATCGTCATGGTTGGATCGAACACCGTGCCGAGTTCGATGTGCTCCTGCAGGTAGTCCTGCCACTCCGGGCTGCCAGGCGGATGGATCTTGTCCCACAGGCGCGCGACCTGACCAAACCGGTATTGCTCGTCGGAGTAGTTCATGTCGACGGGCCACGGCTGTACGACGTAGTCCTTCAGCAGCGCTTCGAAGTGACCGTAGTAGTGCGTCACGGTGTCGAGCCCGAGGCGCGCCGCATCGAGCGCGTTCATCTGGGCGACACCCAGTTGCGCCAGGTGTGCGACAGTGCCGAGTTTTCGAGTTTGCGCGGCTTCGATCAGCGCCTTCATGACGTCCGGTTCGTAAGCGCCGAGCTTGAGGCCGTCGATGCCATCCGGCGCCATGCGTTCGACCCACTGGTGCGCTTCTTCGGGCGTGTGTACGCGCGGCCGCTGGTAGTTGAAGATGCGCGGTGCGGTGATTTCGTTAGCGGCACTGCGCGCTTGCTCGCGCTTGGTCCACGCGTGGCTACCAAGTGGCACGCCGCGCACCGTGGTGACGCCGTGCGCGAGCCACAGCTTGTAGACGTATTCTGCTTCGGGCGCCTTGGTCTTGCCGCCGCAGTGCGCATGCATGTCGACGAAGCCGGGCAGCAGATACATGCCGCGGCAATCGATGACGCGGTCCGGCTTCAGTGGCGGGCCGCCAACGGCGGTGATGCGATTGCCGCTGACGGTCACGTCCATCGGACCTCGCGGCGGCGCGCCGGTGCCATCGATAACGATTGCGCCGCGCAAGATGAGGCGGCCAAAGGGACCTTCACCTTCTCCCTTGGGGCGATCGGGCGCCGGCGCCGCGTCTTGGGCAATAAGCAGCGATGCCAGCAGCGTGATGATGACGGAGAACTTCAGGGCTGAAGACCAACAGAACTGGTTGCGCATGTGGTTGTCGGTGTGGGGGCTCGCATGCTAACCCGCCGGCCTCGAACCGTTGCACGCTGGAGCGGGTTCTGTTCGGCGGCCTTGCGGCTCGCGTGCCCGCAGTGCAATCCACCCGATGAAGCCGCTACCTACTTGGCCGCCTGGCTACATGCGTTAATTCGCGGGGCCTCGGGCCGGTCGGGAGGGGGCTTGCCAGTGGTGTTCACCTGCGGTCCGATCCATGCCATGAAGGGACTCTTAGCTGCTGTTGTCGTGACTCTATGGATCGGCACGTCACCGATCCTTGCCCAGGACGAGTCGAACGGACTCAAGGTGCAGCCCGACAAGGACAGCGTGCTCGCCAATTCGCTCGTCGGTGCTTGGGTGCCCGATGTCGAACTCAATAAGCGACTCGGCAAGCGCGGCGAGCAGCACCGCCTGGAGTTCGTGGCGGATGCGAAGGTCTTGGCCGGGGTGCCGGCAGCGATCGCCAAGAAGTTGCTGACGTATCGGATCTACCTGGCCGGCACCATGACGATGCGCGACCAGAAACACGCCTTCTTGGTGACCAACCACACCGGCAATCCAACCATCATCTGGTTTCGTGAAAGGGCCGGTGACCCTATGGGCGATGCAGAGTCGTGGAACGCATCCCTCGTCCGTGCCCAAGTGGCACAGGCCGACTTGCTGTTCTTGGGGGGCGACAACAACAACCAAGCGTTTGCTGCCTACAAGCGAGACTCCAAGGTCGTCGGCAAGCTGACGCCGTCCGCGGCGATCGCTGAGATGACCCGCATGTTGGTGGCTGGCGAGGCCCGCAAGTTCGTGACGACCTATTGTGCACCCGACGACCTCAGCCGCATGCAGAAGGCCGGTCGAGGGCTCGATCGGCTGGAGCAGCGGTTCGCCGGGCCTCGTGGCAAGCAGTTCCTCGAAGCGCTGGCCATCGCGAACAAGTCCGAACCGGTGATGAGTGGCGACGGCGACTTGGCGACGTGGACGCTCGACCTGGAGGGCTTCCCGCCGCGATTGAGCCTGCAGCGCATCGACGGTCGCTGGTACCTTCGCAACCGCTGATCTCCTAGAGGCCCGGCCGAACAGCCGCGCCCAACGCCCGCGGCGGCCTCGCCGCACTTGGCGTCCCGCGAGAGCCTCGCCGAATTCACCAATTCGCCTGCGTTCTCGCGCACCACCACGCACAGCGATTCCATCCGCACGCGATGCACGCTGCTGTCCGGTCACGCCTCTGGAGGCCCGGCCGAACAGCCGCGCCCAACGCTTGCGGCGGCCTCGCCGCACTTGGCGTCCCGCGAGAGCCTCGCCGAATC
>CAXBFC010000658.1:0-2885 GCA_963974725.1 uncultured bacterium | reverse complement strand
CGGCCGGTTGTGATCGCAGCACGATCTCGCCGGTTGTCGTGCCCGAAGCGACGCGAATGCCGGATTGGCGCGATGCCTTGTTCTGTCCGTTGGTGCCGAATGGTTCGGCTGCAACCAGGCTGTAGGTGCCGTCGGTCAGGCCCGTGAAGGCGAACTCGCCGTCCGCGTCGGTCAGGCACATTCCAATCGGGTCATCGCGTTCCGAGTGGCCATCGTGGTGCAGGCGAACAATCGCCGACCGAAGTGCTTCGTTGCTGTCGGCGTCGACGACGCGGCCGCGCAGTTCGCCGCCCGGCAGCGACAGCAACGACGTGTGCTCTTCGACACCTTCGGGATAGACCAGGTCTTGTGGTGCGCCGACTGGTGTCATCGTCAAACCCGAGCGCACTTGTAGGCGATGGCGACCCGGCTGCATGCGGCCGAAGGTCGCGATGCCGTCTTGGAACATCGCGACGCGCAGGGTGCCGGTGTCGAGCGAGACTGCTTCGATCATGCCGACGTCTTGCTGCTTGCCGCCGATCTCTACTTCGATCAGCCACTGGGCGCCGATCGTCAAGTCTTGCACGTCGATGGTGACCTCCGCGGTTTCGCCACTGCGCACGCGGCAGCGTTGCGACACGACCCCGTCGGTCATCTGCCGCATGAGCTTGCCGAGTTTGAGACCTTCGCCCGGCTTGGCATCCATGCCGTCGAAACTGCTCATCAACTCAGCCGCCATCGCCTGCACCTGGTAGGCGCCCGGGTCGAGGTTCTCGACGACGAAGCTACCATCTGGTGCGAAGTCGACGCTGGTCGTGTTCTGCGAGACTTGATGTTGCACGACCAGCAGGAAGTCTTCGGGCTGCTGGTTCGGGCCGCACTCAAGCTTGCCGTGGATTGTGCCGCCGTGGCCTAGTTCGATGACGATGCCTTCGAGGGCATCCCCGGGAGCAAGCTTCATGCGCTCGCTTCGGCCACTCGCAAAGTCCGTCGCGCTGGCCAGCAGTTGTAGGCGGCCGGGGGTGATCGGGCTCAGCGTGAAGTTACCTTGCGCATCGCTGTAGGTGCGCGCCGACGAACCGGTGAGCATGGCCAGGATCGGGTTGTCGGCCATGGCGCCTTGGCGTTTGCGAACCAACGCGTTGGCGATCGGTTTGCCGTGTTCATCGCGCACGATGCCGCGAACCGTTGCGGCGCGCTGCAGTTGCAGCACGCCGATGTCGAGACTCTGGCCCTGTGGTACCTTGATGCTCTTGGTGATCGTGCCAAAGCCTTCAGCTTCGATTTGCAGGGTGTAGCTGTCGGCGCTGATTCCGTTCAGTGCGAACTTGCCTTGTTCGTCTTCGATGACTTCGTGCGCGATTGGCAACTTGAGCACCAAGAACGACGTGCGCAGGATCTCCGCGGTGAACTGTGTGATCGGCTCGTTGCTGCCCGCCGCGACCACTTGGCCGTGAACGGAGCTCATCGGTTGGAGCGTGATGACCACGCCTTCGTCGCCCATGCGCACTTCGCGGGTCACGCCGGCCGAGTAGTCGGGGTGCGCGCCGACCACGAGGAACTCGTTGCTGTCCGCGAGGCCACTCAAGCGGAACTCTCCCTTCTCGTTGGTCTCGGCGCCGCCTTGCGTGACTTGACTCAGATACTGAGGCCCAAGTTGCTCGGCCAGGTCGCCGATCATCGGGATGTTCTCGCTCGGATGATGGGCCACACTCGCACCGGCGACGGGTTCGCCGTCAGGGGTCTGCACAATACCGGTGACGACTCCGCCTTCGCGCAACACGAGTTGGACCTGCTGGGATTCATGTTCGACACTGACTTCGACGGTCTTGGTGTCGCCAGTGCGGCCGGCCACCATTGCGTCGATGCGGTAGCTGCCTGGCATCATGCTGGCGAACGTGCAGAAGCCCGATTCGTTGGTGCCTTGACGTTGCGCCCGCAGCATCGCGCTCATGCCCATTCCGGATTGCTTGTCCGGCCGGGCCGTTACCGATGCGTTGGGGATGGCATTGCCCGCTTCATCGATGACTCGCACCGACAGCATCGCGGCGGTGGTGACCGACAGAATCACGTCGCGCACTTCCCCTGGTTGCAGCGCTGGCTCGGATTGCTCGGCCGTGGCACGGCCACCGCGCACCGAGAACTTCAGTTCGGCCATTGGCGCGATGGCGCGGAATGTGAATGAGCGATCGTCTGCCGGGATCGCTGCTGGCCGGGTGGCTGCCATCATCGCGGCCATCATCGCCCGCGCGTCACGCAGGATGGAAATCGGGTTGGCTTCGAGGGTCAGCGAAATCGATGCAACATCCGCAGAACGTTCGCCGAGCAGTCTGCCGCGAACCATGCCGCCGAGTAACGGGGATAGCACGATGTCGGTAGCGCGCGATTCGCTTGGCACGTGCACGATCTCCGGTACCGCCAGTAGGTAGAAGTCGTCGTCGATCGTGATGCGCACGTGGCGAGACGTCGTGCGCAGCTCGAACCGACCATCGATACCGACTGCGGTTTCGGCGATCGGGTCGCCGTTGAGCAAGAACGCTGGGCCGCGCGATCGGCGCTGCGAACCAGCGATGGAGCCTGGCAGCAACCCGCTGGTGTCGTGCGCCGCGCCGAGATAGGCGAGCACGCGAACGCGCGTCAGATCTGGGGAACGGTTGTCGCCGAGCACGATGCCACGAACGATGTACTCCTTGGCATTCGGGTCTGGGCTTACTTGGGCCCGATCTGCGATCGATGCGTTCTCCGGTGCCCTGTCCCCGGTTGCGACCACCGCGGGCTGCGCAGCGTGCTGGTCGCCGTGGGGCAAGGCTCCCGATGCATCAGGGGCCGGAGTTTCGCGGTTCCAATAGAACAGCGCGGCAACAATGAGCAGGACGAGGACGATTCCGGCACCGAGGCGAACCATG
>CAXBFC010000657.1:0-2887 GCA_963974725.1 uncultured bacterium | reverse complement strand
AAGAACCCGTTGCGTTCGATCACGACTGTCGCGAAGGCATCTGTGGTTCCTGCGGTGTCGTCATCGATGGCGTTCCGCACGGCCAGGCCGGCACCACGACGTGTCAGTTGCACATGCGCAGCTTCAAGGACGGAGCTGAGATCTACATCGAACCGTTCCGCGCCAAGGCCTTCCCGGTCACGCGGGACCTGGTCGTCGACCGCAGTTCGTTCGATCGCATTGTGCAAAGCGGCGCGTTCATCTCGGTCAACACCGGCGCACCGCAGGACGCCAACGCGATCCCGATTCCGAAGGCGGACGCCGACAAGGCATTCGACGCGGCAGCTTGCATCGGTTGTGGTGCCTGCGTCGCTGCCTGCAAGAACGCCTCCGCGATGCTGTTCGTCGGCGCCAAGGTCTCGCACTTCCATCATCTGCCTCAAGGCCGAGTCGAGCGCGACAGTCGTGCCCGCAATCTGGTCAAGGCGATGGACGACGAAGGCTTCGGCAATTGCACCAACCAGAACGAGTGCGAAGCCGTTTGCCCGAAGGAGATCCCGGTCCGTGTCATTGCCGACATGAACCGCGAATACCTGCGCGCCAAGGCCCGCGAGGAGTAGCACGACATGGCGCAACCCCCGCGCCGTCGCGACATGCCCAACCCGGGCATGCCGTCGATCTTCCAGCAGCTATCGGTTCTACCGCCCGCTGCCAAGGCCTTCGTCGGATCGCTGATGGTCCTAATGGGAATCGTCGCGGTCACCATGGTGCCCGAGACCGCTTTCAGCTGGGTGTTGCTAGTGCTCGGCCTGATCCTCGGCCTACCCCTGGCATTCCAAGGCTTCACCCAGGCCAAAGAGCACCAGCTAGTCACCAAAGAGCTCGAGCGAGCCGCCCTAGAACTCGACATTCTGCGCCTGGAACTCGAGCAAGCCACCGCCGACAAGCGCGGCATCGAGCGCTTCCTGATGGACCGCGGCTACACCACCGCCAAAGCCCGCCGCTGGATCGCCCTAGAGTGCGACGTAGTCCTACCAGTCAGCACCCTCCACTAGTCTGCGTACGGTACCCGGTTCAAACCACAGATTCCGTCAGCTGCAGCGGGTGGGCGGCGTTTCCTTACCAACAGCTTGCAGAGCTTGGGATGGGGGCCGACTACATTGGCATCTCTGAACTCGAGGTTTCTGCATGAAGACGATCCCGCTCCTGTTTGCACTCTGTTTGGCCACGGCTGTGGTGGCGCAAGATGATCCGACCGCCAACGCGCAATCGCTATCGGTCAAAGAACTGACCGCCTTCAAAGATGGGCATGCCTACGTCGTGCGCGAGGCGGCGCTGCCGGCTGATGCCAATGGCCGCGTGCTGCTGGATGAGTTGCCGGTGCCGGTGCTCGGAACATTTTGGCCGTATGCGACGGGCGGTGCCTCGGTCGTGTCGGCGAAAGCGGGGCAGAAGGAGGTGAAGGTCAAGTTGCCGGCGACGACGTTGCTGCAGATTGCCAAGGCGAACGTCGGCAAGATCGTGACCCTTGATGTTGGCAAGGATGAAGTGGTGGCCGGCTTGTTGGTGGCGATTCCAGCGCGCGATGCCGAGGGCACGATCCTGGTCCTTCGCGACAACAGTGGCACGCGCGCGGTGCCGATCCAGCGCGTGCGCGACATCATTGTGAGCGGCAAGTTTGGCGATGTCGTCGAAGAACAGCAGACCCGCAATCGCATCGAGTTGCGAGTCAACGGCGGCGGTGCGCAAGCGAAGGTTGGCGTGATCTACGTGCAGAAGGGCTTTCGTTGGATCCCTTCGTACCACATCGAGATCGACGGCAGTGGTAAGGCGCAGGTGAAGATGCAGGCGACCATGGTCAACGACCTGATCGACCTCGATGGCGCCACCGTCAACCTCGTCGTGGGCGTGCCGAAGTTCGCGTTCGCCGGCATGCGGGATCCGATCGCGCTGCAAGACCAGACGCCGCAGGTGGCGATGGCGCAGGGCTACAACAATGCGTCGTTGTTCAACAACGTATTGGGCAATTCATTGATGACGCAAACAGCCAGCTATTCACCGCAGAACGCAGAACCGAGCGGGGACCCAGCCATCGAGCAGGGCGAGGTTTCCGAAGACCTCTTCGTCTTCCCCGTCCGCAACGTGACCCTCAAGAAGGGCGAGCGCATGATCGTGCCGATCACCTCGTTCGAAGTGCCATACCGCGATGTCTATCGCTTCGATAGCGCGATGGCGCCGCCCATGGAGCATCGCCGCAACCTGCAGGATCAGCGAGTGATTGAGCTGGCGCGCCAGTTGGCAGCTCCCAAAGTCCGCCACGTGCTGCGTATCGAGAACAAGAGCGACATGCCGTTCACGACGGCGCCAGCGTTGGTGCTCTCCAAGGGTCGCATCCTGGCGCAGGGCCACATGAAATACACCTCGCGCGGCGCGACCACCGACCTCGAGATCAACACGGCGATCGATGTGCGCGTGGAAACCGAAGAGCACGAAACCAACCGCGAGATCAACGTCCGTCTCAACAACGATAAATACAACCGCATCGAAATGACCGGCGCGATCAAGCTGATCAACGCCAAGTCGACCCCGGTGGAAATCGAAGTCGTGCGGCGCGTGCTCGGTCACGTGGATGAGGTCGATCGCGATGGCAAGCACCAGCAGCTCGATTTGGTGAAGGCCTGGTCGGACTCTGCGCGCCCGGAATGGTGGTCGTGGTGGAGTTGGCCCTACTGGTGGTTCCAGCACAACGGCTTCGGCGAGTGCCGCTGGACCATCACGATGAAACCTGGCGAGAAGGTCGAACTCGGCGCCAAGTGGCACTACTTCTGGCGGTAGGTCTCGGTGACGATCCGGCACGCCGTCAGCAGCGACGACTTCGAACGTGATGGCTACTCCGTGCACGAACGCG
>CAXBFC010000656.1:0-2909 GCA_963974725.1 uncultured bacterium | reverse complement strand
TGCTTGCCGGTGTTGCCAAGTTGCAGCGGCGTCTGTTGGAAGAATAGGACCCGGTTGCGGCCGCGAGGTCATTGTCATCCGCGTGCGCATCGGCGAGCATCCCCGCCAATGACTAGCTTTCCGGATGATGACGATGGTGCCGTTCTCAAGTCTCTGGCTGAGGCCGGCGTCGATCT
Source organism: uncultured bacterium (assembly GCA_963974725.1). Lineage (GTDB taxonomy): Bacteria > Planctomycetota > UBA1135 > UBA1135 > UBA2386. The sequence goes on along the minus strand of CAXBFC010000656.1, from coordinate 2,733 downwards.
GAGCAAGCCGCTTGAGATTGAGTTCCACGTTGCGGTGCCGGATGAAGAGTCGGGCAACAAGGTCGCCGCGGCCATCAAGGCCGCTGGCTATGCGTGCGAGTTGGTCTTCGACGAGGGGGAGCCCGAAGATGGCGTGGCCGAAGAAGGTGGCGCGTCACACCAGGATGAAGAGCCCGGCGAAGATGAGTTCGGCCCGATGTGGACGGTCTACGTCACCATCGAGATGATTCCAGAACATCAGAGCATCGTCGACTTCCAGGTCGAACTCGATGGATTGTCGAAGCCGCATAGCGGCGGTTCGGATGGCTGGGGCGTGTTGATCTAGAGGCCCGGCCGAACAGCCGCGCACAACGCGCACGGCGATTCCATCTACACGCGATGCACGCTGACTATCGGCCACACCTCTAGCAGCCGGAGCCACGCGAGTGCGAACCGCCAGGCGCGAATTGCAAGCCGAAGACAGCGCGCCAGACCGGCCGTTCTACGAAGTTTGTCGGTGGCAATCGCCGCGTGCTGTCGGCGATTCGCTCTTGCTGTGACGTCCGCATGACGTTGAGCAATTCGTGGTGAACGAATGACCGGCCGATGACACACGTGATGAGCGCATCACGTCTGTTATCACCCATGGCACGACTGCGACTTATCGGAAGCAACCACCGATTGGCGCCCCCATCCTTACTCGAGCGGCTGAGTTCACGTTCGGAGAGGATCCAAGCGCGACTGCTCGAACTGAGCGAGCACGGCGACATTCGTGGCGCCTTGTTGATCGTCACGTGCAACCGACTCGAAGTCTTGATCGAGCTTGCCGATGACGCGGCCGAAATCGACCAGGCCGACTTGCTTGGCGACGATGTGCCGTTGCGCATGTGCGCGGACGAAGAAGCTGTCGACACGTTGTTGGCGGTGACGGCTGGCCTGCACTCGATGGTCTTCGGCGAAGCCCAGATTCTTGGACAGGTTCGCGAGGCGTTCCGCAAGTCTGAGACGCTTGGCTTGCTGAGCCGCCGTTTGCAGATGCTTCGCACGCGCTTGTTGCCGGCCGCGCGCGATCTGCGTCGCCGGGTTGGGTTGGACCATCGTCCGGCGTCGGTTGCGTCGATGGCCGTCGACCAGGTGATCCAAGCTGGCAAGCGCATAGCGATTGTCGGCGCTGGCGAAACTGGGCGCCTGCTGATGGAGACGTTGGATCGGCGGCACGTTCGCGATGTGCTCGTCGTCAACCGTTCGCTGCCCAAAGCCGATGCACTGGCGCGCCACTTTGGTGGTCGTTCGATGTCGCTGGCCGACTTCCAACTGCAGCGCCCGCACCTCGATGCGGTCATCTATGCCGTGCACAGTGACAAGCCACTGCTCGATTGCCGGGGTGCGCGCGGTTTGCACACCGTGGTCGACATCAGTCAACCGTCGATTCTGACTCCAGAACTGCGTTCGCAGTCGCTTGCGGCCGGCATGCCCAAAGTGGTGTCGTTGGATGAGCTGTCGGCTTTGTCCGTCGAGCACGAGCGCAACTACGCCGAGACTCGCGAAGTCGGGGTTGTCGAAGCGCGTGCCTTGGCGCGCCGCATGTGGCAAGAGCTGGTCAGCGGTCGCCCTGATCTCGGCAAGGTTGTCGACTTGCACATTGAAGGAGCGCTTGCCGAACTTGAGCAAGCGTTCGGCTCGCAGTTGAGTCATCTCGATGGCCCGATTCGCGACCAGCTGCGCGCGTTGATGACCAAGACGGCGAAACGCAACGCGCACATCCATATCCAAGACCTCAAGCGGCTGAGGGTGGCACGATGATCGTGTTCGGCAGTCGTGGCAGCGACCTGGCGCTCTGCCAGTCGCGCATGGTGGCAAAGGCGTTGACCGCTGCGACCGGTGAAGAGGTGCGCATCGAAGTCATCGAGACGCGCGGGGATCGCATCCTCGACAAGCCGTTGCCGATGATTGGCGGCAAGGGACTGTTTACCGAAGAGCTCGAGCACGCGCTGCGCGATGGTCGCATCGACGCGGCTGTGCACAGCATGAAGGATCTGCCAGTGTGCGATCCGGATGGGTTGACGATCGGCGCGGTGCCCGAACGGCGATCGCCGCACGACGTGTTGATCTGCGCGCCGGGTGCGGTCGATGTCGGTGCCGAGCACATGCCTTTGCGGATGGGCAGCCGCGTAGGCACCTCGTCGCATCGCCGGCGTTCGGCGCTCGAGCGTCTGCGATCCGACCTGCAGTTCCTGGACATTCGTGGCAACGTGCCGACGCGCGTCGACAAGGTGCGGCGCGGCGACTACGACGCCGTGGTGTTGGCGGCAGCGGGTCTCGACCGCTTGCAGTTGCCGATCGATGGCTTGGAACGGCACGAGTTGCCGCTTGCATGGTCAACGCCGGCGCCGTCTCAAGGGGTGCTGGCCGTGCAATGCCGCGCCGACGATGCGCGTGTTCTCGAGTTGCTTGCACATCTCAACAACCCCGTCGCGGCGATGTGTGCCAACGCCGAGCGCGACGTGCTCTACCGACTTGGTGGTGGTTGTTCGATGCCGTTGGGAGTCTTGGTGACGCCACAAGGCGAGACCGTTCGCATGCAGGCGGCCTACTACACCAACCCCGAGCACGGCTTGTCGCGGGCGGCGGCGGTGTTTGCTGACCTGCAGGGCGAAGATGCGATGCAGCTGGCGGCCGAGATTGCCGAGCGGTGGCGCCCGATGGTTGAGGCGCCGCTGCGTGGCGCGAACATCCTGATGCTGCGTCCAGATG
>CAXBFC010000655.1:0-2910 GCA_963974725.1 uncultured bacterium | reverse complement strand
GATCCCGGTCGAAGCCCAGGCGGCGACCGATGCAGCCAAGGCGGCTGCCAAGACACGCTCTGACGAACCCGAAGACTTCCTCGCCATCTCGCACCACTTCGGTGGCGCGTTGGTGCTCGAATCCGACCCAGCGCTGCGTGCCGTGCTGGCGCGCGAGCTCAAGGCCAGTGGCCGAGCCGTGTTCGCATGCGCCGATGGCGCCTCAGCACACACGTTCTTGCAAGCCACTCCCGACCGCTTCGAACTGCTGATCGTCGACGATGCCCACCAACTCGACGAACACACGCCGCTGGCTCGCACGATCCGGCAACGCACGCCGGATCTGAAGATCTGCCTGCTGACCCCGACTCCGGCAACCTCGCCGGAGGCCTGGCCAGATATTCATTGCCTACAAAAGCCATTCGGCGTGCATGAACTGCGGCGCACCCTCGCCTCGATCCTGACAGTGGGATAGCGTCTGAGGCTGACCCCACCCAGGAGTAGACCTCTGGCTCGCAAAGACAACCGAGCGCCGGACGAGCACCGGCCGATCAAGTTCACCCGTTCCTTCACGGACCTCCCCGGTTCCGTGCTAGCCGAGTGTGGCAATACCAAGGTGTTGTGCACAGTCGGTATCCAGGACCAGGTTCCACATTGGATGTACAGGAATCAAAAGGGTGGTTGGCTAACAGCCGAATACTCGATGCTTCCCAACGCCGGCAAGCCACGCAAACCGCGCGACGGCCGCACCGGTCGACCAATCGATGGTCGCACCCAAGAGATCCAACGGCTCATTGGTCGAGCGCTGCGCTGTGCCATCGATCTGAAGCAACTGCCCGAGGTAACGCTCTGGGTCGACTGCGACGTGTTGCAGGCCGACGGCGGCACGCGCACGACTTCAATCAATGGCGCGCTGGTAGCGGTATATGACGCGCTACTCTACATGGAAGAGCAGAAGTCGCTGCCGAACTGGCCACTGCGCGGCATGGTATCGGCGATCTCCGTTGGCCTGTGCGACGGCGAACCGCTCGTTGATCTCGACTACTCCGAAGACAGCACCGCGGACGCCGACCTCAACATCATCTGTTCTAGCGATGGCAAGCTGATCGAAGTTCAGGGTGCTGCCGAGACGCGCCCGTTCGCGACCGAGCAGTTCACCGAGATGGTCGCGATTGGCCAAAAGGCCTGCCTCAACGTCGACGCACTGCAGCGCAAGGCACTCGGCCTGTAGGCCGCGAGGACCCCGCCATGGCTGAGCTCTGGATCGGATCAAACAACAAGAAGAAGCGTGCCGAGTTGACCCGCCTGCTGGAGCCGCTCGGCTTTACGCTGCGCACACCAGACGAACTCGGCCAGCCGTTCGATCCGATTGAGGACCAGCCCGACTTTGCCGGCAATGCGCGCAAGAAGGCAACGCTGCTAGCCAACCTGTCCGGCGGCATCGCGCTCGCCGATGACAGCGGCCTGTGTGTCGACGCACTCGACGGACGCCCAGGCGTGCTCTCGGCGCGCTACGGCGGCCCCGGCCTCGACGATCGCGGACGCCTGCTGCGCCTACTCGAAGAGATGCAGAACGTGCCCGCGGCACAACGCACGGCGCGATTCGTTTGCAGCCTGTGTGTCGCTGCACCTGGCGACCGCGTGCTCGCGGCCATGGAGGCGGCATGCGAAGGCGTGCTGCACACCGAGCCAAGCGGCGCCGCCGGGTTTGGCTATGACCCGATCTTCGTGCCCGTCGAGTATGCCAACGACATGAGCCAGTCGTTCGCCGTGCTTGGCAAGGAGATCAAGGACCGACTGAGCCACCGCAGCAAAGCGCTACAACAACTGGTCTCGGACCTACCGAGACTGATCGCGGACGCTCGCTAGACCTGGCCAATTGATCTGGCCCACAGATATGGCCCATCGAAATGGCCCGTCGAGCTGGCCTATCGGGCCCTAAGTGCTGGGCGCATTCGAGTCACCCGCGCCACCGGACGTCGCAAGCAGCCGGCCAAGGCGTGCGATCGCCCGATGCAGCAGCACGCGACTCGCAGCAGCAGAACGGTTCATGCGCGCGGCGATCTGTTCGTGATCCAGACCTAGCAAGCGATGCAATGTGATCACTTCCCGGTGCTCTGCCGACAACTGGTCAAACGCGCTTTCGAACTGCGCCACGTCTTCGCGCGCAATCGCAACGCGACTGGGACTCAGCATCGACACGTAGCCACTGAGCATCTGCGGATCCTCCGGCGTACCAGCGCGCGCCGGGTTGCGCTTCTCGGCGGCGTAGTAGCGAGCCTTGTCTTGCACCTTGTGCAGCGCGTTCAAGAACAACCAGCTCTTGAAGGCTTGCTCGGACCGGTAGTCGAAGCCACTGAGGTTCCCGATGACTTCGCGGCAAACCGACTGCACCAGGTCGTCGGGCGTTTCCTGTGCCAACAAGTGCGGCCCGGTGCGCAGACGAATGAACGCACGCAACTCTGGCAGGTGCCGCTGCAGCAGCTGCAGCATGGCGTCACGATCGCCACTGCTCGCGCTTTGCGCGAGGATTACGGAGTCACAAGAATCTGCTGGCAAGGTCATCTGTCGATCCAAAGGTCTACTGCACTGTACACCGTGGCGGTCACGACAACGCCCTCTACTGCGGCGATCGCTTGCAGGCCGGCGTCAGCTGGCAAACCCAGCAGTTCTTCACCGGAATGAGCGTCGACAACGTGTAGCACAGCGTCGGCGCCGGCAACCAGCAATCTCGCCCCGTTGGATGTCGTTGCGACATCCCGAAAACGCAGGCCGGAGCGCCGATCCCAACGAGGTTGCCCGGTGCTGAGATCGATTGCCATAAGCCTCTGGAGCCCGGCCAAGAACAAGGTTTCGCCATCCCGAGATACGCAGGCGCCGCGCCAAACCGTTTCGCTTTCCAGGAGCACTTGCGGCACCAGATCGTCCCAA
>CAXBFC010000654.1:0-2933 GCA_963974725.1 uncultured bacterium | reverse complement strand
ACCTGTGGCTGCAATTCGACCAGCACGAAGTCCTGTTCGCCGATCCGACCACCAAGACGGACCACCTCATCAACGACCGCTTCCTGCTCGCGCGCGGCACCCATCAAGACACCTGGCTCTGCGACTTGCTGCGCCGCGACATCGAGCCCCACAGCACAGCCCAAATCTGGATCTTCAAGCGCCGCCTGTTGATGCACGCAAACGGCCAAAGCGGCCTGACCCTGCACGAGTTCGTCCGCCTCCCCGCCGACGCAGCCATCGCCGTTCGCGAACTTCGCAAGTAGTCCCAGCTACCGGTCTACGGTCCCCGAAACCTGGGTACAACACCTGCGTACCGGACCCGGTTCCAACAACAGATTGCGGCTACGCCGCAATCTGTTGTTGGAACCGGGTACCGTACGCAGATGTTGGTGGGCTAGAGTCGGCTTGTCGATGTTCACGAGTAGATTGCGTTTTCTCACGGCCGGCGAATCGCATGGGCCATCGTTGACCGGAATCCTTGAAGGTATGCCTGCGGGCGTTCCTCTTGATGAGGCGATGGTTTCACGCGAGCTCGGTCGGCGCCAGCGAGGGTATGGGTCCGGTGGGCGGATGAAGATCGAGACCGATCATGCGCGCATTACGGCGGGCGTCATGGCCGGTAGAACGACCGGTGGGCCGATCGCGTTCGTCATTGAGAATGCGGACTTCAAGAACTGGCGGGATCGCGACGTAAAGCCAATGACCGTGCCGCGGCCCGGACACGCGGATTTGACCGGATCGGCGAAGTATGGCTATCGCGAGCTGCGGCTGTCGCTCGAACGGGCCTCAGCCCGTGAAACCGCGATGCGTGTCGCAGTTGGCACCGCCTGCCGTTCGTTGCTTTCGACCTTCGGCATCGAAATTGGCGGCTATGTCACGCGCATCGGCACGGTCGATTGCGCCGATGAAGAACCGCACCACGACGCCAATGAGTTGCGCGCTCGCTTCGCTGCCGCCGAAGGCAACGATGTGCGCTGCCACGATGCAGTGGCCTTCTCGGCGATGCGCCAGGCAATCGAAGATACGATTACCAACAAGGACACGTTGGGTGGCGTGGTCGAGATCGCCGCGCTGGGCCTGCCGGTCGGCCTCGGTAGCCACGTGCACTACGACCGCCGGATCGACGCCCGGCTCGCGGGCGCCTTGATGAGCATCCATGCCGCCAAAGGCGTCGAGTTTGGCTGCGGGTTTGCGGTCACGCTGCGGCACGGCACCAAGGCCCAGGACGAACTGCGGCGCGATGGTGACAACATCGTGCGCGATACCAACCGCGCCGGCGGCATTGAAGGCGGCATGACCAATGGTGCGCCAGTCATCGCGCGCACGGCCATCAAACCGATCGCGACGACCATCGCATCACTGCAGTCCGTCGACCTGGCGACTGGCGACGCGTCCGCGACCAACTACGAACGCAGCGACTTCTGTCAGGTGCCACGCGCCGTTCCCATTGCCGAAGCGATGGCGGCCATTGTGTTTGCCGATGCGCTTTGCGAAAAGCTCGGTGGTGATTCTCTCGAGGAAATGCAGCCGCGCTTCGATGCGTTGAAGCAGATGCGCTTGCGCGACCTACCGATGAACGCCACGCCTTGGCGCTTTGGATACGAAACCGACTAGCATCCATCGAACGGCCGCGGACAGTTTGCAGGCCGATGTCGATTGCGGCCGCTTGAGAACGTCATCCTCTCATGCGCAACTTACTCATCGTGCTTTCCCTGGTGTCCCTGGCTGCTTGCGCCACCCCGCGCACCAACGCCACCACCACCGCTCACCCGTTTTCATGGCTCGCCGGCAACTGGGTTGGAAAGGGTCTCGGTGGCGACGTGCAAGAGACCTGGTTGCCGGCTCGGGGCAAGTCGATGGTCGGAGTGTTTCGCCTGACGGAGAATGACCAGGTCACCTTCTACGAACTGATCACGATCGACAACGAGGCCAATGGCGCCGTGATGCGCCTCAAGCACTTCCATGCCAACCTGAATGGCTGGGAGGAAAAGAACGAGGTTGAGACGTGGCCGGCCACTATACTCGGCAAGCACAGCGTGCGTTTCGGTCCGGTCGACTACACGTTGGTTGGTGACGATGCACTCAACGTGGTCGTCCGCGTCGAAGGGCAACCCGAGCCGATGAAGCTCGCGTTCCGGCGCGTTTCGGTCGCACAGCAGCGCCGGCGGCTACAACAACGCCGGTAGCAGCCTGGCCCGAGACGGCACGCCGCGCCTGAACTGGTGCACGTCTGCACCGCTACACGTCTGCACGACTTCATAGCGTGGCAAGATACCCGCACCCCCTGCGCTGCCGCCTCGGGCAGTTGACGCCGGGTCGCAGGCCCCAGATCATCGTGCCTATGAAGATCCGGGGAGCCATACATCACAGTCCACGCTGGCTACTCCTCCGCATCACCGCCGCGATGATCGTTGCGATGGGGTCGTCGGCAGCGATCGCACAAGCGAACAAGTGGCCAGACGTCGAGCTCAACGGCCGCATCATCACGGTGACCCATCACGGAGTTCCCGCGGCGGAAGTCTGGGTAACGGACAGCGACGACAAGTTGATCGCGCGCTCGTTTGCCGATGGCGATGGCTACTACCAACTACGTCGACTGCCGGCCGGTGCGTTGCGAGTTCATGCGCGCGGCGAAGGCATGGTGCCGGGCTCCATGGTGGTTGCGACCGATAGCTTTGTGCGCGAAGCAACGCTGATGTTGCAAGACGCCGCGCCGGTTCACGGCATCGTGACGATGGCAGACGGCACGCCAGCGGCCGGTGCCGCCGTCATCGTCTTCGACGTTCAGGGGCTTCCCGAGCCGTTCTACTGGACCGCAGAGGTCACTACCGATGCCGCGGGTGCCTGGCGTATCGAAGCGGCACCGTTGCGGCCGCTAAGGGTGCGCGCGTTCGTCGCCGGCTACAAACTCG
>CAXBFC010000653.1:0-2935 GCA_963974725.1 uncultured bacterium | reverse complement strand
CGTTCGCAGAACGCTGGGTGCAGACCGTGAAACACGAGTGCCTGAGCAAGCTGATCCTGTTCGGCGAAGGACATCTGCGGCGCGCGCTCTCAAGCTTCGCCGCTCATTATCATTTGGACCGACCGCATCAGGGCATCTGCAATGAGCGGATCGCGCCAAGCAGCGACGAACCACCCAACGGCGACAGGGTGGTCGTTGATGAGCGACTCGGCGGACTGCTATGCAGCTATCGCCGCTCGGCCTGACGGCCCAGTTCTTCGCTAACCAGACTGGCTGCCGACCTCGAATCAGGCCACCGGTTTGCCTACTCGGCCGAAACCGTCAACGACTCATTGGTCATCGACGAATCGGAACTGGCCAATTCGACGCAGAACAGGCTCGGCCCAATAAACGGACACTGCGAGCTACCGTCGCTCGGCCTGACGGCCTCATTCCTCGCGACAAGCTGGTTGCCCACATCGAATCGCGCCACCGGTCTGCGTACTCAGCGCAAACCAGCGATCACTCATTGGTCACCGACGAACTCGAATCGGCCAATTCGCCGTGAAACAGGCTCGGCCCAATAAACGGACACTGCGGGCTGCCGAGCTAGACCCGAGCCACCGCTCTGCGAACTCGGCCGAAACCAGCGATCAGTCATTGTTCATCGGCGACTTCGAAGTGACCAATTCGCCGCAAAACACGCTCGGCCCAATAAACAGACACTGCGCGATTAGGCTCGGCGCTTTTTACGGACAGGGCGCGGCCGGCGATACTGGCACGACGTGCTTCGGCTGCGCGCCTGGCGCGAACTTGCGATCTCCTGCTAGTTACCGGCGCCGAACGATCGCGACATCCGCGTCTAGAACGTTCGTGCTACCAATGGTGTCTACGACAAACTGCCGGTCACCTGGCGATGCTTGCGTGTCGTTGAGAATAGCCCGCACCCTTGCAGCCAACGCCGCACGTTCCGCATCAGGCAGCTCGTTGAAGTTACGAGCCTTCTCCGAGGCGTCGAACGTAGCCATGGTGTCGCGGTACTCGATCGCGCTGCGAAGCTCAGGATCGGAAGCCAGCGGAAGGATGTAGGTAAGCTCAACATACTTGCCGCCAATGAAACCACCCGTCGAGACGATTTCCGCACCTGCGACGTGCAAGGGCGGCTTCGGCGCATTGGCCGCCGTCGTGAGGTAGTCCTCGGTTAGAAGGCATTGGACTTGACGCTGCTCCAAGATCAGCCGCACAACGGCATCCGCCTGCTTCACGAGCGCCTCACTCGAACTAGCGTCGACGTCCCTGGCCAGCTTCTTTTGATACTTGCGTATCTGCTGCTCGCAATTGCTAACGAAGCCGTCCCGGACGCCAGGGTCCACCGGCCCCAGGTGTTCGTATTCACCGATCAGGACCTCCCTCGCTTCGGGAGCGGCCTCGGCTCCAGAACCGGAGTCGCGATTCGCGCCGACCGCGCGAACCACGAGCCGCACCACCTCCGGAATCCTTTTGGGCGCCACCTCACCAACATCCTGCACAGCTCCCGAGTCGCCCTCCCGAGGCTCTTCAGGCGACTCCTGGCTTCCTGACATTTTGGAGACCAAGACGATCACAACCACTATCGCGGCTGCGACAAACACGAAGCGTAAGGCTTTGTTCACGGCATCAAGTCACTGGGATGTCTTTCGGCAATTACTGCTGCTTACACTGCCCGCACCACAGCACAGGCTTATATCGCAGCACGGTGCTTCCACCCGTGGAGCTACAAGGAGCATCCTTGACCAGCATCTCCTGGCCTGCTCCTGAGTTGTCGACGGCCTCGTTGCATCGAGCCGAGAGATTCCATGTGGCCTCGTATTCGCCGCCATTGACGACATCCTGGCACGGTGTACCGGACGTCCCGATTCCCGGACCCGTGACCTTCCAAATTCCGCTCAGGCATGTGTCAGGGATCACCAGTTCGGCGATCACCTTGCCCGTGCAATCCATCCCCTCCTTCGATTCACAGTCGCATTGGGGTGAGTAAGGATCCGTGCTGTTCACCTTGATTTGAGCGTACTGGTTGCTGCCTTGGGGGCACGCCAAGGTCTTGACATCGGTACTCGAACCCTTGACGGACGCCTTGCATTTGCATTCCTCAAAGTCGCCAGCGAACTCGATCACCAGTGTCCTGACTGGCTTCGCGGCGGGCGATTCGCGATGTTCCGGACCCGAAACAGCGGCCATCAAGACAGGGAAGAGCGCAGCAGCGGCGATAGAAATGGCTTTGACGGTCATTGACTTCTCCTTCTTCAAAAACAGGCCACCGATTGACCTATGGGATCCTTGGCACAAATCAATCCCAGCGTCAAGGGGCATAAGTGAAACAAACAGCGGCTCGGACCACCCGCACCCCGCAACGCCACAATCGCCCCTGTACCAGTTGAAGACCGGCCTGAACCTACCTCGTAGGATCTAGTCGGTCCGGCGACCTGCCGAGAGCCACCATTTGCCCGTGGTGTCCGAAAACTCGATCGCGCTGCGCTCACGAGAGTTACATCGGCCACCCGAATACCGATGATTCGGCCAGATGGCCGCCGACCTTTCTCTCAAGCTGCTCCTGATCACGTTCGCAGGCTTCGTCAACCGCGACCAGTCGCGGCTGATCGCCTACCTGCTCGAAGAGAACCGGATCTTTCGCGAGCTTCAAGACGACAAGAGGCCACGGCTGAACGACGGCCAGCGCAGGCGCCTCGCAGCCAAGGGCCAGCCACTCGGTCGGCGCCTCCTCGACAAGGTTGCCGCGATCGTCACGCCCGACACGATCCTCAGATGGCACCGCAAGCTGGTAGCCGCCCACCACACCTACCCGGCCAAGAAGCGCGTTGGCCGGCCTGGACTGATGAAGGCCATCCGCGAGTTGATAGTGCGTATGGCAACCGAGAACTCGAGCTGGGGCTACCTGCGCATCCGTGGCGAGATGAAG
>CAXBFC010000652.1:0-2940 GCA_963974725.1 uncultured bacterium | reverse complement strand
CCAGCAGGCCACCAGTGCGCCGCCGCCACTTCTCGATCGGCTCGAGCAGCGCGTGCGACCCGGCGACGACCCCGGCGAGCACGTCCGAATGGCCGCCGAAAAACTTGCTCGCCGAGTGCACGACCAGGTCGACCCCCATCGGGATCACCCGCTGGATCGGCGGCGGGCAGAACGTGCCGTCAAACACAACCATCGCGCCGTGCTCCTTAACCAGGGCAACAATCGCCCCGATGTCGGCGACGCGCAGCGTTGGGTTGATCGGCGTCTCGAACACAACGACCTTCGCCGGGCGCTCGAGTTGGCTTCTCAGGGTCTGTAGATCCAGCGACGAAAAGCGATCGACGGTGATCCCGAAGCGCGTCAGGTCGTGCAAGGCAAAGGCCGACGTGCCGCCGTAGATCTCCTCGGCGAGCAACACGCGGTCACCGGCCGACAGATGAGCGCCAAGGGCGGCGCTCATCGCAGCCATGCCACTCGCGAACGACACCGAGCCGTCCGTTCCTTCCAGGGTCGCGACGAGGCTCTCGAAGCCGCGGCCATTGGCGTGCCCCATACGCTGGTAGAACTCGCCGCCCTGCTCCCCGGCGCCCACCGCCCGCAGCGTCTCGGCGTCGGGCTGGCCAGCCGTGCTGCTGCGCGAAAGCGGCGGAGACAGCGGCCCGATCGGCGGCCGATGCGGTTGTGGAGTGCCGTAGAGATACTCGGTCATGGCCGGATCATGACCCGGCGACGCAACACTTACGAGAGGCCGCGTTGGCGAACGTCCATCGCGCCGCGTAGCGTGTCGGCATGTTCGCCAGTATCGAATGCACCGGGGCAGCACTTGCAGAGCTGCTGGGGGCAGCCCGAGCGGAGGCGCCGCGCGAGTTTGCGGCGGTGCTTGGCGGCCGGGTTTGCGACGGTTCCGCTGACGTGCGCCGCGTGCTGAGGTTGCCCAATCGCGCCGACAACCACACCTCGTTCGAGGTCGACGCGGTGGCATTCGCGCGATGCGAACACGAACTGCGCAAAACTGGCGACACGTTCTTGGGCTTTGCGCACAGCCACCCCAATGGCAGCACTGCGCCGTCCGTTCGCGATCGCGAACAGCTGTGGACCGACTGTGTGCAAGTGATTACCGACGGATACACGTGGCAGGCGTTCGTGCTCGATGCCGCGCGCCTCGTGCATCCATTGGCGACAACCGGTCAGGAGCAGCTGTCATGATCGTTGCCATCGGCGTGGATGCGGTGGAGATCGAACGCATTCGTGACATGTTCGACCGCAGCGGCGACCGCTTCGTCAACCGCATCTTCACCGAGCAGGAAGGCGACTACTGCCGCGGTCGCAACGACCCCGCAGAGTCGCTCGCCGCGCGCTTCGCCGCCAAGGAAGCGACCATGAAGTGCCTTGGGACCGGCTGGGCGGAAGGCCTGACCTTCCGACAAATCGAAGTGCAACGGCTTCCGAGCGGCGACACCGAGCTGGTGGTCTCCGGCGAGGCGAAGATTCGGGCCGAAGCGCTCGGCATCCGTCGATGGCATGTGAGTTTGACCCACACAGAGATCACCGCGACGGCGTTCGTCATCGCGGAGAACTGAGCGGCGACGGTCTCACGCGGGGACCGCCGCACGACGCACCTATAGTAGAGAGCGTGCGTTCCCGAAATCTGAGAAGCCGTGCCTTCTCCGATCCGCCGAACCTACCGAGCTTTGCTGCTACTACTCACGGTCGCGAGCAGTGGCTGCAGCACGTGGCTTGGCAATCGCGATCGTTCGGTGCAATGGCACATCCACATGCCGAGCGACGCGGCAGCTGCCGTGGTTGCTGCCGCGCTGCTGGTGGAACTGCACGCCGAGCCGATTGCGCGCACGAGCGGCGCACCGGTCCAGCAGCGAGCAGACGACACGTTCGTCATCGAACTGACAGCCAACACCCGCCACGTATGGCTGCCGGTTGCCAACCATCGCCTGAAGGTGCGTGCCAACGGCGCCCGCACGGTGGTCGAACGCGTCGCGCTGCCCGACGACGCCCTGCCTGGGTTCGGCAGCCGCACGCACCGCCGCGTCTTGGTAGAAGTCGCCCCCTCGGGAGATGGTTGCACCGTGCGGCTGATAGCCGATGCCATCGCCTACGAACGACTGGCACCGGTAATCCAACGCACACTATCACTGGCAAACTCGCTGGAGGGCAGTGGCCCGGGCTTGGCCGAAAGCAACCTCGCGGCATGGCGCTTGGCGCGCCTGCTGAGCGCGGCCAGAGCCACGGCGGACGGCAACCGTCGTGGCAACTTGCTGCGTCGCGCCGCGCGCCAGCCAACCGCGCCAAGCTCATTGTTCCGCGAACTTGCGCAACTGGCCGCCGACAACGGACAACTTGGCGAAGCGGCTACGTATCTCCGCCGCGGCTTGCTCGGCGAACCCGATTGCTACCTGCGCGCCGAGCTAGCCAGGTTGGCCAGGGACTGTGACCTCGCCGCCGCAGGGCCTGCGGACCTTCGCCTCCAGGCACTCGGTCTGTTGGTTGCCGGCGACATCAACACCGCCGAAAAGCTGCTGCACAGCGCGCGCCGCAACGGAGCGGATCCGGCGATTGACTACCAATTGCTCGCGCACGTGCACCGGCATCGCGGCGACGAAACCGCTGCCTTGGCGGCACAACTGTTGGCGCGCGAATACGACGAGGCCACGCAGGTGATCGACCACGCGGACAACATTGCGCACCAGCGCGGCATCAACGTCTTGGACCTTCGCCTGTTCAAGGGCAGCCAAGTCGAACGTGCCTCAGCCAAGCTCTATGGCAGCGCCGCGCTGCTCGCCGCGCCGCCGCGCTAGCCAGGCTCTCAAACAGTCCAGTCTTGCTTGAGTCAGGCTCTTCAGGAGTCAGGCTTGTCTCTGGAGGCCCGGCCGAACAGCCGCGCACAACGCTTGCGGCGGCCTCGCCGCACTTGGCGTCCCGCGA
>CAXBFC010000651.1:0-2957 GCA_963974725.1 uncultured bacterium | reverse complement strand
GTAGATCTTGATGAAGCGCGCGACCTCTCCCGGCCGCACCGGTCGCCGGAATGCACGCGGCAAGAATCGCTCTAGCACCGCCGCGACATAGGCCTTTGGGTTTGTCCTTCGCAGTGGCGAGTCAAACAAGATGCGCGTGTGATGTGCGGGCGGCCAGGTGTCGGCAATCGGCGCCTCAAACTCCATCCACTCAACGACTGCGCGCGGCTTCGTCAGAGGATCGGGTCGGTCATTGAGCGTTCCGTCGTCGTAGACATTGACCGGCGTGATCGTGAAATGCGGGGCAGTCACCACCAGCCGGCCATCGATCTTTCCGCCTCGTCGATAGCGGTGTTCCGGCTTTGAGGAAAAGTTCTCGATCCGACCCGTCAGCTCAAAGACCTGCGGATCGTCGATTCGCCGGGTCAGTCGTAACGTGCCAACCGGACGCGCCGGACTTAGACCTGAGACACCGACGCCAACGATGTCGTGTCCCATCAGGATCGCCAATGGCATCTCTTCGATGCCTCTGGGCAGGATCGCACTCGACTTGATGCGGATGCGGAAGGCGCCGGTGTCGGGCCATTCGAACACGCGCATGCCGTTGACCACGGTTCGATTTCGGTTGCCGAAGACACCGATCTCGTCGGGCTGCATGCCGGTCGGATCCGGCATGCCGCGCATGGATTTACGCGCCCAGGACTGCTTGGTGCGATGGATCTTCGGCGGTTCGGGAGCGACAATCACCGAAGCCATCGCCTTGCGCGCATTGTCTTCATAGCGATCGATCTGCTCGAGCCCCATGAGCAAGAAGTGTGCGCTGTTCTGGAACCGATATGGTCGCGAAGGATCTTCTGGCAGGTTGTCAGCGAGCTCTAATTCGATGCCGAGCAGGTCGCGCAGCGTGTTGTGGTACTCGAAGTTCGTCAGTCGCCGCGTGGTCGGAGCAGCCGCCTTGTCGCCGTTGGCGATCGTTGCGCGCAAGCCCGAATCAATCCACTGAGCGACGCGGGCCCGGTCGGCTGCAGGCGGCTGCGGTTCCTCCTCGGGTGGCATTTCGCCACTTCGCAGCACGTCCAGGACAAGCTCCCAGCGCTCCAGGTTGTGTCCGCCGGCCGGGCCGCCGCCGAAGTTGTCTAGCGTGACGTCGCCCTTCGCTTTGTCGCCACCATGACAGCCAATGCAGTGAGCTTGGAAAAACGGTTGCGCAAGCGCTGCATAGGCCACCGTCTCCTCTGGAAATTCTTGCGCACGGATCGCACCACCGCATTGCACGGCACTCAGCCATGCGATGCCAATGCGCAAAGCTTGCCCCACAACGGGCATGGCGCGGCGCGGGGACAAGGCGATCAGCATAGTCCGCTATGCTAGCTCCAAGGCGCTGCGGACAGAACCCCACCAAGTGGCCTGACCGAGTTGTGCCTTGGTTGCGAAGATGCTCGATCGAGTGGCTTTGCGATAGTCTTCCGGGAATCGAGACGATCT
Organism: uncultured bacterium; assembly: GCA_963974725.1. Classification (GTDB taxonomy): domain Bacteria; phylum Planctomycetota; class UBA1135; order UBA1135; family UBA2386. The sequence continues at coordinate 1,493 of CAXBFC010000651.1, read as the reverse complement.
GGGCTGACGGCGCGTCGCCATTTCGAGAGCCACTCAAAGATGCCAGGCGCCTATGAACGCACGTTGGCCTGCCGCGTTGTCCCCGCAATCCCTGTGGCGTCCCGTGCGCGCGGTCATGCTGGCGCTTGGCCTTGTGCTGATACCGGGCTGCATGACGGTGGTCAGCCAGAGTGCATTTTGGGCTGGTCGCGCGCCCGACAACATGATCGATCCCGATCCCGTGATCTATGCAGGGTTTCGCAACGATCTCGGGGCGATAGGCAACCTGCTGTCCAATGATCATGCGTGGACCGAGGAGCGCGTGCAGCCATCGATGTGGGGCGTCGTGCTTGCCGTTGATCCAATCCTGTCCTTGGCGGCGGATACGGTGATCTTGCCAATCCCTGTGGCTGAAGAGATCTACATGCGGGCGAGACGCGATGAGTAGTCAGACCAAGCTTGCTGCACGGTAGCAGGCCGACGGCCCTAAAAGAGCATGGTCCTTGCCCGCCGAGTTCGGAGGGTTGGCCGGTGGCAGAAGAAGGGGGCATCTGGTGCGGTTGCTATTCGAGTTTCGGACCTTTCGTTGCCGATGAGTCTTCCGAACCCCGAAGCACCGTTCATGAATGACTCTCTGAATCTGTGTCAGCGACCATCTCGAAGTCTCGGTCGATCGGTGCTGCTATTCGGGCTGATGCTCTCGTCTGCGGGGTGCGTCAGCTATCAGCAAAGCTATGGCAGTTGGTAGCAGGAAACTCTCGGTGACGAACCTGCCACGCGCAGCGTCGAGACTTGCTCACTCGAGCCCGGCACAGCCACAGTGATTGCTTCCGATCATTGGGAGCGGCACATCCGCGAGACCAGGGTCGATGAAGGCGGCTATGAATACGAATCGTTCACGGCAGACATTGGTGAGGCGCCCGAGCTGATCGCGATCTTCCCGTTGGTGTTAGCGGCCGATGTGCTTGGGTTGGTCATCACGTTGCCCATCTCGATCGGAACGCACTTGTTCAGCTTCGATGAAGTTCAAGAGTACACCGCACAGCAAGTGACGCCCGTGGTAGACCTTGCCGTTCGGGTGACCAGTGGTTCGTGGGCCGTGAGCGGCAAGACCAATGCGGAAGGTGTTGCGACCTTGGACCTTCGGCAACCCGCCGTTCTGGCGCTACAAGGTGGCAACGCGATGAGCTACACGGTTCTGGTCGACGGCCAAGCTGATGTCGACGAATCGCTTTCCATTGCGGACACGGTTGCCTGGGCGAGTCCGCCCGCGGGCGATTCTCTAGCCGATCGATTCGCATACTGGCAGGCATTGCTGGCCAAGTGTCGCGAGGGTGACGCGCGTCAAGCTGTCACGCGCCAAGTCGATCGAGTGGATCCCAAAACCCTGGCGGCCTTCCAGAGTCAACAGGGCTTGCCATCCAGCATGAGTTTGCCCCGGGTTGAACTGTATCGTGATCAGATCGAGCGACATGCGCGTGCGAATGGCGCGAAGGACCACGCGACTGCGAGTG
>CAXBFC010000650.1:0-2970 GCA_963974725.1 uncultured bacterium | reverse complement strand
GCGGAAAAACGCGCCCGCTCGCAGCACATCATCGACAACACTGGGGAACTCGCCACCACCGAGCAAGCCGTCAACGATCTTCTGGCACGGCTGGAATCCAACGCATGACTTCGCTCCCCGAACTGATCCAGCAGCCCCGCCGACAACTGCTGGCGACGGCAACCGAGCGCGGCGTCGACTTGCGCCCGCACTTGCAGCAAGACGAATTGGTGCAGGCGATCGCCAGCCATATGATGGCGAACGGCGAAACGGTCACGACCGACGGTGTGCTCGCAATCCTGCCCGAGGGCTTCGGGTTCGTGCGCATGGTGCCGCTCAACTTCCGAAGCACGGCGGTTGACGCCTACGTCAGCGCCAACCAGGTGCGCAGTCTCAACCTGCATTCCGGCCACCGGATTCGCGGCGAGATCCGCGCGCCCCGCGGCACCGAACGCACGTTCGCCTTGGTGCATGTCGACCTCGTGCAAGACACGCCCCCCGAACAATTGATGGACGTCACCGGGTTCGCAAGTCGAACTCCGGTCGCTGCGACCCGACCACTGGCGCTTGCCCCGAACAAGACCCCGACTCCGAAACCGGGCAAGAGCAAGGTCAAGGCCAAAGCTCCCTCCGAAACGAACGAGAGCTCCAACACGTCCGTCATGCTGCACGCGCTGCAGACGCTTTCGCCATTGTGCTTCGGCCAACGCATGTTGCTGCACGCAACGCCTGCGTGGCCGCGCGCACGGTTCTTGGCGACCCTCGCCAACTCGATCGAAGCGCAGCATCCCGAAGCGGACATCACCGTTTGCTTGCTCGACCAACGACCAGAAGACATCGTCACCGCGCAAGCGCTCGCGGGTTCGCGCACCTGCGTGGTCAGCACCGCATTCGCGACGCCACCCGAGCATCAGGTCACGGTTGCCGAACTCGCATGGCACCGCTGCCTGCGCCAGGTCGAACAGGGCCACGACGTGATCTTGCTGGTCGATTCGATGACGGCGTTGACCCGGGCGCGCAGCCGCTCCAGTGTGGCGTCCGGATCGTGGATTCAACCGGGCCTCGACGCCAAAGCCATCCTGCTGGCCAAGGAAGTTCTCGCCAGCACGAAGCAGTGCGAAGAAGGTGGTTCGCTGACGGTGATCGCTTCGGTAACGACCGACGCGGCAGACACGATCGACGCGGCGATCGAGCGCGAGTTCGCCGCCCTGACCAACAGTGACGTCGTAATCGACGCCGACGCGGAAGGCCTCGACGGGCTGTGCTTCGACTTGGTCGAGACTCGAACTCGCGCCGAAGACAACCCTTCGCACGGATCGCCGTGCCAGCAACAGGCGGCCAAACTTCGAGGCGAATTGGCGGCACTACCCTATGGCGAACGTGCTGCGGGCTGGCTTGCAGCCGCTGCTGACCTGGACGCCTGAGCCCCAGCCCGAAGCGACAGCCCAAAGCCACGCGCAGGGCCACAACGCAGGGCCACAGCGCAGAGCCCCAGCAAACGACTAGCGGCTCAGGAAACGCTCGACGTCGTTGGCGTCCGCGGTGTGGCCGAACAACCCGGCCAGCGTGCCGCGCATCTTGGCCCACGCAGCCGCCGGCCCCGTCGCCAACGTCAGCGGCCACAACAACACGTCAAACAACAACCAACCGGCCCACGTGGCGACCGAGCCGTGTGCCTTCAGGTAGCGCACCGCATTGCAGGCCATGAAGAACTTGCGCAGCGGTGAGCGGCCACCGCCGGACGATTGGCCGCCGAGGTGCTCGACTCGCACCCACGGCAACCAAACGATGCGCAGGCCGCGCCGCCGCAGTTTGTTGCTGATCTCGACGTCTTCCCAATACATGAAGTAGTCGCGATGGAAACCGCCGACTTCACTCGCCGTTTCGGTGCGCATCATCATGCACGCACCCGTCAAGAAGCCGACCTCAACAGGTCCCGCCGTGACGTCGCTCGGTTGTTGGCCATGACGGATCAGCCGCAAGCCGTTTGGCAAGAAGCCCACTTCACCACCTTCGGCCCACACCGTACCGTCGGGATGCACCACGGTTGGACCAACGGCCCCGACCGCCGGGTCATTGCGCAACACGTCGAGCAGCGGCAGCACGAAGTCACTCGGCAACCGCATGTCGTTGTTAAGCACCAGCGCATAGGGAACCTGCTGCCGTGCCGCGAACTCCAGACCACGATTCATGCCACCGGCGAAGCCAAAGTTTTGCTCCAACGGCAAGACGTGCACTTCGTGCTGCCCGTGCGGCAAGCCGGCAACGCCGCGCTGCAACTGCGCGACCTCGTCGTCGCCCGAGTGGTTGTCGAGCACCACGATGCTGAGCGGCACATCCGCAACCTGAAGCAGGTCCTTGACGCATTGCAGCGTCATCTCGGCACCGTGGTAATTCAGCAGCAACGCCGCGACGACCGGCTGGGTGCCAGCGCTCGGGCCATCGCCCGTATTTGGCGATTCGGCTGCCGCTGCCCGCGAGGTGTCAGCCACAGAGACCTCGCACCAAACGCCAATAGACCGAGAAGAAGCGGTCCATCGAACGACGCAGCCACGCACCGGCGCCCTTGTCAGCGAGGCCAGGATTCAGCGTCATCGGCAACGCAACCAGCAGTTCGCGATCGGGAACGGTGCGACCGCGCTGGGCCGGGCCGCGCGCGCGAATCGCCTTCGGCAACAGACACAGCAGTTCCCACTTGCCGCGCAACCACGATCCGAGATGGCCGCGGCCAACCCCGAAGGCGGCGTAGACCACGCCGTAGGCGAGTTGCGCCGGCACCGTCAACAGCAGCGTGCGCCACCGCATGCAGGTGAACAGCACATACCAGCGATTCTTGCTGTGCAGGTAGGTACGCTTGCCGGGGTATTTCGCTTCACCGCGCACGCTCAGACCGACCGTGCCAGCCTTGTGCACACACAGCGCCTGCGCACACAACCGGATGTGTTGCCGCGCGAACTTGCCGAGCTGCATGCGATGCACGATCGCCTGCAC
>CAXBFC010000649.1:0-2974 GCA_963974725.1 uncultured bacterium | reverse complement strand
TGTAGCCGCGGGCGTAAATGAGGCGGGCGCGGCGCACGATTTGGTCGCTGTGGCGCGCCATCGGGTTATCGGCGCCGGGGCGGTAGCGGGAACTCATGCGGCGCGCCCCAGTTTGTCGGCGCTCATCAGGTGCCGAGACATGGCGCCAAGGATTCGCGGCAGGTCGGACGCCCGGTAGAGCTTCGCGGCCTTGTCGGTGGCGACGTGTTCGAAGCCGAGCTGCGCCAGGCCATCCGCGCTGATGGATAGCGGGGCGATCAGGGCGTTCAGTTCACCCAGGCGGATGCGGGCGCCGTCGTCGTTGGCGGACTTGATCGGCGTCGCGTCGTACTTGGGCGGTTCTTCGCTGCGTGCCATTGACTCGACTGCGGCGGCGCTGCGCTCTGCCGATGCGTGCGCCTCCAGTCGACGCCGGTCGTCGGCTTCCTGCCGCGCCTTGGCCTGCTCTTCCTGCCGGATGCGCTGGCGTTCCTGCTCGGCTTTTGCATCGGCCTCACGCTGGGCACGGGCCTCTTCCTCGGCGCGGATCTTTGCGCGCTCGGCATCGAGCCGGGCCTGCTCGCGCTGCTGGAATTCGGCGATGCGCGTCTTGATGAGGTTGCGCAGGTCGTCTTCGGACTTGCTGGTGACGAGCTGCTGAGCGTCGGAGAAAAGCGACTCATGCCCGGCGGCTTCGGTGCGCAGCAATTCCAGATTGGTGCGGATGCCGTTGGCGATACGGTCGGCCTCGATCTTGGCGCGTGCCAATTCGGTGCTGATGGCGTCGCGCAGGCTGGTCAGGGTCTTGAGCCCTTTGATCGCGCCTCCGAAATCGGCCGGCACGTCGGGCAGGCGAACCTTGCCGCCGAAGGTCTTGTTGATGGCCTCGACGTGCTCGCTGAACTGCGCGCGGGCCTTGGCCACTTCCTCGGTGCGAATCTGTTCCTTACGCGCCTTGGTGACCTTTTCGAGAAGCAGGCGCGTGCTGCGCGCGGTTTCGTGCAGGTCGGCAACTTGGCGTCGCATGGCCTCGACCGGGTCGATCTGCGCCAGCGCGGATTCTTCGGCGGTGGTCAGTGCCTCTTCGGCCTTTTTCAGCGTCTTGACTGCGGCCTCGGCATCGGCGAACGCCTGGTCGGTGTCGGGCTTCATGTCCAGGCCGGCGACGAATGCCTTGAGTCGGTCGCCGAACAGGTCGAGGTTGCTGATGACGGCGATTGCGCCGTCCATGCGCACCGAGACGGCGGGCAGGGATTCGGTGGGGGTGGCCACGACGACCGGGGCGGCTTCCTCGGGCACGTACGCGGCAACGTCGGCGTCGAACTGCTTCCACGCGGCGATTAGCTTCGGAATGTCGCCCTCGATGTCGGCGCGTTCGATGATCAGCGATTCGCTACCTTCCTCGGTGCCGTCGCCGCAGACGTAGATGCAGCGGGTCGCGGACTCGCACACGGCGAACTGCTGAACGATCTGCCAACGATCTCCCTCGGGAATGAAGCCGTCGCGGATCGTTTCCATCTTCGCGCGGTTGGCGAGCTTCACTTCGCAGATGGCGTCATCCAGCATCGTCACGCCGTCGAAACTGGCGCCCAAGTAACCGTCATCGCTGACGGCCACGGCGGGATAGAACTCTTCTCCGGCGATGCCTTCGGCAATGGCGCGAAGGGCGGGCTCCACTTCGTGGCCGCTATCAAAGCGGCGCTGTGTCGCTTCGTCGACCGTCGGCGCGATGCCGGTGGCGTAGCGCTTCACCAGTTCGCTGCGGGTGGTGTAGGGCGACACGCCCATAACGGCCGGCGCGTCACTGGCGTTACGGGTTGTGGCTCGGTGGGCATGCCACGCGGCATCGCCCTGGATCAATCCTTCAATGGTCTTCACTCAGGAATCTCCTGTTCTTGCGGTGGGTTGACCTTCGTGTCGGTCAGTTGCTTTTTCTGCTCGTCGGTCAGCAGGCCGCGTGTCTCGACCTTCTTGATCACGTCGGCGGCTGTGAACTGGCCGGATGCGATGCCCGCCTGCCATGCAGGCAAGTTCTTTTTGAACTGGTCGTCGGCGTATGGCATGAGCCCAGCGTTGCGGCCCACGTCATCGGCCGGCCGCAGGTGTTCGGGCAGGTCTTCGATGTCCTGGTCAAAGCAGTCCGACGCGCCGGTCACGGTCAGCGTCATGTCGATCTGTGCGCGCTTTTTCGCCATCTTGAGGATGGTGTTGGCCACGTCAGCCGGATCCGTGCGGACCTGCTTGTCTTTGTAATTGCCGAATTTGATGCGGCGGCGGTTCTCAGGCGTGGCGTTCCACTCTTCGTCGTACGCCTTCTTCCACTTGTATTTCTCTTCGTTGGATGAGCATTCGCCGATGCCCTCACCGAGAAGCGTGCCGCTCTGTGAGTGGGTGCCGATGACGCGAACTTGGTAACGGATGCAGTCGTCCGTAGACAGGTCTGTCACCTGAATGCTGGTGGCGATCTGGAAGGTGGCCAAAAGCACTTCGGAGCCCGGCTTGTACAGGCTCGGCTTCTTGCAGCCGGGGATGACGCCGTAATGCACGTCGCGCTTCATGACCGCGCTCATCACCTGCTGAATGGTGTTGACCCGTTCGCGGATGTCGAGTGCGGTCAGTGCCCGGCCTTCCTGCCGAACAAGCGGACGCGCCTGCTCAATGGTTGCAATCGCTGTCACGACTTAACTCCTTTGATCGCGCCACTCCGGCGCATGGGGATGACGTTGCTCGGCACGTAGCCGGGCACCATGTCGATGTCGGTGATGCCCGGCTCTGAGTGCGTGGCCGTGAGCCGAAAGCCCATGCGTTGCGCGACTGAGGCAAGGGCCATCGTCACGCTCATGGCGCTGGCGTCGGCGGGGAGGCGGACGCGGATGGTTTGGGTGCTCATGCGTCACCGCCCATCGCAGTAATCAGCGCGGCGGCGTCGTCACACGCTTTCAAGCCCTGTGGAGTGCTGCACTCCATGTGCTCGACGCAACCGATCAGTGCTATC
>CAXBFC010000648.1:0-2980 GCA_963974725.1 uncultured bacterium | reverse complement strand
GTCCGCACGCTGCTGCAGCGGCATCGCCAAGGTGTTGGCGATCACGCCGAAATGCTGTGGGCGGTGTTGGTGCTGGCGCGCTTCTTGGAACGCTGGGGGGCGGACGATTGCACCTCATAACGTTCAGCAACCTGTTCCCGTCGTCGGTCATGCCCATGCACGGCCTGTTTGTCTACGAACGCATGCGCCGGGTCGCTGCGGCCAGTGGCTGCAAGTGCTCGGTGGTGGCGCCGGTGCCCGAAGTGATCTGGCCATTGCGACGTGGCATCTACAAGTTGTGGGCGAAGGTTCCGCTGCGTGAGCAGTGGCAAGGGGTCGACGTGCACCATCCACGCTTTCGCCATTGGCCTGGAATGTCTGGCCAGCGCCAAGCCGACTCCGTCGCCGCCGGGGCGCGGTCGTTGCTCGGCGAGCTGTTGGCTGGCGGCGACGCGGTCTTGGACGTTCACTACCTGTGGCCCGATGGAGTCGCTGCCGCGAAGCTGGCCGCCGAGTTCGCGGTGCCCTTCACGCTGACGGCGCGCGGCACCGACGTCAACGTGTTGGCGCAGGATGCAAAATTGGCGCCGCGCATTGCCGAAGCAGCGAATCGCGCACACGCGTGCATGGCGGTCAGTGATGTGTTGGCGCAGCGCTTTTCGCAAGCCTGCAAGCTGCCGGCAGGCAAGGTCGTGACCGTTCGCAATGGCGTCGACCTCGAACGTTTCGCTCCCAGTGACCAGGCGGGTGGTCAGATCGCCGCGCGACGTTCTTTGGGTTTGCCCGAGCAGGGGCGCATCGTGGTCAGTGTTGGCCGGCTGGTTGCAGGCAAGGGCTTTGATGTTGCCGTCCGTGCGGTGCGTGACTTGAGCGACACGACCTTGGTGCTGGTCGGTGATGGACCCGAACGCGAGAACCTGGCGACGCTCGGTGGCGAGCGCGTTCGATTCCTTGGCGCGCTACCGCCGGAGAAGGTCGCGACGGCCTACCAGGCAGGCGATGTGTTCGTGCTGCCGAGTCACAGCGAGGGTTGGCCCAACGTGGTGACCGAAGCGCTGGCGTGTGGCCTGCCGGTGGTCGCGACTCCGGTCGGTGGCATCCCACAGATTCTTGGCGGCGCGCAACCGGAGTCGTACCTGGGGGCGTTGGTGCCGGTTGGCGACGTCGCGGGCTTCGCCGCTGCGCTGCAACGGGTTCTCGATGGCGAGAAGTGCACCGAGCGAGTGCGCGCCTTCGCCGAACGCTATGGTTGGGACGAACCGATCGCGCAGTTGCAGCAAACGTTCCTGGCAGCGAGTGGGGAGGTTGTCGCGTGAGCGAACCGCGCCGCATTCTCTATCACCATCGCATCCGGGCCGATGACGGTCAGGCCGTGCATGTCCGCGAATTGATCTCGGCGCTGCGCGCGGCCGGTCATGACGTCGACGAGTGTGCGCTGGTGCCGAAGGCGAACGCAGCCCAAGCGGGCGCGGGCAACTCCGCGGTTGCTGATGCTGCGCCACGAGCCACCGGTGATCCCCAGCCGGCAGGCAAACCCAAGCCCGGCTTCTGGCAGCGGCTGAGTTTGCCGCGCACGGCGGTCGAGGTGCTCGAAGTGGTCTACAACCACAAGGGCCGTTCGATGCTGCGCGCGGCTGCGAAGCGCGGCAACCCACACTTCCTCTACGAGCGCCACGCTCTGCACTTGCGCGCAGGCCTCGATGTCGCGCGCGAGTTGGACCTGCCGTTGCTGCTCGAAGTCAACTCGCCGATGGCGATGGAAATGCAGCGGCTAGGCAAGTTGTGTCTGCCGCGTCGGGCGCGCCGTACCGAGCAGGAGGTGTTGGCCAACGCCGATGCCGTGTTGGCCGTGACCCAGGTGCTGGCCGACATGCTGGTCGATCTTGGTGCGAAGCGCGACCGCGTGCATGTGATCGGCAACGGTGCCGTTCTGGAGCGTTACGGCGAGCACGCCGGGGTTGCGGCGCAGGCGCTGCGCCAACGTTGGCAGTTGCCAGCCGATGCGTTCGTGCTCGGGTTTGTTGGCTACATGCGGCCGTGGCATCGGTTGGACCTGGTGCTCGATGTGATGCAGCGCCCAGGTCTCGAGACCATGGTGCTGGTCTTGATGGGGGAGGGACCTGCCTTGCAGCCACTGCAGGAACTCGCCCGCGAACGCGGCATGCAGGATCGGGTGCGGGCTCTTGGCGTGGTGCCTTCGGAGTTGCTGCCGAGCCACGTGATGGCCCTGGATGGTGCGTTGATTCCGGCGATCAACGCCTATGCCTCGCCGCTCAAGCTGTTCGATTCGTTGGCTGCTGGTGTCGTGACGCTGGCGCCGGATCAGCCCAATCTGCGCGAGAACATCGTCGACGGCGAGAACGGGTTGTTGTTCCCGGAGGGCGATGCCGATGGACTCTACGCGCAGTTGCAGCGGGTCGTTGGTGACCGAGACCTGGCACAGCGCATCGGGGCCGCTGGCAAGCAGAGCATGATCGACCAGCGCTGGACGTGGGGTGGCAACGCGGAACGCGTGCTCGAGGTCTTTGACTCCATGCCGAAGAGGGTGACGCGATGAAACCATTCTTGTGCGTCTTCCTGCCACTGCTGCTCGCGTATGTGACCGCGCTGCAATGGTGTGTCGACCGCTGGAACGCGCCGACGGAGTACTTCGCGCACTGCTGGCTTGTGCCGTTGGTTGGCGCGCTCGTCGTGTGGTTGCGCCGCAAGTCCTGGCAAACGCGCCCGCGAGCCACCGACTTGCGCGGCCTGTGGTTGTTGGTGCCCGGTCTGATGATGCACTTTGCCGGTGCAGCACTGATGATCGACTCCTGGTCGGCGTCGAGCATCGTGTTGACCTTGCCCGGAGCTGCCTGGCTGGCGCTCGGAGCAGCCCGATTGCGTGGTCTGTGGCCGGTGCTGTTGTTGGTCTTGTTCGCGATCCCGATGCCGATCTATGTCGAGGGCCGCATGGCCTTCGTGCTCAAGGAGATCGCTGTCGAAGGTGGCTCGTGGTTGGCCA
>CAXBFC010000647.1:0-2985 GCA_963974725.1 uncultured bacterium | reverse complement strand
TCATGTCAGGGGCTTGGTAGGCAGTGCGCACGATCTTCACGCCGGCGTCTTCGAGTGTGCTGCAGAACTGATTGGCGAACAGCGCATCGTTGTCGAGGATCAGGAACTTCTTGTCGCGCAGGAAGCCGTCGACGTGATCAGTCAGGTTGCGTGCGACTTGCGTCATGAAGTTGCCACCGGGGTTCGGAGTAACGCCAGCAATCTCAACCATGCGCGTGGCGTGATGAATCACGAAGAACACGTAGTGCGTGACCAGCCCGCGCTTCGTCCACACGTCGACGGTGAAGAAGTCGGCGGCCGCGATGACGTCAGCATGAGACTTGAGGAACGTCTTCCATGTGGTCGGGCGATCAGGACTCGGCGGAATGCCGTTGTCCTTCAGCGTCGTCGCGATGGTTGTCTTCGCCACGCGATGCCCGACCTTCTTCAGTTCGCCACGTATCCGCAGGTAGCCCCAGCTCGAGTTGTCCGTTGCCATGCGCACGATCAGCTCGCGGATGGCCTTCATGAGTCCTGGTCGACCAACGCGGTTCTTATGCGGGTAGGTGTGGTGCTCCGCGATCAGCCTGCGGTGCCATCTCAGGATCGTGTCTGGCGTGACGATCCCAGCGACCTTGTCGAGCAACCGCCGGCCGAGTGGCTTGCCCTTGGCTGCGAGGCGTCGGCGCTGGTCGTCAGTTAGTCGTGGTCGCTTGTCGCCATGGAGTTCTCGGAAGACGCAGTTCTCTTCCAGCAGGTAGGCGATCAGCCGCGACTGATCACGGTTGACGAAGCCAGCGAACGTGATGAGGAGCAACTTCAGTGGGAGGTCGGCGGCCATCTGAGCTGAGTATCGACATCGAATGTCTGTCGGTGGGTAGCGCGATCAGGTTTCTCGATTCCATGCGCAGACCGGCTATCACTTCATCGTCGCAATGTGTGCCGTCGAGGCTTCGATCCGGCATGATGGCTCTGTGGGTTTCTGGTCTCGCTTCCGGTCTTGGCTGTTGTCATGGGTGGCTCAGCCGTTCACGCCATCACGGTCGCGTGAAGTGCGTCGCTTGCTGCGCGAGAGCCGAGCTTTACGCAAGGAGCTTGCCCGCAAGCGCAGGCGCGAGCGGGATGGCGAATAGGCTCGGGGGAAGGTCACATCACCACTGGAATGCGACGCAGGGGTTTCCCTCCAGCCGGGATTGGTATCCGATACCAAGCGATGTTTCCAAGGCGCGACCGACTAGGAATCCATGTGGGGTTGATCTGTGCGGTCCTGGCCGCGGATCCAAACGTGAGGTGTCAGGAGCAGCAGGAGCCTCCAGTCAGCCTCATTCGCAGTCGAGATCTCATGGCGCATGCCGAGTATCTCGCGTCTGACGAGTTCAAGGGCAGGCTAACAGGATCCGTTGCACAGGCCCGAGCAGCCAAGTGGATCTCGAACAGGCTTGTGCAGTTTGGGTTGGAGCCCATGGGCGACTCCATCGAGGCGCGCCGAACGTTCGAGCAGCATTACAGCTTCCGCTTGTCGCGCATCTCTTCTGAGTCGGCAGTGCAGTTTGGTCAATCGCGCCTATCCAGTGGCTACTCGGTTCTGAGTGCCGCGCCTGGCCTCGTCGCTTTCGACGGCGCAGTGCAGTTCGTGGGCTTAGGCACAACACGTGGTGCTCAATCGATAATCGGCAAAGGCGTACGCTTTGACGGCCTCCTCCCAGTTGCAGTCATTCGACCGTTTCGCGGGCAGCTGGACAGGGTTCCATCGATCGCCCAGAAGTTCAGCATGTCTCTCTCGGTGTTCAGGCGGCTATCGAACATCACCCGCGGTCTTGCCGAGCGTGGTGCGAAGTCAGTTGTCTTTGCCATTGTCGATGATTCGCATGGCTTGTCGGACGTGCTTAGCTTCATGGCGGTATCGCCGGGCCAGGACCTACTCCTGCAAGGCCCGAAAGAGGCCAAGTCGTTGATGCGGGGAGTCATCCAGCGAGCCCAAAAGGACCAGGTCATTCCGACCGTCGTGCTTTCGCTTACTCAGAGTCGTCAGCTCATGGCACAGCTCGGAGTCGATCAGGTGAAGTTGAAGAAGGCGCTATTGGGCGAAGGCAAAATGCCGGCCGCCAAGACCGCCACTTCATCTAAGCTGCATATCGATGTTCAGCACGACGAGAAGGCGATGACCAGCAACGTCGTCGCCTTGCTGCGAGGGGCTGACCCGGTCCTGCGCGATGAGGCGATCATCTTCGTTGTCCACATGGATCACGTAGGCCAACGGATGGACGGGCAAGTCTTCAACGGGGCGGACGATAACGCCTCTGGCGTAGCGGGTCTGCTCAAGATAGCCGGAGCCTTCGCCATGGCTGATCCAAAGCCTCGCCGCAGCGTGGTCTTCCTCTCGGTGTCGGGTGAAGAGAACGGATTGTGGGGGAGCTCCTACTACACGGCGCATCCTGCTTGGCCGCTGGACAAGACCGTTGCCGTGATCAACATGGATCGGATTGGCCGCACTGGCCCGAACGCAAAGCGGCTAGCCGTCACCGTGACCCCGAGCTACGAGCACAAGGCGTTCTCGTCGCTGTCGCAGCAAGTTGCGACGATCGCCGAACAGCTAGGCTTGCAGGTCGAAAGCGGCGATACCTGGTTCGCCCAAAGTGACCACTTCCCGTTTTCAGAGCGAGGCGTTCCCGTCGTGTCGTTCTCGGATGGTGAGAACGCGGATTATCACCAACTCACCGATGATGCCGACAAGCTCGATGGCGAGAAGATGGAGCGGATAGCGCGGCTTGCCTTCTTGACCGGTTGGGCAGTAGCGAATGCTCAGGAGCGGCCGAGGGTGCTCGGTCGACGAGATGCATGGAAGTGAGTTGCTGCCTGCGCTCGGCGGCGTTGCCGCGTTGGTCGGCGCGGAGTCCCAGTGCGAGTCTCCAACCCCGAGTGTGCAACTGAGTGTGCAATGCCCTCGGTCACAACCTGACACAGCCTGGCACAATCGCGCGGCGCAAATGCTCGCCCAACCTCCGC
>CAXBFC010000646.1:0-3057 GCA_963974725.1 uncultured bacterium | reverse complement strand
TCAAGCCATAGCGCGGCACGCGGCCGTAGGTCGGCTTCAGGCCGCTGACTCCGCAAAGCGCTGCGGGTTGGCGAACCGAGCCGCCGGTATCGCTGCCGATCGCAATCGGGCACATGTCGGCAGAAACCGCCGCGGCACTGCCGCCGCTGCTACCGCCAGGAACGAGGTTCTCGCCGAACGGGTTGCGGGTCTTCTGCCATGCCGAAGTTTCGGTCGTCGACCCCATCCCGAACTCGTCCATGTTGGTCCGGCCGAGCAGCATCGCATCGTGCTCTTCGAGGCGGGCCAGCGACGTCGCGGTGAACGGCGCACGAAACGTCGACAGCATGCGGCTGCCGGCGGACGTCGTTTGGTTTGCGACCAGCAAGTTGTCCTTGCTGGCGATCGGGACGCCAGCCAGAGCGCCGAGGGTTTCGCCAGCCTGCTTGCGGCGGTCGAGTGCGGCCGCTTGTTCGGTGATGCGCTCGGCGAAGGTCTCGCAGAATGCAGAGACCTTGCCATCCACCTTGGCGATGCGATCGAGGTGGTCACTGGCGACGTCACTTGCTGTGACGTCGCCTTGCCGGATTGCCTGGCTCAGGGCGCTTGCCGTTAGGGGGGTATGGCTCATGGCTCCACGACTCGGGCGACCACAAAGCAGTCCGCGGCGACTTGGGGTGCGTTCGCCAGCACCTCGGTCACGTCAGGTGGAGTTTCCGCGCGGTCTGGCCGCAGGTCCGCCGGCGTCACCGTTCGTGCAGTCGCGTCGTCTTCACCCGCTTCGAAATTCACTTCGCCTAGGGCCGAAAAAGCGTCCACAATCTGCTGGAGCTTGTCGCGAAGCTCGGTCTGCCGCTCCTTTGGCAGGCTGATTCGGGCGAGCTCGCCCAGGTGTTCGACCAGTTTCTGGTCAATTGGTGGTGGCTTTGGCATGAGCGAATGGCTCGTAAGTGGGTCGATTCGAGTGGGGTAGGCCAATTCGGCGCCCGATAAGTCGGGCTTTTGGCTTGGATGTTGGCAGATCTGGCGGTCGGGAGCTAGCATCGGGTCCGGGCGTGCGCTGGCAGGCACGTTCCTGCCATGTATCTCGGACCGGTCAGACCGAGGCGGAGCAGGTAGTGCCAGTCACGTCGTCATGATCATGGAAAGCCCCGAACTAGCCGTCGTTGGCCTCACCTGCAATGTGGTGGGCGTGTTCTTCTTGGCGAACTCGATTCGCTTCCGCGAACCGCGCAACGCCCTCCGCGATGCCCTCGGTGTCGCTGGACGCAGCCTTCTCAAGGTGCGGGATACGGCGCTCAACAACATGCAAGTCATCATCGGCTTCTTGTTCTTGACGACCGGCTTCTTGCTACAGATCGTCGCGCAGTGGGACATGCAACTCACTACGTTGCTAGCGTGCGGAGGGATCATCATGTTTGCGGGTGCGGTCTATGCGATTGGCGCATACAGCTCTCGCAGAGCCTTCCGGAAGCTGTTGCGCGAGTTCTTCCAGAGTCAGCAATGGTCCTTCCAAGACGACATGGAGTTGACCAAGGAAATTGGCGAAGCGCTCGGTGTGCCACACACGAAGGACATGACGGTCGAAGCCTATGTGCACAGTGTGCGCACGGCGCTTGGCGTCCAGAATCAGCCCAAGCCGACGTCTGCAGAGCGCGCTCGCCGGATTGCTCTGCCTGGTAGGTAGAGCTCGGCGGGCCCGGTCGCTAGCTGCTCGGATCGTCAAGAGCCCTGGGCCCCGACTCTCCTACGGCTGGACCCTGCTGCTGGATATGCGCCTGCAGCACGGAGTGTGAGGGGAGCGGTCGCGTCGCAATTCAGCCGCTACGGCTTGGTGGACCTCGACTTCGACAGCGGCACTTGGTCGCCATCGACTAGGGGCCTGCTCTGCGCTTGGCACCCCGGGGCAGCGGCGAACTGCTACGCCGTCACCTTTCGTGGCCGCCGGCAGCGCCCGGAAGCGCCGGAAGCGCCGGAAGCGCCGGCAGCGCTCGGCATTTTTGGTCGCTAGTTCGCCAGCGCGTTCCACCACATGTGTGAACGATCGCCTGGTCTCCATTCGCCGCGTTTGGCGGCAGTTGTCCGGTGCGTTGCTGGACCTTGTTTTGCCCCCGGCGTGCAGTTCGTGTGCGGCGCCGGCAGCGGTGCTGTGCGATCCATGCCGGCGCAAGCTCGTAGCAAGGCGCACCGATGGGTGTGCGCGGTGTGGGGCTGCCAAGGCTGCGACCGGCAGGTGCACGTCCGGACATCGCCACCTCCGACATCTGACCCAATTGCTGGCGCCCTACCGGTTCGCTGGCACAGCGGGACGGTTGGTGCGGCGCTTCAAGCTGGACGGGGATGCCGCGGCGGGCAGGTGGTTGGCGCGGGCAATGGCCGACGTCTACCGAGTTTGCGGTGCTGCCGGCAGACCCCTGGTAGTCTCTGTGCCACTGCATCGCGCCCGCCGCCGGCGACGCGGGTTCGATCAGGCCGCGTGGCTTGCGCAGGGAGTCGCTCGGCGTCTCGGGCTGCGGGCCGCCTCTGGCGTTCTGGTTCGAAAACGTGCGACGAGGCCGCAGGGGGACGCACTGGTGTTGTCGCGCACCGACAATGTGCGGGGGGCGTTCTACGTGAGGGAGCCTGAGGCGATCCGCGGGCGTGCCGTGCTGCTGGTAGACGATGTGTTTACGACAGGTGCCACGGCGAGGGCCTGCGCCAAGCTATTGAAGGATGCCGGGGCGCGGTCCGTAGCGCTGCTCGTGGCCTGCGAGAGCTAACCAAAGGCCCCGTCATCCACGGCCAAAACCGTTCCGGCGTATGCGGTCGAGCCAAGACCTCCGCGGCTGCCCTGGGATGCTTCGTACAGAGGTCATTTGCAGATACTCGAAGCCTCGAAAGCCACTATGGCATCAGGAGTTAGGAGTCAGCTTGGTCGCGCTTCTAGCAGCTGATCGAAGAAAAACGATCAGGTGGGCTTGACCGCGATCGCAAAATCGCTACCTTCCCCCGCCCCCAACAGCGACCGCAAGTCACTTTTGGGACTCGATCTTTGACATTCTGGGTGGCCTCGAAAGAAGAAGCGTGTGAGCTTTTTGA
>CAXBFC010000645.1:0-3058 GCA_963974725.1 uncultured bacterium | reverse complement strand
AGACGAAGACCGTCGCGAGACTCTGTCAGTTATCACGCGAGCCACCGAACGTGCTGCCGGCATCGTCCAGCAGCTGCAGCGATTTGCGCAGAAGCCGAGTCGGGAGCATGCCGAAGTCGATACCGTCGCCGTTCTCAACGAAGCGCTCGGCCTCTGTGAACCAGCGGCTCGTCGCCAGAAGGTTGCAGTCGAAAAGCAGTTCTTCGATTCGTGCCCGCTGACTGCAGACGCGGACGGCCTGCACCAGGTGTTCGTCAACCTGTTCGTCAACGCCCTCCAGGCCATGCCTGAGGGTGGCACCCTGTGGCTCACGGCGCAAACCAGTGGCCCCGATGTGGTCATCACCGTTCGGGATAGTGGCACGGGCATCGCCGAGTCGGCACTGCCGCACGTGTTCGATCCATTCTTCACGACCCGCGCCGACGCGAATGCTCCCGAGCAGCGCGGCTCGGGTCTCGGCTTGTCGGTTTCGTATGGCATCGTTGCCGAGCACGGCGGTCAGATCTCGGTCAGCTCCGCACCCGGCAAAGGCGCCATGTTCACCGTTCGACTACCTCGCAAGCCGACGTCCTAGCCCCGCAACTCCACGCCGTGGGCCAGTTCTGGTTGGGGCTGTTGTTACGCTGGCGAAGCAGGCCGTCACAAGAATCGAACGCCTGATCTCTCAGGGCTTTGCGGCGCCGGGCTTGTGCTTGCAGGGGGCCATTGGCGACGATGGCGTTGCGATGTCTTCCGATCAATCGACACCATTAGAGCCGACCGCGGGCACGCCACCGCGTCCGACCCGCGTACTGGTGGCCGACGACGAAGAGAGCATGCGCCACTTCGTGCAAATGGGCCTGAAGCGGCTTGGCCATCAGGTGGTCGCGGTTGCGGATGGTGAAGCGGCGATCGATGCCTGGAGCAAGGCCTCGGGTACCGACCAGGCGTTCGATGTCGCCGTGCTCGACGTGCGCATGCCCGGCGCGGATGGCACGTCGGTTCTGGCTCGCATTCGCAGCTCCGACCAGGAAGCTGTCGTCTTGCTGATCTCGGCGCACGGCACCGTCGAGACGGCCGTCGAGGCGATCCACCTTGGCGCGGCCGACTTCGTAACCAAGCCGTTCGCCATCGACGAACTCAACATGCGCCTGCAGCGCGCTCTTGGCATGCGCCGCACGCTGCAAGAGAACCATCGGATACGCACGCTGCTCGAATCACCCGACAAGGCACTCGGCCTGTGTGCCAACAGCTCGGCCATGCGTGAGTTGCTCAGGCAGCTCGATCTGGTTGCGGCGTCGAGCACAACCGTGTTGCTCACCGGCGAGTCGGGTTGCGGCAAGGGGCTCGTCGCCAAAGCCCTGCACATGCGCTCGCCACGGCGAAACGAGCCGTTCTTGGCAATGAACTGCGCCGCGGTGTCGGAGACGTTGGCGGAAAGCGAGCTGTTTGGGCACGTTCCCGGGGCATTCACGGGGGCTCACGCCAAGAAAGCCGGGCTGCTGCAGCGAGCTCACGGTGGCACCTTGTTCCTCGATGAGATCGGGGACATGAGCATGGCCCTGCAGGCGAAGATCGAGAGCTTCCTGCAGCACCGCGAGTTCGTGCCGCTCGGCAGTGAAACCTTGCGCAAGGTCGACGTTCGGGTCGTCGCCGCCACCAACCGAGATCTCCCCGAGCGGGTTGCAGAGGGCACGTTTCGCAAAGAACTGCTCTATCGCCTCGACGTGGTCAACCTGGTGGTGCCGCCGCTGCGCGACCGCCGCGACGACATCCCGCAACTGATCCGAACGTTCTTGAGTAGCGGCCGCAACGCCGCGCCGCACTACCACTTTTCGCCGGACGCGATGGCCGTGTTGATCGCCTACCACTGGCCCGGCAACGTGCGCCAGCTGGAGAACGCCATCGAGCGCATGGTGGTGCTCGCGGGACAGCGTCGGGAGCTTGGCATTGCGGACTTGCCGGCGGAGATGCGGTCGTCCGAGGAAAGCGAAGCGGCAGCGACGGACGATGGCTACGAGGCCGCGCGCACACGCTTCGACCGGCTCTACTTCCAGAATCTGCTCAGGCGCGCCGGCGGCAACGTCACCGAGGCGGCGCGACTGGGCGGGTTGTCGCGTGGGCATCTGCACCGGCGCATGAAGGAACTGCGAGTCACGACCTGAGTGGCTGCCGGCACGTTGGCACTTCGGAAGTTCGGCACTTCGGCAGCGGGCGTTGCACTTCTAGGCTCGGTGCGACGGGTTTGGCACGGCCCTTGCTTTCAGGCACTCATGAAGTCTTCCCATCGATGCTGCTCACTCGCCGTTGCCGCCTCCATGGGCGCACTGCTCGCCGTGATGGGTGGCTGTCTCGCCAGTCACGACAACGTCGCGACGGCCTCCTCAAGTGTGTCGGACGTAGTGATCGTTGCTCCCGCAACTTCGCAGCAAACGCCGAGCAACCTGCCGGGTGTGCACAACATCGTGACCTATGCTCCCGACCTGGTCTGCGGTGGCGTGCCCGAAGGTGCCGAGGGCTTTGCAACGCTGCAAGCGATGGGCATCAAGACGGTCATCTCGGTCGACGGTGCCACCCCCGACATCAAGAACGCGGAAGCTCACGGTCTTCGTTACGTGCACCTGCCCATTGGCTACGACACCGTGACGGTCGAGCGCCAACAACAGCTCGCGCAAGCCATCAGCAACCTGCCAGGTCCCATCTTTGTGCACTGCCACCACGGCAAGCATCGCAGCGGCGCAGGGCTTGGCACAGCCTTGGTTCGTTCCGGCCGATTGACGGTTGACGAGGTCAGCGATCGCATGCACGTGTCGGGAACGGCGGCCAGCTACGAAGGCCTGTGGCAGTCCGTTCGCGAAGCCACGCCGATGAGCGCGGCAGAACTCAAGGCCGATCCGGCATCGTTCCCCAGCATCACGAAGGTGACCGGCTTGGTCGCGACCATGGCGGAACTCGACATGGTCATCGATCTCGTGCGCCAGGCTCATGTTGCGAACTGGCGCGCACCTGACGACCACCCGGACCTGGTTGCCGAGAAGGAGACGCGCCGTCTCGCCACCCTGTTCGCTGGCTTGCGCAA
>CAXBFC010000644.1:0-3071 GCA_963974725.1 uncultured bacterium | reverse complement strand
ATCATCGATACGAACCTGAGCATGGCACCGGGCATCACGCAGGTGCAGAGCCTGCCCGAGATCGCGACGCTGCAGAATCCCGAGCGCACCTGCAAGGTCTGGCGCCGGCGCATACGGATCTTCTCGGCCATCACCCGACACCTGCGCCCGTCGCGACTGCCAACAGTCACGTGGCTCGCTGCGAACACGTGGATGACGCAGCAGAATGCGCAGGTTTCACGAGAACCAGGTGGCTGCGCGGATCCGACTGAGGTGCCGCCAGCAACCCATCAGGTGACTGGCGGCGGCCCGGATTGCCCATCCGAAAACAGACAACCGTTCATGCCGCGACTACTGGTCGCCAAGTGTCAGCTTGAGAGCGTTCGACATGCGAGTCGTGGCGCTGATGATCGATAGGTCCGATCTGTTGCCGACTGTACGTAGACTACGAAGCCGCAGAGGATCGGGTTGGCTGCCGGGAGCGTGATGACATCCCAGGTGATGGCTGGCGTGCCAACGACGACTTGCGGGGAGCTGGCAGCAACGAACGGATTGATCGGGATCAGGTTGCAGCTCGGGTCGGTACCCGGGATGTTCAAGCCTGGCAGCGGGAAGGCCGACGCGCTCAGGAGGCCAACGTGGAAGATTGCGCTGGCTTCGATGTTGCTCGTGGTCGCCTGGTATACGACCGGGCCCGGCCCCATGATCGGACGGCCAATGCCATCCAGCGTCAGCGGAGCAGGGGCGACGCAACCGGTGCCGAGAGACTCAACCTCAGCGCAGCAGCTGCCAGCGAAGTATCGGATGTTCGCGTTGGCGACGCGCGGGCTGAAGATTGTCGCAGTGAACGGAACGTTCGAGGCCGTGCCGCAGTCCATCGTCAGACCACAGCCTGTGTACTGGAGCGGGAACGGAGCCGTGCCCGTCGTGTAGGAGTGAGAAAGGCCATTGGCGACGATGCAGTAGGCGTCTCGCTGCGCGTTAAGGATGATGGGGATCGTCAACGGGCAAAGTGTAGGTTGACCAACGCCTGCGGCAGTAACGGCCACGGAATCGATCATCGTCCACGATGCCATGTTGGTTTCGTTGCCAGCGAACGTGCCATTCTGGATTTGGTAGATATCAATCGACCCCACGGTGCCAGCAGCATTGCCAAAGTTCAGATCCAGATCAGTGAGGATGCCACCGGTAGTGGACGTAAGGTCGAAGTAGATGGCGCCGCCGATGGAGCCGCCGTTGTTGTTGGCGAACGTGGTGGTGAGGGTTTGCTGCGCTGCCAGGCATGAGGCAGTTGCGGCGAGAACGATGGAAGCCAATAGAGTTTTCATGAGCTGTTTCCTTTCCAACCAAAGAGACCCACGATAGGCAGGCGATCGCCAACTACATGCTGGCTAGCTCGTCCTCAACGACTCGAGGGTCAGCGGTCCTCAAGCGGCGGGGCTTCCGAGTGAGGGTGGTGAGTTCCGTGACCGCTAGTTGACGCAAGCGATGTCATCATTTGTTCCGTGGTAAGGCCAGGCCAGATGCTAGATTCGATCAGGCAAATGGCAGTAGGTGCGGCTAGCCATGTCCCGCGTTGCAACGATGGCTGCCTCGACGAACGGTTGGCCACCGTAACTGGCTGCGGGTTCAGAGTAGACAACTGCACGCAACGATTGCGTTGCTAGTGGCTTGTCAGTTGCTACTGAGCAGCGCAACCGTGAACTCCTGATTTGCAGGATCTGGCTGCATGTCTTCGGTATGGCAGAGCACTGGCTGTTCGCCGATTCGCTCGCTCGTTTGTAGCGCGTGCACTCATAGCTGCGGCCAATTCGGTTTCCGACTGTTTGTGCCGATCGAAGATTTCGAATGGTTGCATGTTGCGAGGCACGTCTCGATGACGCCGTGCGCGCGGCTGTAGTGGATCGCGTTCAGATTTCCGGCGGATGACGAACCGAAGGCCAGGTGCGAGTCGCAAGTCAGTCTTGAACCCTTCGCGGTCTTCATGGTCTTGGCAGCGCCAAAGCGACCTTCGTCGGCCGTGAAGGTCAGCAGTTCTGTCGTGTCTCCGCCGCTCCAGAGCAACGCTGCCGCACCTGATCTACGCGCAGTATTTAGCCATCGACCTGATGACGTAAACGGGCCAGACTCATCACATGCCATTCCCCGTTGACGTCGCGTTCATCAGCCTCGCCGAGGATCAGCTCGGCACGCAGTTCCCGGCTGGATACCGACAGCGTCTGATGCAGGACAACGGCGGTGAAGTCGATCTCGGTGACACTGGCGACGACCTCTGGGGGCTGTTTCCAGTCAAGGACGATAGCGACGAGCAGCGCCTCAAGCGGTCTTGGGATGATGTCGTTCGCCACACCAAACGCCAACGCGGACGATCACACTTCCCATGCGATGCCGTGGTGATTGGCGAAGATGGCAGCGGGGATCTGCTACTGCTGATCCCGCAGGGCAACGACTGGGCCGTCGCGACTTGGGATCACGAGACCGGCGACACGAGCCCCGTGCCGCGAGACATCTTCGCCAGCTAGCTGGACAACTGCACGATCCTGCATCTTGCCGCGCTACCCCGGCGGCAGAAGCACATGGCAGTCGGCGCTCGCGGGTCAAGACCAATAACGGCGTTGATACAGCAGCGTGGCGGCGGTCACGAGACCCGATGCCAGGTGAGCAGCTTGCTCAGCCGGACTCCGCTCGAAGACTTGTAGCTGCGAGATCCACTGCCCCCGCGGTAGTTCGCATTACCTCTCGGATGTGACGCCGTCGCTGGCCGAGATCGCGATCTCGTGGGGGTGCAAGGTGACCAGTGGCGATCGCATGCACGCACGTGATGCAGATGCTCCGGTCGTTGCAGCTCGACTGGCTTGCAACATCCTCAATCGCATGGCCGAACTTGGCAAGCCGGCGTTCCTACGCGGCCAAGGTTGTGACTCGGCCACTTGCGGTATGAATCTGCGTCGGTTGCATTCCTTCCCCAACGGCCCATCGCAGCGCGGGCATGTCAGTTGAGGGTTCGGCCTATTGCTTCTTCTTGCCGGATTGCGCCCCGAAGAACGCCAGCAAAGCGCCCCAGATCTTGCCCAAACCGCGACTGCCTTCGT
>CAXBFC010000643.1:0-3072 GCA_963974725.1 uncultured bacterium | reverse complement strand
GGTTAGCGCCGGGTTATTATTGAAACAGCCCCGTAGTCCCAACAGGACTGCGGGGCTTGTTTGTTTTGTAGTCGAACCGCCTAACGGCGTGGCCCCATTGTCCATCAGGACGGCGGGGTTGTTTCGTTTCTAGGCCGTATGTTGCTGTGCACGGGTTCTGGTGTCCCAGCAGCCAACTCGCAACTCCCAGCGCCCAGCGCCCAGTGCCCAGCGCCCAGTGCCCAGCGCCCAGCGCCCAGCGCCCAGCGCCCAGCGCCCAGCGCCTTAGGCCCCCTCGTCCCAGTGCGCCGAGCCCCGTCGTCCCGAACGTTGGCGGTGCTCGCCTCTTTTTCGCGCCGTCTGGTGTGGTCGTGCGCGTGGTTCGCTAGCCTTGCGCGCGAATGAGCAACGGTATGCGGATGCCCGGTGTGCCCGAGGCGCAGCAAGACCCAGTGCTGAAGCGCTATCCACTGCGACGTCATCGCATACCCGTCGGCTCTGGTCAGCTTTCGATCGTCATCCCCGATGATCGGGCCTGGCTTCGGCAGGGCTTGTGGGCGGCCGACGTGTTGCGTGGCAAGGAACCGCCGTATTGGTGTCGCATTTGGCCCGCGGCGGTTTCGATTGCACGTCACTTGTCCCGCGTCCATGCAGTTGCGGGGCCGGACGTGTTCGATGGTTTGCGGGTGCTCGACCTTGGTTGTGGGGTTGGGGTGCCGGGGATCCAGGCCGCAGGGTTGGGGGCGAGACTCTGTTCGGCCGACTTCGAAGCCGATGCGGTGCGGTTTGCCGCGTGGAATGCCAAGGTGCAACCCGGTTGCACGCATCCGCCGACAACCCAGCAGGTGGATTGGTCACTTGGCACTGTGGATGGCACCTTCGACATGGTTCTTCTGTCGGACGTTACCTACCACGAGAATCATCACGCACCGATCAAGCGGCAGCTGCAGCAGGTGTTGGCTCCCGACGGGTGCATCTTGCATGCCGATCCCGAACGAGAACTGTCGACGCGGTTTTTGGAACAGCTCGACGCGAACTACGCACGGCTCGCGTGGTTTCGAAGAACGACCTTTCTTGCGCACGATGCGAGGGTGCGTCTGACACTGCTTGCGCGCAGCGCCGAACACCTTGATCGTTGGCGTCACCGTTTGGCTGTGCCTGAAGATCAGTCGCTAGACCCAAAACCTGTTCGGGATGTAGCTCTGTGAGCGACGCGGTAGTCGAGAATCGAACGACATCCATGCTAGATAGAGGATCCGCAAACTGATGAGTGTGCAGCTCGAGAATGTCACGATCCGTTATGGCGAGCACCTGGCCGTCGACGACCTGACCGTGACCTTTCATCAGGGGTCGATTGGCTTGCTCGGGCGCAATGGCGCCGGCAAGAGTTCGGTGCTCAAGGCCCTGCTGGGCCTGGTCCGGCCGGCCAGCGGCACGATGCGGTTCTCGGACCTGCCGGCGGGAGCGAGCGCGGCGGATATTCGCGCCCATGTTGGCTACATGCCAGAACGCGATGCGCACCTGCCGCAAGCGACCGGCTTTGGCATGGTCAGCTTGTTGGGAATGCTCAGCGGTTTGCCACGCCGTGATGCTTGGCGCCGCGCGCACGAAGTGCTCTACCTGGTGGGCCTTGAGGAGCAGCGCTATCGGCCAGTGTCCGGCTACAGCGCCGGTATGCGGCAGAAGGTGAAGTTGGCCGCCGCATTGGTGCACGACCCGAGCGTGTTGTTCCTCGACGAACCGACCAACGGGCTCGACCCGGGCGGCCGCAGCGAGATGCTTGAGCTTGTGCGTCAAATGAGCAAGGAACTCGGCAAGTCGGTCGTCTTCTCGACGCACATCCTGCAAGACGTCGAGGCGGTTTGTGATTCGGCCGTCGTGCTCGAGCGCGGCAAGGTGGTTGCGCAGGGCAACATCCAAGAACTGACTTCCGGAGGCGAGCGGCAGTTCCGGCTGCGAGTGGATTCCGCGCCAGGTCAGGTTGACGGGGCCGCCAAGGTTCTTGCGGCGCTACAAGCAGGTTGGCGAGCGGAGGCGCTCGGCGACGGGCGCTATGCCGTTTGGTTGCCCGAGGTACACGACACTACCAGTGTCTTTGCCGCAGTGCGCAAGGCCGGTGCAACGGTGCGTAGCTTGCAGCTCCGACGGCGGTCCCTCGAAGACGTGTTCTTGCACGCCGTGCGCGGCAGTGGCGAGGCGTCATGAGCCTGGCGCATCACTACCGTTCGCTCGACTGCGAACGGGTCTCGGGCTTTCAACGCATCTGGCCATTGGCGCGGCAGGAGATGATGGCGCTGTTCCGCACCAAGTGGGGCGTGGCACTGTACTTCATCTGCCTGTTTCCATCGCTGGGACGGTTGGTGATGTTGCTGATCATGTTTGGCGTGGTGGAGTTCGGTCCACGGGCGCTGCGCGATCGCATGACCGACCGGATGCCGCCGTCGATGGATCACATGAACCCGGAACGCGCCGCCTTCTACTTCGAAGGTGCGTTGAGCACGATGCCGGGGATGATCTTCTTCTTGCTGTTGACCTCGGTGGTGGTGTCGCGCTGCGTCGCCCGCGATCGAGCAACCAATGCGCTGGAGTTGTATTGGACTCGCGGGATCTCGCCGTGGGGCTATGTGTTCGGCAAGTGGTTGGGCGGCTTCTTGCTGACGGCCAGCATGACCGTCGGCATGCCGCTGTTGTTGTGGCTCACCGGCTGCTTCCTCGCCGACGACTGGTCGGTGTTGACGGGCACGTTCGCGCAGTTTGCGATCGGCTTGATGGGGATCACTTTGATGACAGCGATTTGGACGGCGATCGGCACGCTGATTTCCGCGGTGTCCTCGAGCGCCAACCTGGCGATGGTGGCGTGGAGCATGCTGTTGGTCGGTAGCACCGCAGCCGGGTTCGTCATCTCGCGCGCGTTGGACGAATACTACCTGCGTTCGTGCTTGTCGTTCTGGGACGCCGGTGGGGTCGTCGTGCGCAGTATCGCCGGATTGCCGCAGCGTGACGTGTCGGTCGTTGGATCCATCGTGATGTTGGCCACGTTGTTCGGCTGCTTGCTGTGGTTTGCCAAGCGACGCATGCGGGTCGTGGAGGCGC
>CAXBFC010000642.1:0-3073 GCA_963974725.1 uncultured bacterium | reverse complement strand
TCTTGCAGCGGCGGCCGCGCATCGTCTGGTGTGAATCGCCGAGCAACCCGCTGCTGCGCTTGGTCGATCTGCAAGAACTCGCGCAGCAATGCCGCGAAGTCGGCGCGCAGTTCGTTGTCGACAACACGTTCTGTTCGCCAGTGCTGCAGAATCCGCTGCAGCTCGGCGCCGACCTCGTTGTGCACTCGACGACCAAGTACGTCAACGGCCACAGCGATGTCGTCGGCGGCGCCGTGATCGCCAAGGATCCTGCCGTGCACGAACAGCTGGTCTGGTGGGCGAACGCGACGGGTGTCACCGGTTCGCCGTTTGACAGCTGGCTGGCGTTGCGTGGCTTGCGCACGCTGTCGGTTCGCATGCGCCAGCACCAGGAGAACACGCTGGCGATCGCGCAGTGGCTCGAGCAACAACCGAAGGTGTCCGCGGTGCACTACCCGGGGTTGCCTGGCCACCCCGATCACGAACTGGCGGCAAGCCAGCAGCGAGGGTTTGGTGGCATGCTCAGCTTCGAACTCGAAAACGAGGCAGCGGTGCGCGCGTTCGTCTCAGGACTGCAGCACTTCACGCTGGCCGAGTCGCTTGGCGGTGTCGAGAGCCTGATTGCACATCCGGCGACGATGACGCATGCGGCGATGTCCGCCGAGGCGCGGCGCACGGCCGGCATTGGACCGGGCCTGGTGCGGCTCAGCGTTGGCATTGAGCACGTTTCGGACCTTTTGCAGGATCTCGAGCGAGCCATGCTGCGAGTGGCCGGGCAATCGGGGTTGGTTGCGAACTCTGGGCGGACTGGGGCGATTGCATCGATTGCATCGGCTGGGTCGGCTGGGGGGGCTGGGCCGACTGGGTTGGTTGGGGCAAACCCCGAGCAGCAAGTCGCAATCGGGTCCAGGGCGCCGGCGAATGACGTTCCTGTTAGCGAGACCGGCGTGAGTTGATTACGGTTCCGCCGCAACTCTGTCGCCATCTGCCCTCCATGATCCATCCTACTGCTATCGTGCATCCGTCGGCCCAAGTGGCAGCGGATGTCCGTGTTGGTGCCTACTCCATCATCGAAGCGGGCGTTTGTATCGCCCCGGGTACCAAGCTCGCGGAGCACGTCATCGTGCGCTGCGGGTCCGACATCGGTGCGAACTGTGAGATCGACAGCTTTGTGCAGATCGGTGGCCAACCACAGATGCGCGGCTCGGAAGCGATCGTCGGTGGCGTCCGGATCGGCGCCCGCACCGTGTTGCGCGAAGGCGTGACGGTCAACAAGCCGAGCAAGCAAGGCGGCACGACGACGGTGGGGGAAGAATGCTTCTTCATGGCCAACAGCCACGTCGGCCACGATTGCCAGGTCGGGGATCAGGTCACGCTCGCCAACAACGTCATGCTCGCGGGCCACGTGCACGTTGGCACTGGTACGTTCTTCGGCGGTGGCGCTGGCGTGCACCAATTTGTTCGCGTCGGTGCGCGTGCGATGGTCGGTGGTAACGCATCGATGTCCTACGACATCCCGCCGTTTGCGATGGCCGCCGAACGCAATGAGGTCCGCGGCCTGAACTTCGTTGGCCTGCGCCGCAGCAAGACGCCGAGCCCGGTGGTATCCGATCTCAAGCGCGCCTACCACGCCGTCTACAGTGGTCCCGGCGACTTGCGCAAGCGCGCCGAGACGGCGCTCGCGACGCGCGAGTGCGGCCTCGAAAGCGCCGGGCTCGAGTTCTTGCAGTTCTTCATCGGTGGCCAGCGCGGCTTCGCGCGACCACGTACTGGCTAAGGGCTAAGCTGCGCTTGCGCGCTTGACGAACAGCGACGTCACGAAGCCGACCACGAGCACGCCGACTAGGCCGACGATGTTGTACCAAAGGAACTCGACCTTGACGGTGTTGTGTACCAGCAAGACTGCGCCCATGCCGCCGAGTAGTCCCAGCGCGCCGGCCAGGTCGCCTGCGCGTCGCATGAACAACGCCATCACGAAGATGCCAAGCAGGCTGCCGTAGAACCACGAGCCGACCTGGTTGATCATCTCGATGATCGAGCCACCGCCGGCGAAGAACATCGCTGTGAAGGTGGCGAGCGCTCCCCAAAATAGCGTGATGAACTTGCCGACGCGCAGCGCGTGGCTCTCGCTGCATTGCGGTCGGATCCAGCGGCGATAGATGTCGACGACTGTCGCGCCACTGAGCGAGTTGAGCACCGAGTCGATGCTCGACATCGCCGCGGCAAAGATCGCGGCAATGATCAGTCCCAAGAGCAAGGGAGGCATCTCGGCGAGGATGTAGCGACAGAAGATGTCGTTGGTGTCCTTGCTGTCGACTGCCTTGCCGTCTTTGACTTCGTTGGTGACCAGGATGCGGGCGCGCTTGCGAACGCTGTCCACCTCCGCGACCGCCGTCTGGTAGCGCAGCAGTGCCGCCTTATCCGAAGTGACTCCGCCTTCGACCTCAGCCAGCGCCAGCATGCTGGCCTTGCGTTCGGCGTGCGCGGTATCAAACGCGACCTGCAGCGGCGCGATGCGATCTTGGAACTCGGCACTCTGAGACGCGGCAATCTGGTCCGCGTTGTAGAGCATCGGCTGCGGCGTGACGGTGTAGAACATCCACATCATCACGCCGATCAGCAGCACGAACGCCTGCATCGGCACCTTGGCGAACGCGGATAGCAGCAAGCTCTTCTTGCTCTCGTCGGCGTTCTTGCTGGTCAGCAGTCGCTGCGCCTGGCTGTTGTCACAACCGAAGTAGCTCAGGTGCAGGAACAGTCCGCCGAACACGCCGGCCCAGACGTTGTATTTCTGTTCCCAAAAGCTCGGGTCCCCGATCTTGGCGTCGACTTCCGCATGCGTGCGCGGCAGCAGCCCTTCGTTTTCGGGCAAGATCTCCAGCGCGCCGAGCTTGTCGGCGGCACCGGCGAGCTCAAGCACCTTGCCGAAGCTGCCGAGTTGTGGCAGGAGTTCCCACAGCAGCATGCCGAACACGAGCACCAGGCCGCCGAGGATGACGACCATCTGCTTGACGTCGGTCCAGATCACGGCGGTGATGCCGCCGATCATCGTGTAGGTCGTGGTCAAGACGCCGATGATGATCACCGAGACGAC
>CAXBFC010000641.1:0-3081 GCA_963974725.1 uncultured bacterium | reverse complement strand
AAGGAACGTGCTCTCGAAGTGATGGAGGGCATGCAATGAGTTCCAACACCGAAGAATGGGGCGTCATCGTCATCGGCAGTGGACCTGCCGGCCAGAAGGCCGCGGTGCAGGCCGCCAAAGGCAATCAACGAGTGTGCGTCATCGAGCGGGAAGTCGGCGTTGGCGGAGCTTGTGTGCACCGCGGCACGATCCCTTCGAAGACGCTGCGCGAGACCGCGCTGCACATCGGGGAGATGCGAAACCGGATCGGCAAGCACATCAAGGTGGAGGTCCCGCCGGACCTGCAGCTTGCCAGTCTGATGGACCGCATGGAGAGCGTCGTTACGGCCCATGTCGAATACCAAGGGCGCCAGATGATCCGCAACGGCATCGATCACATCCACGGTCGGGCGCGTTTTGTCGACAAGACAACGGTCACCGTTGAGAGCATCTCTGGCGAAGTGCGCACGCTGACGGCGCCGATCATCGTGATTGCAACTGGGTCTCGGCCGCGCGAACCCGAGAACGTGCCGATCGATCACGAACACCTGTTTGACAGTGATTCGATCCTCAGCATGGCTTACCTGCCGAAGTCGCTGACGGTTCTCGGAGGCGGTGTGATCGCGTCGGAGTATGCGACGATCTTCGCGTCGCTCGGTGTCGAAGTCACCATCATCGATCGAGCACCCAGGCCACTGGGATTTCTCGATGAAGAGATTCTCGACCGCTTCGTCAATAGCTTCGAGGCTCGCCCCGGGTGCACGTTCCTAGGTTCGGCCGCGATCCAATCGGTCGAATGGGACGGCTTCTCCGAAGTCGTGACGACGCTTGAGAACGGTTGGGAAGTGCGCTCGGAGAAGTTGCTGTGTGCGCTCGGCCGCGTCGCCAACGTCGAAGGCCTGAACATCGAGGCTGCCGAACTGCAAACCAATGCCCGTGGTCAGATCGAAGTCGACGCGGATTGCTGCACGTCGACGCCGGGCATCTATGCCGTCGGCGATGTTATCGGACCGCCCTCGCTCGCTTCGGCGTCGATGGAGCAGGGCCGACGCGCTATGCGGGCGGCGCTGTCGATGAGTGTCGGCGGCGATCAGGACTTGCTGCCTTCGGGGATCTACACCATTCCGGAAATCGCGACCGTCGGCTTGGGGGAACGCGAATTGGCAAAGAGCGGCCGGACCGTGCTCATTGGTCGTGCCAAGTTCAGCGAATTGGCGCGTGGCCAGATATCGGGGTCACAGGACGGGCTGCTGAAGATGTTCGTCGACGCGGAAACGTTGCAGATCCTCGGTTGCCAGATCCTCGGCGAAGGCGCGACGGAGCTGGTGCACCTTGCGCAGATTGCGATGATCAACGGCAACTCCGTGCGGCTGTTCGTCGACAACATCTTCAACTTCCCGACGCTGGCCGAGGCGTATCGCGTCGCCGGTCTCGACATCGTCGAGCAGAGTGCCGCGTTGGCGGAAGATCGGGCTGTGAAGGCCTGATCGCCCCAATGCTCCAATAGCCAGGGCGCGGCCGGCAACGTCAGTTGCGGCCGAACATCTCGCCGAACCACAGCAAGCCGGAATCGGCGCGCCAGCAATCGCCGCGCGGTGCCGTCTCCGGTGCCAGATCCATCAGCGGTCGGGTCGGCATGCCGCCAACGACAGTGCCCTTGGTCTGGACGCGGTTCACAAGGTCGCCTTGCCCGAGTAGGTGGGTCTGGCCGACGATGACGACGACCAGTCGGTCGGAGTAGCGCTCGCAAGCCTGCGTCACGGTCTGCGCCATGTAGGTGTCGCGGGTTGTCAGTGGCAACCGCGGCGTTGGCTCGAGTGCGAACACCGGAATGCGGTTGCGCTTCGCGAACTCCAGCAGCGAGCGATAGAACCACGGGTCCAAATTGCGGTCGTCGAGCCAGGAACCGTCCCAGCGCACGCGCATGCCGTCGCGCAGCGCGCTCAGGTCGATGCGGTTGGCAAGGAAGTCGCGGATCATGCGTTCGTCGCGGACCCCGACGGCTTCGAGCCCGAACGCCATACGCACGCCGCGATGTTGCAGCTGCGCAAGCAGTTCGGTTTGCAGTGCGTGCAGTCGCGAGTGGCGATGGTGGTCGCCCAGCCACAGCATGCGGCCCGCTTCGATGCGGGTGAGCAGATCCTCTCGGGAGACACGCTCGACCAGTTCCTGGCCGGCGGCATCGACAAAACTCTGACGATACGCGGACAGCTTAGGCGCAACTTCGTCCTGCCACGCGAACGCAGTTGGCGAACAAGCGGTCGCGAAAACAAAGGCCAGGATGACGGGGAGCAGCTGTCTGGGCATGATGCCGAGCTACAGATTCCCGGTGAACATGATGAAGCGCAAGGTTGGTGTCGTTCTCTCTGGTTGTGGATTTCTCGATGGTGCCGAGATCAGCGAAGCCGTGCTGACTCTGCTGGCCCTCGATCGCCAGGACT
This sequence comes from uncultured bacterium, assembly GCA_963974725.1. GTDB lineage: Bacteria > Planctomycetota > UBA1135 > UBA1135 > UBA2386. Next base: position 661 of record CAXBFC010000641.1, on the reverse strand, counting down.
TGCAAGCGGTCTGCATGGCTCCCAACGAGCCTCAGGCGCAGGTTGTCGATCATCTGACCGGTGAACAAGTGCCGGGTGAGAGTCGTAATGTGCTGCGGGAAGCCGCGCGCATAGCTCGAGGCGAGATTCGTGACTGGCAGGACGTGCGCGCGGACGAACTGGATGCCCTGGTGATGCCCGGTGGGTTCGGTGCGGCCAAGAATCTCAGTGATTTCGCGACCCGCGGCCGCCAAGCGACCGCGCACCCAGAGATCGCTCGCCTGTTGCGTGACATGCACGCCCAGAAGAAGCCGATTGGTGCGATTTGCATCTCGCCGGCGTTGGTCGCGTGCGTTCTAGGCAAGCAAGCACGGCCAACGCTGACGATTGGTTCCGATCCGGGCACGGCGGAGGAGTTGCAGGAGATGGGGGCCGTGCATCGCGATTCGACCGTCGATGTGTGTGTCGTCGACGAAGGCAACCGCATCGTCAGTACGGCTGCCTTCATGTGCGAGGCCCGCTTGAAAGACATCTCTGCGGGCATTCATGAGTTGGTGGCTGCGATGGTCAAGATGCTCGATTCCGACAGTGCAGCTGTGGGGGGCAACCGATGAGCCGTTCCAGCAAGCCTTCTGCCGGCAAGCGTTCCGCCGATAGGCCACTGCACGGCAAGTGTTGCGTC
>CAXBFC010000640.1:0-3091 GCA_963974725.1 uncultured bacterium | reverse complement strand
GCCACGTGTTCGTCCCGGGGCTTTGCCTCAGGGCACCGGGCAGTTCGTTGCCACCATCACTGACAACCACATCGCTCGCAGCAAGGGCTGCGCTGCCGTCAGCCAGCGTGAATCGGATCGTCGACGCCGGCGCCACGTCGACGGCACCATCGGGAGGGTCCATCGCGACAACCGTCGCAACGACTGCCGGTGGGTTCGAACCATTGCCCTCGCAGGCGGCCAGCGCCACGATTGCCAGCAGCAAGGCGCTGCTTCGCTTGTTCACTCGGGGCACAGTCATGAAAGAAGGAGTATCGCGAACTTGCAGCAATGTGGCACCCCCCCGATGCGGAGTTGCTCAGAACTGATTCGGGGACAAGACCACAAACGGTGATCCGGGCCAGCAATGCCCCTCGCAACCGATGCGAACAGCATGCTAATCCATCGCACCAAAGGGCTGACACAGTGCAGAGAACGGGGTCTATGCCGTAACTTCCCCAAACGTTCCCCATGCGCGCCCCAGCCCTCTTCATCACTGCGCTCCTCGCACTTGCCGGGGCGCTGACCTTTTGGCTTTCGGCCCCGCCGGACCCAGTCATTCCACCGCTCCCGGCGGAAACCGCCCGGCAACAAACCCCAGCCGTTCCGGATTCTGTCCCGACCGCTACCGACCGAACGACCGTGGTTGCGGAGCGAGCTGGACGCCGGACAACCGCAGAAACCACGCAGGCCTCGCGACCGCACGCGACCGACGCGACCTGGGTGGATATTCTGGTCGTGAACGAGTCCGGCGAGCCCATTCCCGGCGCGATGGTCTACTGGTTCGATCTGGAAGCGACGGCAATGGTCGAAGCCGACAAGACGCTTACTGGCGTCGAAAGGCTGATTCTCTATCGGCGGCCGAGCAAGCTTGCCGAACGCTTCGGCTGGACGACGCGAGCGGATGCCACGGGTCATTCGCGGGTCACCGTCAGCGACCCGACAACCATCATGGGCCAGTCGGCCGGCCTGTTCGGTGAGCTGACGATCACGCCGGCGAGTGCGATGCCGAACGGTGGCTATCAGTTGGTGCTGCTCCCGGACCACAGCATCACGGTGCTGGCACTCGACGAACAGGACCAACCGTGCGCTCGCATTCCGATCACGCTGATGGCGATCGACGAAGGAGGGGATCTGCAAGGAGGCTTCGGCTTCAACGGTATGGCAGTGACGGGCGAAGACGGCACGGCGATCATTGAGCACGTTCAGATCTGGCAGGATGTGATCCACAAGGATGCCGAACTCGACAACGTGACGCTGCGCACTTACGTGCACATCTTGCTGCCACACCACGACGATCCGGGAGTCTTGATCGACCTCAAGTCCCCTCCGACCGAGACCATCGTCGTGCGCGCTCCCGCTTGCGGAACAGTCAAGATCCGCGTTGCGATGCCCGGCATGGAAAGCTCCCACGAAATGGCGCTGACCAGTGACGGTAGCGCTCGCTACGACGGCTACGTCGTTGGCCGGCCAGGAGATGATGGCTGGACGCACTTCGATCACGTTCCGATTCGAAAACGGTTCCGTGGGCACGCTCTCGCAGCCGCGAACGTCAACGTACTGTTCGATGGACCGACGTATCCGGGCGACGTGGTCGAAGTAGTCATCACGCCACCGAACGATTCGATTCTGCTGCGAGCCCGCATCCTCGACGAGCAAGGCAAGCCGGTCGCCAAGCAGTACATGACCGCCGAACTCGAAGGCGACAGCATGCCGCGGTACCGCCAATTCAAGACGGACGACGACGGGCACGCGATGTTGTCAATCCCAACGGAGGGCGCCAAGCCGCTTGAACTGAAGTCCGCGCGGATCAAACCAATCAGACCCAATACGGGCTACGGCACCGCCCACATCCCAGGCATGGTGATGCGCCCAGGAATGATCGACCTTGGCGACATCGTGCTAGAACGCGGCCCCCTGCTCGCTGCCGGGCATTTGATGAGCGGCACGGAGCCATACACCAAAGACATCTACGTCAACGTGCAGACCTTCACGGCTACGCCCAAAGAAGGCGAACCGCCGTGGCGCGTGATCCACAATCACACGGCGCAGATTGATCCCGATGGACACTTCGAGGTCTACGCGAAGCTACCAGCCGGTGAGCACCGCCTCTACTTCCACGGCGAACACAACCAACCGATCGAACCCGTCTCGTTCCGCATCGGCGACCGGGACCTCGTCGTGCAGGTCCCAATCGGACATGCCCTCGGGGTCAGTTTCTTGCTACCGACGGGCATCGACACGGACTCGATGCAGTGCCGCCTGATCCCCGCCAAGGGAGAGCCGAAGAGCACGGACGAACAAGAGCGATTCAGCTCCAACGCGGATCGCGCGCAAGCGGAGCGATGCGTAGCGGAGTGGCGCGGCCTGCCCGCCGGTACCTACTCGCTCGAACTCTCGATGTGGGCACAATCCAAGCCACTGATTGCCCTTGGTGACGTCGTCATTCCGACGCCACCTGACGGGGACCCGCGACTCGCGAACATCGACCTGCGTGAACTTGTGCAAGTCGTGACCATCGAACTGCGGCAAGCGGACGGCACACCGTCTGATGCCTACGGCGCACTGTTCTCCCCAGATCAAATGGTCGCAGGCAAATGGCGCGGCCACGCCGTCTACGGCCGGGCGGTGCGACTCCTGTTACCGCCCGGCCCGGTCGAACTGCAAGCCCTACTTGAGGGCTACCAACCAACTCCAGTGCGGGGCAACGGCCCAAAACTCACCGCGCGCATCTTTCCGTGGCCGACGGTCACACTGCGAATCCCTGAACCAGCCCAGCTGCCCGATGGTTTGCGGATCAAGATGAAGCTCGAGGCCGTCGATGCGCCAAAAGGAACGTGGCGTAGCCCCCACCAAGAAGGCAGCCTGAAGGCGTTGCTCAGCGCTGGCGAGCACACCTGGGAACTTGCCAACGACAGTCTCAATCTCAACATTGGCAACGGCGCGCATCGTTTGCGGGTGTTTGTCGGCAACGAAAAGCGCAACATCGAAGTGCAGGGTACCACCCCAAGTGAGATTCTGCCGACGACGCGCGACGTCACGGTGAACATTCCGACCGCCGGCCTACAAGCTG
>CAXBFC010000639.1:0-3099 GCA_963974725.1 uncultured bacterium | reverse complement strand
CCCTTGCGCAGATAGAGGTCGCCAGTCTGCGAGTCGAAATCCATGTCGCGCCAGAACGCGCCGATGCCGGCGGAGATGAACATGCCGGTCGTGGGCGTGTAGATGTCGAAGCCAGCAAACGTGTCTTGCAGCAGGCGACGCCCCGAGCCGAAGTAGGTCCATGCGATTCCTTGGCCCGCTCCGGCAAAGCCCGGATCGAGCGCGACGCCGCTGCCGCCCCAGCCCATCTTGCTCCACAGCGCCTGTCCAGTGACCAGCCAAGACGTGATGCCGTCGGGGGTCGAGTAGCCATTGTCGTAGGCCGCAGCGAGCACCACGCCATCGGTGTCGAGCCCCGAATAGCCGCGACTCATGTTGGTGCTCTGCAAACCGAACGGCACACCAAACGACGGTGCGGTCAAGGCATCGCTGATCTTGACGATCGCGACGTCCGCAGTCGCGTTGGTGTTGTTGAAGCCGGCGATCCACAGGTTGTTGCCATCCCACGCGACGGCGCTCGGGTTGCTGCCGATGAACTCGGGATTGCTGGAGTTGGCAGTGACCGCAAGGTCGACTGTGCCGAGATGCGTCAGGCTGACTTGGGCAGCGAGGTTGACAGCAGCGAGGAGCAAGACGGCGGAGTAGCGAATCATAGGTTGCGGTTGCGTGGGCCGAGCCAGAACGCCGAGCTGTTGCGAGCGTAGCAGTTCTTGCAAGGGGGTGGGGCAGGCGTGAGGGCTCGGGTAGTTTGCGGGCGCAATTGCCGCATGGCATGCCGAGTTCGCATCCGTGCATTGAGTTTCCGTTCCCCCTCTGCTCTTCCGGTATTGTTACCGGAGCGGAACGTGTCGGGTGAGGGGTGCTGTAAATCGTCGGCGCAATGCGTCGGAACGGTTATTGCCATCGAATCGCCATGCTTCATCGTCTTGCCCTGTCGATATCTCGCTTGCTCGCGTTTCAATCCATCAGGTCTTGTCTAGCCGGATGCATTGCACTCTCAGCTACGGTGCAAGCGCAATGCGGCATCGAGACCGTGCCAGGCTTCTCCTACCTTGGCCCAGCCGGAGATGTCGCCGCCGTCTGCTATTGGGATCCTGATGGATCTGGGCCGCAGCAGCCACGGCTGTTCGTCGGGGGCAGCATGGACCTTGTCGAACGAACGGCATGTGCTGGCGCGGCGACCTACGAGTTCAGCACGCGCAGTTGGTCTGCGTTGCCTGTTGGAACCTTCGACCGGGTAACCGCCGCGACCGTCGATGCCGCCGGCGTGTTGTTCGTCGCTGGCACGATCGGGTCGGGAGCTTCGATCCAGCGTCGCGTTGCCAGCTTCGACGGCACTAGCTGGACGGTTCTCGGTGGCGAGTTTGACGGGCCGATCTCGACCCTCGCCGTGTTCGGCAACGAGCTGATCGCCGGTGGTGGGTTCAGCCAGAACGGTAGCCAGCCGCTGCTGCGCATCGCGCGCTGGAACGGCACTGCATGGGGGGCAATGGGTGGTGGAGTAACCGGAGGCAGCGCATCTGTGGCAGCTCTGTGCACGATGACGACCGGTGAGCTTGCCGTTGGTGGCACGTTCACCGCGGCAGGCGGTATGCCAGCGGCAAACATCGCGCGTTGGAACGGCACGACCTGGCAAGCCTTTGGTAGCGGGTTACCGCCGGAAGTGACTTCGATCGCGACGTTCTCGACTGGAGAACTGTTCGCGACGGGTCTCAACCAAACCTCGCCAGCGCAGTGGGATGGTGCAACCTGGAGCGACCTTGCTGGTCTTTCCGCGGGCGGCTACCAGACGTCGTGGGTCACCGCCCTGGCAGCAGGGACGGGTTACAACGGGGAAGCGCTCTATTTCGCTGGTAACTTCCAGGTGGGCAGTACGGTCAGCGGCTTCGGTACGTGGGACCAGTGGTGGGGCTTCCAAGCGATCTCGGGTCTTGAAGGCGTGCAAAGCCTGGCACCCACTCGGATGGTGCTGACAGCCTTGCCGACGGCGTTTCCGTCTGCGGTCTCTTCAGTGGTAGCTGCCGGTCCGTTCACGGCAATGAGTGGCGTTGCTTGCGGTGGTCTCGCGGCCGTCTACGACGGCTATCAAGTGGATGCTCTGAGCGATGGCATCGACGAGGCTGTCGTTGTGTCGGCGACGCTCGCGAATGGCGACTTGCTGATTGGTGGTCGCTTCCAGCAGGTGGATGGCGGCTACCTGCCTGCATTGGCTGCCGGCGATCGCGATGGCGACGACTGGTTCTTGCCGACCTTCGGAGCCTTCCCGACGATTCAAGGTTCGTTCGATTCACCAGAAGTGCGAGCGATCGTGCCAGCGGCCGGCGGTGGCCACTGGCTCGCGGGGTCGTTCGTCTTTGGCAGCGTCGCCAGCGGTAGCTACGGTGCCGATATTGCACGCCTTGACGGCACGAACTTGACAGGCTTTGGACCATCGCCGTTCGGTGCTGGCGCGAACGCGGTCTTGGAACATTCGAACGGAACAGTCTACTGCGGCGGCAACGGAGTCTATCGCCGCGACGGTGCTGCCTGGACGTTGTTGTCAAGCGTTGCGAACGGGCTTGGTGCAAACTGTCGCACGCTGGCCGAACTGCCCAATGGCGATCTGGTTGTCGGTGGGGACTTGCAGTTGATTCCGGGATCCGCTCGGCCGGGTGTGATGCGGTGGGATGGCAGTTCGTGGCAGCAACTCGGAGCGGGACTTACCAGTGTTGCTCCGGCAGGCAACCTGGTTGTGTCGGCAAGTCGGATGCGTGCAGACGGCGTGTTGTTCGTCGTCGCTACGGCGGGTAGCACGTCGTTTGTGGCGCGCTTTGATGGTGCTGCGTGGCAGTTATTGCCTGGCCCCGTCAGCGGCGACCTGTTCACGCTCGAAGTGCTGCCCGACGGCGATATCGTCGTCGGCGGCGAGTTTGACAGCATCGCAGGTGTCGCAGCGGCCAGTATCGCTCGCTTCGATGGCACATCCTGGCAGGCAATCGGCGACGGGGTACGCCAGATCGATGGCTTGCCCGGCACGGTGTTCGGATTGCACTTTTCGATCGATGGAGAGCTACACATTTGCGGGCAGTTCTCTCGGCATGACGGCGAGGTCTCGGAAAACTTCACTCGCGTGCGCTCGCT
>CAXBFC010000638.1:0-3142 GCA_963974725.1 uncultured bacterium | reverse complement strand
GTACGGTGACAGTGAGCGTGATCAGGGTCGCGAAGAAGCACAGGCCGCCGACGAGGATCGCGACGCTGCCGGCCAGCACGTAGCGCCAGTTCCATCGGAAGCAGCCTCCGACGGTTAGCACGGCATAGATGAAGTAGATGGCGTAGCTGACGTAGCCGTGCCAAAGTGGCGAGACTCGCATGAGCACTTGTCCGGTAACGGCAGTGATCAGCATGACGTGCCCGATGATCAGCAGGCTTACGACGAGAGACTCGGCCAGGTTGATGCGCGAGCCTGCGATGACTCGCAACACGATGGCCGTCGGCAGCACGAAGGTGACGAGACCAAGCCACGTGTAGCTGCTCTGGAGTAACGTCACGTAGCGGTCACCGGCCCACTGCTTTGGCGAGTCGATGCCTTGGCTGCTCAAGAACTCGAAGTACTCGGGGGGCAGATTGTCGGTTAGGAGGCGAGGGACCGCGTCGCCCAGTAGCCAGATGTGGAAGAGCTGTGCGGCGGCACACAAGGCATACCAAAACAGGGGGGTGACGTAGGTGCGGCGCTTGCCGGCGAGGTAGTTACGGGCGGTGAGGCCTGGGCGAGCGGTGAGTTCGGCGAACGTCTTCCACAGCCCGCGCTCGGCGCTGAAGAACCGGGCGGCAAAGTCGCCGCCGAGCTGCCGAAGCGTGAGTCGACCCGATTGCTGTTGGCCGCAGTTGGGGCAATATCGACTTGCTGCCTGGGCCTCGCAGTTCGCACAGCGCGCGGGTTTCTGCATCTCGGTAGCGTCGGCGAATCGAGTTCCGTACGCAAACACGTTGCTCCCCCGCACCTTGGCGTAGACTGGTAACCCCCTTGGCACCGGCTGCTTGGGGGAGTGCCTCGGGCCGTTGCCCTGCCATGTAAAGCACAGCTTATCGATGGGGTCACAGTAACTATCGCCCCGAACACGAACGAACTGGCGATAGTTCCCCGTGTCGAGTTCGCCACAGGTACCTGCCATGACCACAGAATCGAAAGCCAAGCCGTTCGCAATGTCCTCGCTGTTGACGACCCAGTTCTTTGGGGCCTTCAACGACAACGCGTTCAAGATGATCATCACGCTGATCGGATACGCGGTCGTGAAGAGCCAGGGGCTGGGGGAGTTGGCGCAACAGGAAGTCACGCGCAACGTCATGATCGCCCTGACCCTGCCGCTGATGCTCGGCTCGATCCCGGCGATGGTCTACGGCGACCGGGTGTCGAAGCGCAGTCTGATCGTTTGGACCAAGCTGGCCGAAGTGTGCTTGATGGCACTCGGCACCTTGACCCTGTTGTGGGCGCGCGAAGGTTGGGCGCCCTACGTGATCTTGGTCGGCATGGGCCTGCAGAGCGCGTTGTTCGCGCCCGGCAAGTACGGCCTGCTGCCGGAGGTCATGAGTCACGACAAGCTGACGAGTGCTAACGGCAAGCTCGAGGCCGCGAGCTTCATCGCGATCATTCTTGGCACCGTCGCTGGCGGTCTGCTGCTGGACGTCTTCAACGCGGCGGAGGCGGCATCTGGCACGAAGTCTTATGTATGGATCGCGGGTGCGATCCTGACCATGTTCTCGCTGGTTGGATTCTTTGCCGCACTGCGTCTGCCGAAGGTGCCGGCGAGTGGTGGCGGTGAGCGGGCGAAGGTCATCTTCAAGATGGCTTGGACCACGGTGCGCGGCGATCGAGTGTTGTGGCTTGCGACGCTTGGCACGGTCGCGTTCTGGAGCATCGCCACGCTGCTCGGCCAGGACATGATGGTCTATGGCAAGAACGTGCTCGAGTTCTCGGACACGCTGGCCGGCTTGCCGTTCGCGGTCTTCGCCATCGGGGTCGGCGCCGGTTCGCTGCTTGCTGGTCGGATCTCGCGTGGCCGCATTGAGACGGGCCTGGTGCCGCTTGGCGCGATTGGCTTGGCGCTGTCGACGGCGGCCATGGGCGCGTTTGTGCCGGGCCGCTTCGGCACGATCGTGTTGATGATCGTGCTCGGTGTCTCCAGTGGCTTCATCGTGGTGCCGCTCAACTCGCTGATCCAGTGGCGCGCCCCTGCCAATTGCCGCGGCGCCGTGATCGCATTCGTCAACATGGTGGCCTTCGCCGGCATGATGGTTGGCAACTTCAGCTGCACGTGGCTCTCGGCCGCGGGGCTCGACAGCGCCGGCATCTTGTTGGCAGTCGCAATCGTGACGCTGGTAGCAACGATGTGGGCGATCTGGTTGCTGCCCGATGCTCTGCTGCGCCTGATCATCGTGTTGGTGGCGCACACGCTCTATCGCGTGCGCATTGTCGGTGCCAAGAACATCCCCGACACCGGAGGTGCGATGCTGGTGCCAAACCACGTGTCGTTCCTCGACGGCTTGTTCTTGTTCGCAGCGACCGATCGTCCGATCCGGTTCGTGGTCGAGCAGCACTGGCATGACCGACCGCTGCTGAAGCCATTCATGAAGGCGCTCGGTGTCATCCCAATCAGTGGCGCTGGCGGCGCTCGCAATGTGTTGCGCGCGTTGCGGGACGCCGGCAAGGCACTCGACGACGGCGAAGTCGTGTGCTTGTTCGCCGAAGGGGAGATCAGTCGCATGGGTAGCACGCTGCCTTTCCGGCGCGGCCTGAAACGCATCGTCAAGGGACGCAACGCGCCGATCATTCCGGTGCACCTGGATCGCGTCTACGGATCGTTCGGCAGCTCGCGTCAGGCCGCATGGCAGTGGTTGCCGACCAAGATTCCGTGCCCTGTGACGGTGTCGTTTGGTGAGCCCATGTCGAACGAATCGCGCCCCGATGAAGTGCGCGTCGCCGTTGAACACCTTGCCGAAGGTGCGTCGCGCCTGAGTGCCGATGAGTTGCGGCCACTGCACGTCGCGTTCGTCAAGCGCGTGCGGCGTGCCCCGTGGCGTCACTGCCTCGCCGATAGTCAGGGTAAGAAGCTCTCGCGTGGCTCGTCGCTTGCTGGCGCCGTCGTGATGGCGCGTCGCCTGCGGCCGCATTGGGGTGACCAGCAAAACGTTGGCATCATGTTGCCGCCGTCGATCGGCGGTGCACTGGTAGCGTTCGCGGCGAGCTTGTCGGGTCGAACCTCGGTTTCGCTCAACTACACGGTCGGCTCGGCCGCGATGGCTTCGGCGGTCCGTCAAGCTGGCTTGACGTCGCT
>CAXBFC010000637.1:0-3149 GCA_963974725.1 uncultured bacterium | reverse complement strand
CGCACAGCGATTCCATCCGCACGCGATGCACGCTGCTGTCCGGCCACGCCTCTAGCGGATGCGCAGGTTGCGAAGGGTCAGCGTTTCCGGGCCCCAGTCGCGCCCGAAGCTCTGCACGAAGTGCAACTTGCTCGGCAACACGTGGCCTTGGATTTCGGTCAGCGTGATCTTGGTCTGGGCTTTGCCCATCGAGAAGCTGGTCACGAACATGCGGTCCGCAAACCGCTTGTGTGTGAACGTTCGGTGCCGGTCGCCTTCGTAGTCGAATTGCTGGATCAATCCGTCGCGAACGTGCACGCCGGTGACATGGCCATCGTGCACACGATACAGCCCCTTGCTGGTCGGCTTGTCGATGCGAGCTCCTGCGAAGAACTGGTCGAACGGTGGCCGGTCATTGAGGTCCTTGCCATACCACAGCAAGAACCGGTCGTAGACGGCGCTGGCCAGGGCGCGTTCGACTTCGGGCTGCGTCTTGCCCAAGAGATCCAACGTCAATTCGGTGCAGTGGCGACCGATGCCAACCATGTGCAGTTTGCCGCGCACCTTCTGGAAACCGTGCCAGATCAAATCGGTGCCTGGGGTCTGCACTTCGAGGTCGGCGGTGACGGTGATCGGTTTGGTGGTGATGCGCGCGGCCGCTTGCCAGACCTTGCGGAGCGCGGCCGCACCTTCGCCGGTCGGTGGGTTGGCTTTGATCGGTTGTGGGTTGCTGTGCGTCAGGCCGCGGATCGTCAGCTCTTCGCTCTTGTTGAGCTTGTCGCCATAGGTCGTCGTGGTGGTCCAACGAGTTGGCACAACCAGCGAGGCTAGTGCCGCGTAGTCAAACGTCTCGACGTTCGCGCCATCGCTCTTGCGGGTAACGACGTAGCCTGAGCCGAAGTCGCGCGTTTGCCATGCAGACGGTCGCCCTTCGCCCATGCCCTTGCCAGCGAATCGGCTGTTCGCAATCGAATACCATGGATAGTCGCCCGCTCCTGGCTTGGATTGCTGGCTGCCGACCCGAACGGTTGCGGGCGAGTGGGTTTGGAAGCCGGTGCCCTGAATCTCGATGCAGTTCTCGTCGATCACGTAGAACTTGTTGTTGGCGATCACTTGATCGACGGGCTTGCGGTGCACGTCCGCGAACGCGCGCACGATCGCGTCGTCGGCTCCGGTCTTGGTCTCGCCTTCGATCGTCACGGTGCCGTCGGCAGCGATCGCAAACACGCCACGTTCGAACTCGTCGTCGTATTCGTCCGTGTTGAAGCGATTGCGCTTGCGACGGTGCTCATAGTTGCCGCGCATGGTTGGCTTGTCGTCGGGCCAGCGCAACCACGACCGGTAGGCCTTGCGCCATTGCTGCTTGGCCGCAGCTGTATCGGGCGGTGCGGCAAGCACCCAGTCGACCAGTTCGAATTTGGTGGCGCGCATGGCGCATCCAGGCGCGGCTTCGGGATGAAGGAACATCGCGGCGCCCGGCCGCGAGTAGATATCCCAATCGCGTTGCTGGCCGGCCGCGAGCCGAACCGCATAGAGCTCGACGAGATCCTTGGGTTGGGTCAACGTGACGAGGAACAGCGCGTCGAGGTCGTGGGCAAGAGGGTTGTGCAAGGCGACCCGCGTGATCGGAAACGTGCCGGCCAGGGACGTCGCTTGCACCTGCTTGGCTTTGCCGGCGAGCAGTGTCGGCTTCGCGATCGTTGCACCATCGTGGAAGCTCGCGTGTACGACGCGCACTGAGTACTTGCGCTTGTCACCGACCAACCCGGTCGCGACGTGGTAGAGCTGCTTCTTGCCAGCGAGCGCAGGCCGGCCGAAGCGTTGGGCGCGCGGCATCTTGGTGCGCTCGAATCGCTCGATGCGCGGTGCATCCTTGCGGCGTTTCGCCGGCAACGTGACCTCGAACGCGATCGGCTCGCATGCGATGGTCCCCGTGTTGTGCACTTCCACTACCAGCCAGCAGGCAAAGTCTCCCTTGCCGCCGCGCTTCACGACCCGGCAATTGAGGGCGTTCAGCTCGCCGTTTGCGAAGGTTGGAATCCTTGCTTCCACGAGTGCCTGTGCGGCCAGCAATGGGCACAGCAGGATCCCGGCGAGTTGCGATAGGCACATCATGCCCTACGCTAGTTCGTGCGATTCCGCGCGTCACGCACCGTAGTGGTTGTCGGGTAGACATCCCCGTAAGTGCGGCCCAGTGCCCACTATGGTCGATGGTTCTCCTATGCCCAAGTCCTTGCCTCACGTCGTAGTTGTCGGTGGCGGCTTCGCCGGCCTGATGGCGGTGCGCGCTCTGCGCCGTGCACCGGTGCGCGTGACCTTGGTCGATCGTCGCAACCATCACTTGTTCCAGCCACTGCTGTACCAGGTTGCGACGGCTGCGCTCAACCCTGGCGACATCGCTTACCCGATTCGCTCGGTGCTGCGCTCGCAGAAGAATGCGCGCACGCTGCTTGGCCGCGTGCGCGGCATCGACACGGCGAACAACCGCTTGAAGCTGCGCGATGGCGACATCGACTACGACTACTTGTTGCTGGCCACCGGCGCGTCGCACAGCTACTTCGGCAAGGACGAGTGGGAGGCGTGGGCGCCGGGCTTGAAGTCGATCGAGGATGCTCTCGAGATTCGACGGCGCGTGTTGTCGGCCTTCGAAGCCGCCGAACGCATTGGCGACAGCGATCCCAAGAAGCTGCGCGAAACGTTGACGTTTGTCATCGTTGGCGCGGGGCCGACCGGTGTCGAGCTTGCTGGGGCGCTGGCAGAGATCGGTCGCCTGACCGTTGCCAAGGACTTCCGTTCGTTTGATCCGACGAGTCTGCGGGTCGTGTTGGTCGAAGCGGCCAACCGGGTGTTGCCGCCGTTCCTCGAAGTGCTGTCCGAGAAGGCCAAGAGGCAATTGGAGCAACTGGGAGTTGAGGTGCGGCTCGATTCGCGGGTTACCCACATCGACGGGCATGGTGTGCAACTTGGCGACGAACACATCGCTGCTCGCACGGTGCTGTGGGGGGCTGGCGTGGCTGCCTCATCGCTCGGGGCTTCGCTCGGTGCCGAAATGGATCGCGCTGGCCGCGTCAAGGTCGCGCCCGACTTGCGCGTGCCCGGGCTGCAAAACGTGTTCGTGGCCGGCGACCTGATGCACCTCGAATACAAGGGCAAGATGGTGGCGGGTGTCG
>CAXBFC010000636.1:0-3152 GCA_963974725.1 uncultured bacterium | reverse complement strand
GGGCTTGTCCGATGGCGCGTGCAAAGGCACATCCGATCGCTTGGTGACTTCTTGCTGCGCTCACTCTTGTGCACGATGACCTCGGTGCAGCGCGCGCTGGCACTCTTCGACGACAACACGTAGTCGATCCGCAAGCCGTCGTCCTTGACTGCCGAGCCGCCGGTGTAGTGCCACCACGTGTAGATGCCGGCTTCGTCGTGATGTTGCCGAAAGCTATCCTCCAGGCCGAACGCCATCACGTTGCGCATCGCATCGCGTTCTTTGTCCGTGCAAAGAATGCGACCGTGCCACCATTCGGGATCGTGCACGTCGCGATCATCACGCGTGATGTTGAAGTCGCCGACCACCACGACGTCTTCGCTGGCATCAAAGTCGGTGTCGAGGTAGGTGCGCAGTCGGCGCAGCCATTCGAGCTTGAAGTCGTACTTCTCGGCGCCGACTTCCTGGCCGTTGACGACGTAGAGGTTGAGCACGCGGAAGCCGTTGACCGTCGCGGCGATGACGCGTTTCTCGGCGTCCGGCGGGTCGTCGGGCATGCCCATGACGACATCCTTGATCTCGTGGGCCGCCAGAATCGCGACGCCGTTGTAGCCTTTTTGCCCGGTGAAGGTCACGTCGTAGCCTTCGTCCTCGATCAGGTCGACCGGGAACAGTTCGTCGACGACCTTAGTCTCTTGCAGGCACAGGACATCTGGTTCGTGTTCCCGCAGGAAGTCGATGACGTGCGTGAGGCGGGCGCGGATGCCGTTGACGTTCCAGGTGGTGATCTTCATGCGGGCCGATGAATTCAAGCGGCGCAGCACCGTAGCGAAAGAGTTGCTGTGCCGAAACTGCGGTCGTGGTGGCTCCGGGCCCGTAATACCTGCGTTTTGTCCAGTGCTTGCCGCCAGTGACCGCTAGCGGTCTGATGTTCCAATGCGTTCGATTGCATTGCTGATCCCTCTCGCCTGGCTGGCGTCCTGCGCCAGTGGCCCTCGCATTGTTGCGACCAACTCAGACACCGTGCTGTCGGTGTCGTCAGTCGCCGCGGCGATTGTCGATGCTGATGTGATTGCGCTCGGCGAGTTGCACAAGACGCCCGACGTGCACCGCATGCACCATGAGTTGATCGCTGAGCTCTACAGCCGGCGACCGAACATGGTCATCGCGATGGAGATGTTCGAGCGCGATGTGCAAATGGTGTTGCTGCAGTATCTCAATGGTCTGATCGACGAAGGCACCTTCCGCGCCAAGGCCCGCCCTTGGCCCGACTACGTGCGCGACTACCGCCCTGTGATTGAGTTCGCCAAGAAGAACAAGATCATCGTGCTCGCCGCCAACGCGCCGCGGCCATTGGCCAGCAAAGCGGCCAAGGAAGGCATTTCGGCAGTGATGGGCGATCCTAACCTCGCGCGCGAAACGACCGCGCCGCAGGACGAATACTGGTACGCTTTCAATGAGATGATGGATGGCCACGCCGGCATGCTCGGTCCGGGCGGCATGGAGCGGTACTACGCGTCGCAATGCCTCAAGGACGACACCATGGCGGAGGCGATCACCGACTATCTCAAGAAGCAGCAGGCCAAGGGAGACCGCCCGCTGGCCATCCTGATCTGTGGTCGTGCCCACAGCGACCACGGTCGCGGCACCGTGCAACGCATCAAGAACCGCATGCCGGGTGTCAACGTTCGCATTCTGTCGGCCGAGACCGTGGCGGACCTTGGAACTGGCGTCTACGAGTCGCCGCGCGACGTTGCTGACTACGTAATCGTCGCGGCTGAGCCGGCTCGCAGCGAAGCGGCTCCCAAGATGCCAGCCATGGCCAAGAAACCAGAGATCGGTGACAAAACCGGCGCTGGTGACCTTCCGACCGAGAACCCGGAGGGGTTGCGCCCAGCACTCGGATTCATGCCGGATTACGCTGGTGCGGATGTCCCAGGAGTCGGGGTTGGCCCCGTGCGCGAAGGTGGTCCGGCCGAAACCGCTGGCATCGAGGAGGGCGACGTCATCCTTGCGGTCAAGGGCATCCCGACGCCCGATATCGAGACCTACACTGAGGTTCTGGACGAACAGATCATCGGCCGCACGGTCACTGTCAAGGTTCGCAAGGGCGAGGCAGAGGTCGACTTGCAGGTCAAGATCGGTAGCCGCTCCGGCATGTAGGTCTGCAATCCTCGTTTTCTTGCCGGTCCAGCCTTGCTGGGCCGCGCAGCGGTGGCGCCAAGCCATCCGGTCGCTATCCTCTTTGCCCTCCAAACTGCGGCACCGAGCCTCAACACTGTGAGCGATACCCTTCAAATCAGCGAAATCCCGGTCGAGGGTTACGAGCGAGTCGTTCGTGGCGTCGACCCCCAAACAGGCCTGCACGCAATCATTGCGGTCCACGACACCACCCTGGGCCCGGCCCTGGGTGGTCTGCGCATGTGGAACTACGCGTCCGAAGAAGATGCTGTGTTCGACGTGCTGCGGTTGGCGAAGGGCATGAGCTACAAGTCGGCCGTGGCCCACACCGGCCTCGGTGGTGGCAAGGCCGTCATGATCGGAGATGCCAAGACGATCAAGTCGGAGGGTCTCTACCTCGCAATGGGTCGCTTGGTGGAATCGCTCGGCGGTCTCTACACCACGGCCGAAGACGTCAACACGAGCATCGGCGACCTTGAGATCGTGCGCCGGGCAACCAAGTATGTGACTGGTCTGTCGCGTGACTCTGGCGGCAGCGGCAACCCGTCGCCCTACACGGCCTATGGCGTCTACCTCGGGGTTCGCGCGGCGCTCGGTTGGGCGTTCGACAACGACGACCCCAAGGGTCGCACGATCGCGATCCAGGGTGTTGGTGCCGTTGGTGGTCCGTTGGCCGAGCGCCTCGCGGAAGCTGGCGCCACGGTTTACGCCGCCGACCGCAACCAGAAGCGTCTCGACGCTCTGACCGAGAAGCACGGCGTCAAGCAGGTCAAGGCCGAGGAGATCCTCAGCATGGAGTGCGACCTGCTCGCCCCGTGTGCCCTCGGCGGCATCCTCAACGACGAATCGATCCCGGAACTGCGCACCAAGGTCGTCGCTGGCGCCGCCAACAACCTGCTGCTCAAGCCTGAGCACGGCAAGGCGTTGTCCGAGCGCGGCATCCTCTACGCCCCCGACTACGTCATCAACGCCGGTGGCATCGTCAACGTCTC
>CAXBFC010000635.1:0-3193 GCA_963974725.1 uncultured bacterium | reverse complement strand
TTTGGCAAGCCGGTGACGCTACGTCACTTGATGGGGCATCGCGGCGGCATCGTGCGCGAGTCGCCGGTGGGCCACTACTTCGACCCAAGCGAGCCGTCGTTGGCCAGCACGGTGGCGAGCCTCAACGATACGGCATTGGTCAGCGAGCCGGGCTCGACCTACAAGTATTCGAACCCCGGGATTGGCGTCGTCGGCGAAGTGATTGCGCAAGTGACCGGCAAGCCGTTTGAGGACGCGGTGCGCGAATTGGTCTTGGCGCCGCTCGAACTCCACGACAGCGACTTCGCGCCGCGCGCGGATCTGGTCGAACGGCAAGCGCACGGCATCATGTGGACCTACGATGGTCGCAAGATCCCGACCCCGAACTGGCGCTTTGGCTATACCCCGGCGGCGGAACTGCGCAGCACGGTGGTGGACCTGGTCAAGTTTGCTCGCAGTTGGTTTCCTGGGGCCAAGCAGCGGGTGTTGTCGGTCGACGTGCAGCGCAGCATGTGGCAGCTGCCCGCTGGCCAGAGCAGTGGCTGTGGACTTGGGTTCTTCGTTGGCCAGCTCGACGGTCATTTGCGGGTAACCCACGGCGGCGCCGTCTACGGGTTCGCGTCGACGTTGGTCGCGCTGCCCGAGCTGGGGCTCGCGGTCGCCGTCGTCTGCAACAAGGACTTCGCCAATGATGTGTCCGGTGCGATTGCCGATCGAGCCTTGCGCCTCGCGCTTGCCAATCGTCGCGGTGAGACCTTGCCGCAGGTCGCATTCCCCAAACCGCTGGGAGTGACCGCTGCGCGGGCGTTGCAAGGTCACTGGAAGTGTGGCGACAACTGGGTCGAACTGCGCGAGCGCGATGGCGATCTCTACTACGACCCGAACATTGGCGTGCGCACCCGCATGCGGGAGGCGGCGGATGGCATGTTGATCGCGGATGATGCGCTGTCGATCGGGCCATCGCGACGTTTGCAGCGATTGCCGAACGGCAACTTGTTTGATGGCACGGTTGAATACGTTCGCAGTGACGAGGTTCCAAAGCCGATGCCGGCCAAGCTCGGTGACTTGCTCGGGGAGTATGGCTGGGATCACAACGTGCTGGTGGTCTACGAAGACCAACAGCGGCTCGGGGTGTTGATCGAGTGGGTGGTTCGTGACTTGCCCGACTACGAGGGTGAGGACAAGTATCGGTTTCCACCGGGAATGTACACCGCCGATCAGCTGCTGTTCGAGCGCGATGGCGATGGTCACGTCGTGGCGGCGATCGTCGGCGGCGCACGTTTTCCGCGTCGTCCGGGGCCGACCGGGGGCACGTTCCGGATTCCAGTCGTGCATCCGGTTGCGGAGTTGGTCGAAGCAGCCAAGCTGGCGACTCCACCGGAACAGCCGGCGGGTCTGCGCGAGTTTGATCTGGTCGGTCTGGACGCGTTGGACCCGACGATCCAGTTGGAGATTCGCTACGCGACCGACAACAACTTCCTCGGCGCCAAAGTCTACGATCAGGCCAAGGCGAAGATGCAGCGGCCCGCGGCGATGGCGTTGTTGCGCGCCCACCAGCAACTCAGCAAGCAGGGCCTCGGTCTGAAGGTTTTCGATGCGTATCGGCCGTGGTCGGTGACCAAGGTGTTCTGGGATGCGACGCCATCGCACCTGAAGCATTTCGTCGCGAACCCAGTCAACGGCTCACGCCACAACCGAGGTTGCGCGGTCGACCTGACGCTCTACGACCTGGCGACCGGCGAGGAGCACGCGATGCCGTCCGGCTACGACGAGTTCACCGCTCGGGCGTATCCGGACTACCCCGGTGGCACGTCGAGGCAGCGCTACTACCGCGAGATCTTGCGTCGAGCGATGGAAGCACAGGGTTTCGCTGTCTACGAGCACGAGTGGTGGCACTTCGATTTCGCCGAATGGCGGGCGTATCCGATCGGCAATGTGCCGTTCTAGCCCGTTCGAGCCCGTTCGAGCACGGTCTCGTGCGGCCCAGCGAACCGGCGCTCGTGCCAGCGCGACAGGGTGAGCGTGCCGGCGCCTGCATGGTAAGCTTTTCGATCGATGAAACGGTTGCGAACCCTGTGGGTCCATTTGTCGTCGGCCCTGTTGTCGATGGCCTGCTTGACGACGAGCTTGATGGCTCAGTTCGTGGAGCCCACGTGGCAACGCCCCGCCGATGCTGCAGGCGTCCCGGTGCTGCTGCGCTCGCCCGAAGATCGCAGCCCGCAAGCCAGCGGCAACTTGCCGGCGATCTATGACACGCGGCTCGAGGTCAAACTCGCCGAAGGCACTGGCGCCGAGTGGCGTGGCGGGCGGTTTGTGTCGCGCACTGGTTGCGATCTTTCGTCCGTGCAGCGCTGGCTTGCAGGTGCCACGGTCATGCCGATGGTCACGAGCGTGCCGCGCGAGCAACTCGATCGATGGCATCAACACGCGTGCGCGGTGTTGCCAGAGCACAACCGTCCCGGCCACCTAGGGCTGTGGTTCCATGTTGCGACGCCGGATGCTGCGAGTTGCGAGATCCTGCGGCAGCAGTTGGCACAAGAACCGCTGATCGCCCACGTCTACTACCAGCCGCGTCTCTATCTGGCGACTGCGACGCCGACGCTACTGCCGCCACCGCTAATCCCGCTACCGCCGGGGCCCGGGGATATCCCGCCGACGACGCCGTCGTTCGTGTCGCAGCAGTTGGCGCAATCGCCGACGCCACTCGGACACGGGTTCCGGTTGGCGGCCGGGGTTCTCGGCGGCCGCGGCCAAGGCATTGGCTTTCGCATGCTCGAGAACGGCTGGACGCTGGGCCACGAAGACCTGTGTCAGATGGTTGCGAGCAACGTGATCGGCCCAGTGCCATCCACGACGTCCATTCCCGCGTTGCACGGCACGTCGGGCGGCTCGGTGATGTTCGCCGACCGCAACGCATACGGCATCACCGGCATGGCGGATGAAGTCGAGGCCAAGTTCATTGGCATTGATGTGCACGGCAACTACAGCAACGCCGTTGCGGTCGCGCTGCTGAACAGTCAGCCCGGCGACGTCGGCATGGTTGTGATCATGGTTTTGGTGCCAGCGCTTGGACCCGGAACGTGGTTGCCATTTGAGTTTTTCCAAGCGTCGTTTGATGCGACCTTGACGGCGACGGCGAATGGTTTGCACATGGTGGTGCCTGCCGGCAACGGTGACCGCAGCCTCGACGACCCCGCGTTGCTGGGGCGCTTCG
>CAXBFC010000634.1:0-3193 GCA_963974725.1 uncultured bacterium | reverse complement strand
GCCAAAGCTATTGACTGCCTACGAGCGAGCCGTGAAACACCCGCCGTAACAGCTCCGCCCACGTGTAGTAGCGCCGAACTGCGCGACGCCAGTCGCCGTGCCACCGCCGCCAACCATGAGCGCCGCGCAGATCCCCCAGGCGGATCACTTTGCAGAGCCGCGACCAACGTGTCCTGCACCAGGTCGTCCGCCGCATCAGGTTCACGAATCAGCGCGCGCGCCAGCTTGCACAGCCAGGTCAGGTCGGTCGAGTCCATGTGCTGGTTCTTCATTGCGTCCACAGAACGAATGCCCGCGGTGGGGCTTGGCGCGAACGTCAATCTTCAAAAACTGCGTTCGGATCCATCCTGTACTGGAGAAGTCGTCGTTGGTGTCGGGGTTTATCTGGCGGGCCACCCGCACCTGAGTCTCCGACTATCTCATCCTTCAGCCAAGCGTCGGCCAGCAAGCCGACGCGCCACCTCACTTGGCATTCCCACCGAAGTCCCCGCGACCACCACATCCGACGCGCCGCAACATAGCGGTCGCCTTTTCACTGTGCTTGGCCAACGCATGTGCATATGTGCACGGCACCTGCAGCGGCGTGACGGAAGCCCTGAGCGTTTTTTGAGTTTCTACGAGCTACCCACGGTCGGTTTGTCATTTCCACGGGTAGCGCACTCTTGTGCTTACCCGCCGATGCAACAGCTTCTATCACCTACGCGACTCGTTTCTTCTCTACTCGCTCTGTCGCTTGCAAGCGTCGCCATTGCTTGTCCCCAGGGTTCCTTGGGCGACAAGTCCCAGGGCCAACCGACATTCGAGCCACAGCTTGCAACTACCGGCCTGGTCGAGACTCTCGACGGGAGCTTCGTTACAGACGGTGTCGCTCACCGAGCGCGATTCGACGACTCCGGTGCCTTGCTGGGCGTTGTTCACCCAGTCACTCAGAGCACCGAGGCAGCAGTCACTCTGCGCCTCGTCGACCACGGCCGTCTCGGGCATGTGCGTACGGTTGTGGGCCGCGCACCCAGCCGTGCCACGACCGAGACCGTGCGCTACGAGCACCCGGGAATCTCCGAGCGCTACCGCGTCGACCCATCAGGCTTCGAACAGTCCTTCGTGCTCAAGCAACGCCCAGCTGGTCAAGGTGACTTCGTGATCGGTATCGCCGCTCACGGGGCCGGCCTGCAGTTGCCAACGACCGTCGCAAAACACGGAGCGCTCGAGTTCTGTCACGATGGCGAGGCGACCATCCGCTATGGGGAAGCGATCGCATTTGAGCGTGGCGGCAAACCAGTTCCCGTTGCAACACGCTGCAACGGTGTGGACCGCATCGAGCTCATCGTGCCAGGCACATTCCTCGATCAGGCCAACTATCCGGTCATCATCGATCCTGCCGTCGGGCCATTGTTTCTGCCCGGAGGCAGCACCTCGTCCGACAGCGTGCCCGACGTCGCCCAGCACGCATCGACCGGCCACTTCATGTTCGTGTGGCAACGGCAGGTGAACGTCTTCACCGAGCTGCGCGGCCGGATCTATCGTCACGACGGTTTTCCACTGTCCCCGGTCATGGTGCTGACCAGCAGTGGCCAAGCGGAGAATCCTTCAGTGTGTGGTCTGAACGGCTTCCTCGTTGCTTACGAGTGGGGTGACCATGTGCGCGTGCGGAAGTTTTCAGCGAACTCGATCACGCCTCAGTCGGGCGAAGTACAGGTCAGCTTCCCGGCACAAGGTGAGCAAGACCGTCGCCCGTCGATCTCAGGCGACGGCGGCAATCAGGCTCTCTTGGTCTACGACCGCACTGCCTCCGGCGCCTTGCAGCCATATCAAGTGCGCGCCGCCTCGGTCTACTACGCGGGGCAGTGGCTCTCGAGCAACGGCACCGTGCTTGAGAACGTGACCTCGGGCTACGTGCGAAACGCCCGCATTCCACGCAACATGCTCTCGCGGTCGATCGGCGGCCAGTGGTGGCGCGTCAACCGCGTCGTCTGGGAACGCTTCTACACGTCGCCATCACCGGGCGACCATGACCTGCGCACTGCGGCGATTCGCGGCCGCAACGCAAGCGTCGTGATCGACGACCCCGTCGAAACGGTTGCTGGTGCCGGGTCCGTTGGCCCAAACGAATACCGTGCGGACATCGGTTTGCAGGGAGTCTCCACGATCGATCCAAACCCACTGTTCCTGATCGCCTGGGATGAGGACCGCGACGTCAAGGCTCACCGATACGGCATCAGCGGTTCGATCGGTACGGAGATCGACATCCGATCAACCAGCGACGTCGAAACGAGCCCCGCTGTGGGGGCCGGCTTTTGTGAGTTCACTGTCGCCTACCTGCAGGCGATACCGCCAAATGAGTTCTCACTGAACGTGCGTGCGGCACGCGTGCTTCCCGATGGCACGGTACCGATCAGCAATCGCCCAGTGGATGTCTTGAACGGACCGTACCAGTCGGGGCTGCGTGCATCCTCGGCCCAACTCTCGGCGCCCATCACCCTCCGCAAAAACACGGTGATGCTCGCCTGGCAGGGAGCCACGGGGCCGGCCCCCGGTGTCAATGACGTGCGCGCGCATCGGTACGAGCCCGTGGCTCCAAACATCGCACCGTATGGATCGGCTTGCCCTGGCCCCGGTGGTTCGTTGCCGACGATCGACACCAATGCCGATCCAGTAGCTGGCCTCTACCTCTTCAAGGTCGAGGTGGACAATGCGCCGCCCAACAGTCTGGCGGTCTTGCTTATCGGCAACCTGTTGGCCTCGTCACCGATTCCGGGCGCCCCTGGGTGCACGCGCTACGTCGGCTTGCCGCTGTTGAACGCCTTGCCAACCGTTACCAGCGTATCCGGCTCCGGCTCCATCCAGCTACCGATGCCGTGCTCCATTCCGTCCGGGGTCACTCTCGCGTTCCAATGGGCGGTCTACACGCCGGGACACAACGCGTTCGGCTGGATCACGTCGGACGACATCGACATCTCCTGGTCGCACTACTGATTGTTCGACGTTTGCACTAGTGCGATCGGGCGGCCGAAGCGCCGCCCCGAGCTTTGGTGTGCAGGCGAACGACTCGGCGGCGACACACCGCCATCGCGCTAGAGCCTGCCTCTCGTGACAATCGAAGATTGTACGGTGCGAAGCCCGCCCTATCCGCAAACTCGATCGCGCTTCAGCCGCAAGAGTTACATCGGCCACACGCATGCCGATGATTCGGCCA
>CAXBFC010000633.1:0-3200 GCA_963974725.1 uncultured bacterium | reverse complement strand
GGTATACGTTCCGGCCACAGGCACCCGTCAACGTGCGCAGCATGCCGGACATCATGCTGCAGAACCGCGAGTTGAATTGGCGCGAGGCGCGCGCGTTGCGAAACTTCGCGACCAGCATCATCGACCCAGAGCTCCGCCGTGTGTGTGTGCATTTCTTCGACCCCTTGGGCAGCGAGCGACTCCAGCCGCACAACCTGTTGCCGCATGTTGCGGTTGGCTCGGGAACTCCAGCGCCGCCTGACGATGCGGTGCTGGCGGGGGCCGATTTCTTCCAGGCGTGGGCCTGCACCCGGCTGTTGGGGCTCGCCGTCGGCAACGATGCCAACCTGTTCCGGTTGCCATTCGGGTGCGAACTGGAGTTGGCTGCGTACGCCGACAACACCGGGACTGCCTGCCACGCGGCGCGCGCGCGCGGTGGCGCGGTGCTTGCGGCTGCGTTCCGTGGCGATACTGCGCCGGTTGCACCGTGGACTTCTGCCCAGACGCGGTCGTTTGGTGACGTCATCAAGACGTCGTATGGCGATGGCTACGAGTTCGTTGGCCTCGACTTCGGCGTGCAAGAATGGGTCTTGGATTTGCCGCACATGCCCAACGCCGGCTTGGTGTTGGTCGAGTGGACGGGTGACCACAAGAAGCATTTGGAGCGCGTCATGGGCATGGCGGTTGGGCAGAAGGACAAGTTGCCCGACGAGCTTGGTTTGATCCGGCAGTTCGGCGTCGTGCGCGGCCTCGCCTTTGGCGAACGCAATGGCATGATCGATCGCGCCGGCAAGCCGCTGCGCCTCGAAGGAGTTCGGGTCTTGCCGCCGTCCGTACCCGGCGTGTTGCGCACCGAGCAGTTGGCGCGCGATGGTAAAGACCTGTTGGGGCGCGGTCGTGAACCGCGTTTGCAGCGGGTCGGGTTTCGGGTTGCGGGAGACGCGCAGGAGTTGGCGGGCAAGTGGGGGTTTCGATGAGGTTGTGGATTTGCAGCGTGGTGCTCATGCTGTTGGCGTCGTGCGCCGGCACGGACGACCTGCGTGGCATTGCCGCGAAGCCGCCGCTGGACCGCGCGGTTCTGGTCAGTGGTGGGGCGTTCTTCTCGCCGCTCCCCGGCTCCGAGGGCACGTTCATCCTGCGCGAATTGGGTGCGCCGGCGCAGCCTCCGGATGCGACCAAGGAGGCGATTCCGTTTGCTGCCATCTTGGATGTGCTGGATCGCGGGCGCGTGTTTCAGCGTGTGGTGGGCGATACGGATGAGATGCGACGCCGGGATCTTCGTCAGCAACTTCGGCTACGCAGCGATGAGACCGGCGTGTTGGAGTTCTTGCAGCAGGCGCGTGAAGATGGCTTTGACCTGTTGGTGCTGATCGAAGAGTTGCGGGATGGTCCGATCGACAACCAAGGCACCAACAACCGTTGGCCGGTCACGTTCGCGACCTGGATCCTGCTTGGCGTTGGTGCGCTGATCCCGGACCGCACCTTTGAGTCGCGGGCGACGTTGCGCGTGTCGTTGCGCGAACTGCAGAGCGGGCGTGAGATCGCGAGCTTCGAGGTGGACTCCGGGCCCATTGAGCTTGCGTTGACCGAACGCACGGACGTGCTCGGGTTGTTGGCGTCGATCATCGTGCCTCCTTTTTGGGTCGGCGATGACCGCGAGGCAGTTGCCGCGTCGGTGCGCGCCACGACCGAGCGACGGCTATTGTTGTCTTTGGCGCGCAAGCTGAAGAGCGAAGTGTTCCGCCGCCGCCTCGACGACCTAGCCGCCGCAGACATCCAGTTGGTGCAGTCTCCCGAGGGCACTCGGGTCGTCGTAAGCTCCATTGAGAGCCTTAGCGTGGTTCGAATAGAAGGGCCTGGCTTCCAGGATGCGGCGGTCTGCGATCGCTTTGCGACGGAGCTCATCAATTCTCGCGACCTGCAGCGAATCCGCTTTCACTACGAAGCTCTATTGCCGAAGCCGACCGCGGATGGCTCGTTCCAGATCCGGATCGGGACGCTGCGCGGTGGCGTGGCATCGGCGACGTTTACCGCTGAGAGTGCACGATGAAGTTGCCTGCTGGGCTTGCGGTCGGGGTTTGCAGTCATACGGGCCTGGTACGCGGCGCCAACGAGGACGACTACCTGCTCGCGACACCTCCCGGTGAGGATCCCGCGTTCATCGCCGCGGTCGCAGATGGCATGGGCGGCGTCGCCGGAGGTGCTGAGGCCAGCCGCACGGCGTTGCGCGCCTTGGGGACGACGTTGCTCGATGCCAGTGCGGTTGCCGCAGTGCAAGAACGCATGCGCACGGGCTTTCACGCCGCCAACGCGTCCGTCTTTGAGTCTGCCGCGGCGGTCCCGGCGCTGCGCGACATGGGCACCACGATGACGGCCTTGTGGCTGGATGCGGCGGGCGGAGTGTTTGGCCATATCGGCGATTCCCGCCTGTACCGCCTGCGCGGTGACACCTGTACGGCGTTGACAACGGATCATGCCGTCAAAGAAGGCGAGAGTTTGCTGACGCGCTGCATCGGCGGTGGCCAGGTCGAGTGTGACGCCGACGATGCGCAGGTTGCGGTCGAAGCAGGCGACCGCTTCATTCTGTGCACGGATGGCGTCTGGAATGTCGTGCCGGCTGAGGATTTTGCGGAGATTGTTGCCGGCAGCGATGCCCAGGAAACGGCGGAACAGCTGATCAAGTGCGCTCTGGATGCTGGTGGCCCAGACAACGCGACCGCGGTGATCGTAGATGTCCTCGATCCCACCCTGGTTGGCAGCTCCGAGGTCGAATTGCCGCGCCATGAGCGTCCTGACGCACGTTCGCTGTGGCCTGCCGCAGTCTCGCTGCGGCCGCCGGTTTGGTCGTGGTTGGTGTTGCTTGGGGCGATTGCTCTGCTGGTTTACTCGGCGATGCGGTGGTTCGGCATCCTGTCGGAGTGACCACAGTTCGGTCGGAGACGCACGTAGGCCGTTGCCCCGACTGGCTGGATGCGCAACGATGGCCGTGCCCCTCTCCATTCCCGAGCCCAGTCGTCGTCGATGCCGAAGAAACTGCAGCGCCGGAGCCCTGCTCCGAAAGCCTCTACCGCCGCAGTCGCCAAACCATCCGGTAAAGCCGGTGGTGGTGGCGGCAGCTCCTTTTCCTTTGGCAGAGGTCGCGTGACCGCGAAGGTCCTCGCTGAGTTCACCAGCCAATTGGCGGTGTTGCTCAACGCGGGCATTCCGATCACTAAGAGCCT
>CAXBFC010000632.1:0-3231 GCA_963974725.1 uncultured bacterium | reverse complement strand
CGTGACCCTCGCGTGGGCAGCCGCAAGTGGCTGCTTCGAGCCAACCGTTCTCGATGCTTACCTGTCAACCATGAACGTCGCACACACCATGAAGGACGGCGTCGTTCGCTCCGACACTTGGTGGCCCGAGTATGAAGTCGAGGTCGCGCCCGACCACGTCGTCGTGCAACACACAGCGTCAAAACGCACCGCTACCGGCCCTTGGCCAGCCGTCGTTGCGGCCGCGAAAAAGGCCAACGCGGGACTCGCCTTCGAAGTGCCCACCGGTTCGGTGCTCAAAGGCATGGCGTGGCTGCCAGTCATGGGTTCGCCGGTGGCAACCATTGCGCCATCACCGTTCTCGATGTCGATCGCATCAAGCAGCGACGAAGACACGGCGAAAGAAGCGTGCCAGCGGTATGCCAAGCTGCTCGGCAAGTACATCGGCAAGCGACTTCCTGCAGCAGCCCCGAAGTGGCGCAACGCGTTCCAGGAAGCAAAAGTCGTCGGTGAGGCAAGTGGCGGCGTTCGCATCGATGTTACCGACGCAGAACTCGACCTCTGGAAGTTGTGGCCACTGCTGCTGAAGTAGCCGGCGCTACTGCGGCGCCTTCAGGGTTGCGATCAAGTAGTCCACTGCTGTCTTGAACCGCACGTCGGGCGCACCGGGATAGACCAACTCGCACCGCGCTCCAACAGCCTGGCACTTCTGCAGCAGCCCGACACCGAAGTTCGCGGTGTGGGTCGGATCCTTCTGGTTCTGCCCCATTGCCGGCGGCGCGCGATAGAACAAGGCGACTGGCGGATCGTCGCGCGTGACGTGCTCCATCGGGGAATACTCGCGGATCCATGGCAGCAGTTGCTCGCGTCGCGCCAGGAACACTTCGAAGCGTGACAGGCCGTTCTTGGCGTCGGGCACCAAGCCGAACGCGTGGCCGCCGTAGCTGCTGTTGGGCGTCCACTGCTGCATCAGGTTCGGATCGAGCGTGGTCTGTGCGCCGTTGACCGCGGCACAAAACAGGCGCGTCGACTGACGCGAGATCGGATCCTTGCTGCGCTTGTCGGCGAGGTCATCGTGGAATGCGAGCCACAGCGACGAACACGCGCCGGCGGAACCTCCCATGGCGCCGATGCGCTCGGGGCTGAGGTTCCATTGCTTTGCCTTGCTGCGAACGAACTGCAGCGCACGGGCTGCGTCCATCATCGGGCCGCGCACCATGGGTTCGATGCCGTCTTTTTTGGCCTCGTGCAGGAAGCGATATGCGACGGAGACGACGGAGATGCCAGCTGCCAGGAACGGTGCAACGATCGGCTTGGCCTTGCTGCCGGCCCACCACGCGCCACCGTGGATGTAGACCACGACCGGCGTCGGCGACTCCCGATCTGCCCGATAGAAGTCCACGACCTGCTTCTTGTGGCTGCCATACGGCACGTCGCTCTCGGTTGGATCGATGTGTGTTGCGGCCGCAGGCTTGTTGGGTGACGCCGACTGCTTGCTCGGCTCGATGCGCGTCAACCCTGCCCCGCGCTGCTCTACCACTGCCGACCCGCTGTCCAGATTCACGGTTACCGGAGGCCCCTTCGCCTCGTATTGCACGCTCGTGTTGCGAACGTCGCAGCGTTGCCAATCGACTAGGCGGGTTTCGTTGCCTGCCACGAACTGCACATCGCGGAACGTCGAATCGCGGAACACGAAGTAGGTACCTGTCACCCGCGAAACGTTGCGCAGCGTCTCTTCTTCAAACTGCAACGGCGGCGTCGCGACCGCCTGGCCCGGCAACCGCGGAAGACCATCCGCAACCGCCTTCGTGTCGTAGGCGATCGTGAGCTTTCCGTCTTCGTAGGTATTGCCCTGGAAGCGAGCGACCCCGGTTCGCGTGCGATACGTCACCGAGCCGCCGCGGAAGCGGTTGTTGATGAACTCGTAGTTGTGCGGCCGCGCATGCACCGCCACGTTGCCGGTAAAGTCATTGCCTTCGATGCGCAACTCGCTGCCGGCGCAGATCACCAGATCGCCGCGAAGGTTGCCCTTGAAGGTGTTGTTGCGCAGCACCACGTCCTGCATGAACTCCCAACCGTCTTCGAAATCGATGCCGTAGCCGGGTGCCGTGCCGCCGTTCTCGGTGA
Source organism: uncultured bacterium (assembly GCA_963974725.1). Lineage (GTDB taxonomy): Bacteria > Planctomycetota > UBA1135 > UBA1135 > UBA2386. Next base: position 1,125 of record CAXBFC010000632.1, on the reverse strand, counting down.
TGACGTTGTCTTCGATCAGCCACTGACGGCCACCGCAGAAGCCAAAGCCGAGGCGTCGATTCTTGTGCAGCACGTTGTCGTGAAAGTGCACGTCCACCGGCCCGTGAAAGTTGGTGACCCGCGCGACGAAGCTGCCCTTGCCGGCACCGGCATGGAATGGCACGTCCGAGACGCTCGCTTGCTCAAACACGAAGTGCGCGAACTTGGCGCGGGCTGGCAACGCCACCTTGCGAAACTGCAGGCACTGCTGGCTTTGCAGGAACCGCATGTCCCCGTCGTAGAACAGCGCCAGGTATCGCCGCCCGCGCAAGAACGGATAACCGAGGTAGCCCGTCGAGTAGCCGAACTCGAAGGCATCGCCGCAGCGCGTCATGTCGACCGGATCGATCGTGCGCGACTTGCCGCCATCGGCGACCTTGTTGCCGTTCTTGGTGAACGCGCCGGACTCAAAGTGCTTCGCATAGAGCGACATGGCGATCTGCGCCAACAGTTCTTCTCGCGTCCGCGCACCGGTGAAGCGGGAATTGGCACCGTCGCCGGTGACCTGGCTGATGTGCAGATGGTCGACTTCGATGTTGCGGCCACCGTGGAACACGACGCCGTGGCCCCACTCGTGCAGCCCCTTGTTCGACGAGTAGTCGTGTCGTTCGCGATCGCCGATCAGCACGCCATTGGTCAGCCGCACGTTGCTGGCACCGCGAACGATATCGATCATCCGGTACTTAGGCTTCGCGTTGTCTTCGATGCGAAGCGTTGCGCCGTTCAGATCGATGACCGTATCCCGGTGGTCGATGACGATCGGGTCGTCGGCACTGATCAAGTAGGTGCCGGCCGCAAACACGATGCGGTTCGCCTTGTGCGTCTTCGCATCTTGCAATGCGGCATTGAGACCCTTCGACGTCTGCTGCGCATGCGTGCCGTCGTTGTGGATTGCGAACGCTTCGCAATCGATACGGTATTCGCGGCGGAACGCACCAGCGTCTGCGGTGGCCTTCGGAGTCTTGGTGACCACGATGGCACGTGCCGATTGCTCGACAGTGCTCGTCGGTGGCAACCACGGGATCTTGCCGGCCTTGGTGGCGACGTTCACGCCGGCCTTGCCAGCAGGTTTCGGTTTCGGTTTCA
>CAXBFC010000631.1:0-3238 GCA_963974725.1 uncultured bacterium | reverse complement strand
ACGAAGCCCATCGTCAGGGATTGATCGACCTGCTTACCGGCATCGTCGACACCGAAGAAGCGATTGGGGTCGTTGACAAGATCCAGCAGATGTTCGACGACGAGGCTGCTTCCAAATCCTGACGGAGACTGTTTATGGCAACTCACTTCCCGCGTGGTCTTCTCGGCGGTGCGATCGTGCTCGCACTCGCGCACACCTTTGCGCAATCGGTGCAAGCACAGGATTGGCCGCATTGGCGCGGTCCAAACTTCAACGGCGCGGCGGCCGCCAAGGGCCTGCCGACGGACTTCGGGCCGGACCAGAACGTGCGTTGGAAGGTCGAGATGCCGGGTTCCGGTGCCGGCACTCCGATCGTCATTGGCAATCGCATCTTCTTGACGTCGGTCGACTCCAAGCGCGAACAGCTGGTCGCGATGTGTGTGCGTCGCAGCGACGGCAAGGTGCTGTGGCAGAAGGACGCCGGCAGTGGCTATAAGCCGACGCCGCAAGGCACCAACATTGCCCGCGGCGCTCGCACCCGTGCTACCTACGCCAGCCCATCAGCTGTTACGGATGGCGAGCGCGTCGTATTCTTCTTCGGCAACGGCGACCTGGTGGCCTTCGACCTCGACGGCAAGCAACTTTGGCGTCGCAACATCCAGGAGGACTACGGCAACTTCGCGTTCAACTGGACGTTCTCGGCGAGTCCGACACTGGTCGAAGGAGTCGTCTACCTGCCGGTGCTGCAACGCGACGAACCGATCCAGCGTGGCCGCCGCGGCCGCGGCGGACCGAAGCCTGCCGAAGAACCTGCGAAGGCGGTCCAGGCGATCGACTCGTTTGTGCTCGCGATCAACCCGGCGGACGGCAAGACGATCTACAAGCACGTTCGTCCGTCGCCGGCCAAGGTCGAGTCGCTCGAGTCCTACACCTCGATGATTCCGTATGTCGGCACGGATGGCCGCAAGGAGATGCTGTTGGTCGGCGGCGATGTCATCACCGGCCACGATCCGGCGTCCGGCAAAGAACTGTGGCGGTGGGGCACGTGGAACCAGGGGCACCGAGAACGCTTCTGGCGGCTCGTGCCGACGGTGGTGGTCGGCGATGGCGTAGCGCTCGTGTGTGCACCCAAGCGCGCCCCGGTCTACGCGATCAAACTCGGTGGCGCAGGCGGTTTGACCGACGACGCGCTCGCCTGGAAGAGCGAAGGCCGGCCCAACCCGGTGTCGAGTGACGTGCCGACGCCGGCGTTTGCCGACGGCCACTTCTACGTGCTCAGTGACGTGCAGTCGGCGCTGTCCAAGGTTCGCGCCAAGGACGGCGAAGTCGTTTGGACCACCAAGATGAGCAAGGAGCATCTGTGGCGCGGTTCGCCGACGGTCGCCGATGGGCACGTCTGGTGCATCAACCACAACGGCGTCGTCGCCGTGGTCCGCATGGCCGACGGCAAGATCGTGCATCAGGTCGCGATGGCTGGCGAAGACGACGACCTGATCCGCGCCTCGATCGTTGTCGCGCACAATGAGGTGCTGATCCGCACTAACGATACGCTGTTCTGCGTGTCGGCTGCTGCCGGCAAGTAGCCGGCGCGTGCCGGCCGAGCCTGCTAGCCTGCTCGCACTGCTAGAACGTCACGGCAAACGAAATGCCGTAGGTGCGCGGTGCGCCGTTCTGGCCCACGAACTGGGTCGGGTCGCCGGGGTTCGCTTGGAAGGCGATCGAGATGTACTCCTCGTTGAGCAGGTTGGACACGAAGCCTTCGACGCGCACGTTGCGGCGCGTCCAGCCGAGCCGCAGGTTGGTCAGGTTGTAGCGCTCGGCGCCGAGGTTGCCGGCGTCGTAGAAGAACTCACCGACGTGAAACCAATCGATGCGGGCGAACGCTTGGACCTCGTTCGGTAGCTTCTTGGTGAACTGGCTGCCGGCACCAAACGTGTAGCTCGGCGCGAACGGCAAGCTGCGGCCGGAAACGTCTTGGCCGAATTGGTCGGTGTATTGATCGAACTCCGTATCGAGGTAGCCGGCGGTGCCGAAGACGCTCCAGTCCTCGCAGATCTGGGCCGCGACTTCCAGCTCAACGCCCTGGCTGGTCGATTTGCCGGCGTTGCTGACGTAGCCACCAGCGGTGGGGTCGAACTGGCTCAGCTGCATGTCGTCCCAGTCGATGAAGAACACCGCCGCGTTGGCCTTCAGGCGGTCGTCGAACCACTCGGTCTTGACGCCGAGTTCGTAGGTCCAGCTGGTCTCGGTGCCAAACGACTCGCTGCCGGTCGGCGCGGTCAGGTTGAAACCGCCGGCCTTGAAGCCACGCGCGGCACTGAAGTAGGTCTTCCAGTCTTCGTTGCTGCGGTAGGCAATGCTGGCGCGCGGCAGGATGCGTTCGAACGATCGGTCGCCGCGCGAGCCGCCCGTGGGGAAGCCCGAGAACGTGCGGTTGATGGTCGCTTCGCGCGATTCGTAGTCGTAGCGCACCGCGGCGGCCGCTTCGAAGCCATTGCGAAGCATCCATGTCGCTTGGCCAAACACGCTTGCGGACCAGCTGTCGAAGGTGCCGGCCGATCGGTCGACACCCTCTGCTGGGATTAGCGGGTTGAACATCATGCTGCCAGGGCGGAAGTCGTTGGACGCTTCTTGCTTGGACTCACTGTGGAAGCCGCTGACGCCGACGAGCCACTTCATGCCGTCCTTCTCACCCGCGTCGAGTGCGGCATCGGCAACCGACGCGAGGCGGACTTCTTGGTAAACGTAGGTTTGTTCTTCGCGGGTGTCACGCCGGACGATGTCGAACGGTTGGAAGTCGAAGTCGGCGGTTTCGTCGATGTCCCAGTCTTGCGCCGCGGTGATCGTCGTCAGGTCGAAGTTCCGGTCGTAGTGATTCCAGACAATCGAGCCGGCGAGGATGTCGCGTTCGGTGCGGCCTTCGAAGTCCTGGTTGATGCGCCACGGGTTGGTGCGCAGCCCGCCGACGTCGCTCAGCACAAAGCCGCCATCGCGCGACGCTTCGCCGTAGATGCTGAAGTGCACCGTGTTGTCGTCGTTCGGCGCCCACAGGAATTGCATCCGGGCGAAGGTGCTTTCGGCATCATCGATGTCGTTGCCGGTGGCGAGGTTGTCGGTGTAGCCGTCGCGCTTTTCATACGAAGCATCGACGCTCATCGCCAACGTTTCGTCGGTGATCGGGCCGGTCGCACGAACCTGGTAGCGCGTGCTGTTGTAGTTGCCGAGCGATGCCTGGAACTCGCCGCCCGGTTCCCAGGAT
>CAXBFC010000630.1:0-3240 GCA_963974725.1 uncultured bacterium | reverse complement strand
CCAGAAGCGTCGACTTTCACCGCATTGCCTGGGATCTGTACGTCGTCAGCCGCACCAACGGCAACGATCTTGCCGCGATGCACGACAAGCACGCCATCCTCGATGGACGGACCGTCGCAAATCTCCAGGCGAGCCCCTACGAACGCGTGCGGTGTCTCTTGCGCAAACAACCCGCTCGACGCAAGCCCAAGCGCCACGGAAAGGTACAGCAATCGCCTGATCTTCATGCGCTGCAGATTACCGCGCGCCCCCGCAACCCCCTCAACAACGACGGGGATATCTGCCGATGCGGTCAATCTGCACACGCCACTACAGGCACTTGGTCATTGGAGAGGCCATTCAAGAATCGTTATGTCGAAGATCATTACCTCGTCCATTCTGCTCATTGCGCTCACCAGCTGTGGCGGCGGCAGCGGCGGCTCAAGTGAGACCGTTCTAGGTCTGCAAGCCCCACAACAGGTCTCGATTGTCGAGGCAGCTGGCAATAGCCCTGCTTCGCTGATCCTCAGCAACAATGCACTCGCCGTCACCGGCAGTGACTATGAGACAGACCCAACCCGCTTCTGGATCGAGGACAACTCGATGCAAGCTCTCGACACGGTCAACATGATCTTGTCGAGCCTGCAACAGACGCGCTACTGGGAGCAAACCAACGAAGGCGCCTACATTGCCCTTGTCGCCGACGAAGATCGCGGTGGCGGTGGTGAGCGTGGCAACAACGGCACGGTGTACGAAGAGTGGATCGTCAATTCGACTCGCGCCAACAACACTGCGTCGCAACTGGTCAGCTTCTGGATCGAGCAAGACGAAACGATGGGCGACCCGACGCCGTCGATCATCTACGGCTCGCTGACAGTCACCGAAGAGCCGTCCGACGAGCAGCCGCTCGGCGCGTTCACGCTCTTCTTCAAGAACCTCGCCACCACCGAAGCGTCGACCAGCACGGACACGAACTTCGAAGGCTACATGCGCACGATTGCGCGCACCGACGGCCAGAGTGAAGTCGAGTTCTTCATGTCGCACGGCGACGTCGACAGCACACCCGCGCTCAACGAAAACGCGATGCGTGACCGCGTACACGTGGTTGGCGACCCATCCGCCGACTCCGGCCGCGCCTACACCGAGTCGGTTTTCAAGATGAACAACGGCTCGCTCTTCACCGAAGAAGGCGAGTTCCAGATTGAGTTCAACGCCGACTACCTCGCGCGTCGTGACGTCACCAACGCCAACACGCTGTCGGTGCTTGACCGCAACGATTTCAACACGCGCGTTCACCGCTACGGCGTCTACGACAACACGACCGAAGACCGCATCGAACAGATGTCCGGATTCCCGGTCACCGACGAGAACGGCGAAAACGGCTGGGCCGGTTTCTACGGCCTCTGGTTCCCGGAAGGCACGACGCTAAGCAATGGCGACACGCTGCTGCGCCGCTCGTTCGAAAGCACCGGCACATCCACCGCCTACACGGTGTTCATTGCGCCGGGCCGCCTCGAAAAGCGCAGCCGTGAGTCGATCACGCTGGGTGACTTGGCCAACGAAGTGCTCGAGTACTTTGACCCGACGGCCGGCGAAGAACTGCGCGTCACGTGGGCAGACGCCGACTTCGTCAAGGTTGGCGTGCGCAGCAATGGCGAATGGACCGCGATCAGCCCCGCAGTCAGCATCGCCTCGTCGTTCACGGCTGGTCAATGGGTCTCCTGCTGGAGCCAAGCACGTGGTCAGGTCGAATGGACCTGGCCTTCATCGATCAGCAACTCTGAGCCGGCCTACGTCTGGAAGAATGTCACCATCAACGCCGACTCCACGGAGATGGCCAACGGAGATCTGACGCTCAACGGCTACTTCAACATGCTGCGTGCGAACATCACGCAGAACCAAGCCAACTACTTGAGCTCCGAGTCGCCCTACTTCCCCGACGCGACCTCCGTCAGCTCGGGCAACACGGTCTACACGTTCGACAAGGAAACGCTGATGCTGATGATCGGCACCGATCCAGTCGCGCTCGGCACCGGCGTCACCGTTTCGGCCGGCCCAGCCTTCTACGGCCTCGGTTGTGGCCCGATGTTCTCGACTGCCCTGACTTCTCTCAACGAGGTCAGCTCGCAATCCACTAGCTACCAGTGGAGCACTGGTGCCAACGAATGGAACCAACTGCGCACCATCAAGGACGCACAAGGCAACTTCGTGCAGTTCGACGCGCCGCTGCGCTTGACCTACGTGCACAATGAAACGGGCTCGCTGTACGACGGCCGCACGTTCTTCCTCGAGTGGGATGGGCAATGGCTCGGCGGCATTCCATATGAGCAAGAGACCGGCTCCAACAACTGGAACCCGGTGTTCAACATCCCGACTGGCGCGACCGCGACGGATGGCACGACGACTTACAAGATCAAGCAGCTGGAAGGCGAGCAGGTCATGGTCGAAGTCGGCAGCCCGAGCACCGTTTACACGGCGCAAGGTTTCGACATCGATGGCACGCCGATCACGGTGCCGACCGGAGCCCCCTACCAGGATCCGGCAATCGGTGCCAAGCCAGAAGTCACGACCGCCCCGCTGTATGTCGGCGGCGTCTCGCAGTCGACGGGTGGCTAGTCCGATCGGTGGGTGCGAGTGTCCAGCGGCTGCGAGCAGCCCTGGACCGCGCCAAAAAGCATGAGCCGGGCGACGATCTAAAGTCGCCGCCGCGCGCGCTGCAACCCGAGGTCTGTGCACCTCGGGGCCCCACACCTCGGGGCCCCAAACATCGGGGCCCGCACATCCTGCCCCGCGAACTTAGGGGCAACCGCGCATCACTAGCGCTGGATCTCGCGCAGCAGACGTTTTGCGTGGTAGACCTTGCGCAGCGCTTCGACGATGCCTTGAGGATGCACGCAGACGCTGCGCTCGACGCTCTCGCCGTAGAGGAATTCGTTGGCCATCGATTCGATGTTGCCGTCAAACAGCAAGCCAACTAGCTGGAGACGCGAGTTGACCAACGGACTGCCCGAGTTGCCGCCCGTTGAGTCGACGGTGCAGACGTAGTCAACCGGCGCCTGCATGTCGATGCGATCGCGCGCCAGTAGCCACTGGTCCGGCAGGTCGAACGGATGCACGCCGTCAAACTCAGCCTGGCGCGCGAACATGCCGTGGTAGACGGTTCGCCAAGGAGCCAGACTGCCGTTGTAGTTGTAGCCAGCGACGCGCCCATCACTGAAGCGCAACGTGAACGTGGCATCAGGCGACACATCGTCGCCGTAG